>JAGQRO010000147.1 GCA_020425315.1 Hyphomonas sp. | reverse complement strand
TCGATCACGGCGGCGCAGTTCCTCAAGCGCTTCATCAAGGATGGCGTGAAATGGGCCCACCTCGACATTGCCGGCACGGCCTGGGTCGAGGGCGAGAAAGCGGCGCTGGACGTCAGCTGGGCCTCCGGCTTCGGCCCGCGCCTGCTGGATCGCTGGATCGCGGACAATTACGAGGGATAATTGGCGCAAAGCAAAAGCCCCTGTCTTCGAGAATTCTGTGACTGGCTGTCCCAGGCGATGGGAGAGACAGTCAGTCCAGAGTCTTGGATTGGAGGGGACCTGCGCCTCGACGACGATGAGTTGGGATGGACGGTGCTGGAAATGGAGCAGCGACTTAGTCGATCGATTGCCTTCACGACGGACGTGTTTGCCTATCTTCCTCGGTATGCCGGACTTTGGTTTCATCCGTCTGGATTTCCGGATCTCAAAGTCCGGGAGCTCTATGCGTTCGCCGAGTTCAGATCTCTGGTTGGCCGATGACTGAGGCGCCGAAGCCGGAATGGTGGTTCTACCATCTCTCCCGCACTACGCTGGAGCAGGCGGCGGCGCCCCTCATGTCCAAATGCCTGGAGGCGGGCTGGCGCGTGCTCGCCGTCAGCCCGAGTGCGGACCGGCGCGCGGCGCTGGATGCGGCACTCTGGACCTATGACGACGCTTCCTTCCTGCCGCACGGACAGGCCGAGGCGCCGGGTCTCGATCCGAAACGCCAGCCGGTCCTGATCTCGTCAAAGGCCGATAATGCGAATGAGGCCGCCGCCCTGTTCCTGATGGACGGGGTGAAAGTGCCGGTCGATGCGCCCTATACGCGCTGCATGATGATGTTCGACGATGGCGACACCGAAGCGCGCGGCGCGGCGCGGGAAGTGTTCAAGGCGGCCAAGGATGCCGGCCTCGTGACCCGCTATTTCCAGCAGACCGGCAAGGGCGCGTGGAAGGAAGCGGGCGCCTAGGCCTTCTTCACGAATTCCGATTTCAGGCCCATCTGGCCGACGCCATCGATGCGGCAGTCGATGTCATGGTCGCCATCGACGAGGCGGATATTCTTCACCTTGGTGCCGCGCTTTACCACCAGCGAACTGCCCTTCACCTTGAGATCCTTGATGACGACCACGCTGTCGCCGTCGGCCAGCGGATTGCCGTTGGAATCCTTCACGACCTTTTCGTCAGCCGCAGAAGCTTCTCCCGGCGCCCATTCATGGGCGCATTCCGGGCAGACCAGCATGGTGCCGTCCTCATAGGTGTAGACAGAGCCGCATTTCGGGCAGGGCGGGAGCGTATTCATGACGTATCCTTGCGGGATTGAGCAGGTCTGGGCCCTAATCCCTGCTTCAGGTCAGCGCAAGGTGGTGCTGTGTCCTTGCCCCGGCGCGCGGGCGCCGCTATAGGCCGCGCACATCTCCCAGATCAGGAATTCCACAATGGCTGTCCAGCGCACATTCTCCATCATCAAGCCCGACGCGACCGAGCGTAACCTGACCGGCGCCGTCAATGCCGTCATCGAACAGGCCGGCCTGCGCATCGTCGGCCAGCGCCGCATCCAGATGACCGAGGGGCAGGCCCAGCGCTTCTACGCTGTCCACTCCGAGCGCCCCTTCTTCGGTGAGCTGGTCGAGTTCATGACCTCCGGTCCGGTGGTCGTTCAGGTGCTGGAAGGCGAGAACGCCGTTGCGAAATACCGCGAAGTGATGGGCGCCACCAACCCGGCCGATGCCGCCGACGGCACGATCCGCAAGCTCTATGCGAAATCGATCGGCGAGAACTCGGTGCACGGTTCGGACTCCGACGAGAACGCCGCCCTCGAAATCGCGCAATTCTTCTCCGAGGCTGACATCGTCGGCTGAGGCACAGCCTTCGGGCAAGCAGTCCCTATCAAAGGCCGGCCCTGTGCCGGCCTTTTTTGTTGTCGGGTGTCTAGCTGGCCAGGGGCGAGCCAACGGCACGCCGGCGTATCAGGATCAGGGCAGCGAAGGCGATGCAGGCGCCGCCGACGGCTGCCGGAAACAGAGCCGTCGTCCACGAATAATGTTCCAGGGCGAGGAGGACGAAGCCATTGCGCAGGGCGCCCAGACCGAAAAACGTCGCGTTCTCCTCATGCGGCAGCTGGATGACCTTGCGCACGGAAGGCCCGAAGCCGAGCAGATCCACAAATGTCAGGATGACGACGGCCGACAATGCTTCGCTCGTGGCGTACCAGAGTGGCAGGGCGCTGGCGGCAAGGAGCAGGAAGACCCAGTCCACTCTCAGGAACCGGGTGTCACCAGCTTTAAGGAAGGCGAGCGCTGCAACGCCAATCGTGATGACGCCTGACAGGGCAATCGGCCATGCGCCCGCGCCAGCCATATCGGACAGTTGAGCGATGGCCACGACGATCGTGCCTGCGCCCCAGATGACCCAGGAAAACGCGTGTGGCCGCGCCTTCCCGCGCCAGATGGACAGGATGTAGGGTCCAAAGGCGATGAATGTCAGCACGATAGCGACGGCGCTGAAGACTTCCTTGGCTTCGAGTAGCTGCAGCATCGCTGGGAGCCTGCTCAACCCGCGGCGCGCAGGATGTTCTCGCACGCCATGGCGAGGGCGCGGGGATACAGCTTGTGTTCTTCCACCAGCACGCGGGCGGCGAGATCGTCTTCACTGTCGCCCGGCACGATCGGCACGCGTGCCTGCGCGATGACGTCTCCCTCGTCGACGCCGGCCGATACCCAGTGCACGGAGCAGCCACCTTCAGCGTCGCCCGCCTCGATGGCGCGCTGGTGGGTGTGCAGGCCCTTGTACTTCGGCAGAAGGGAGGGGTGGATGTTGACCAGCCGGCCTTCCCATTTGCCGACGAACCAGGGCGTCAGCACCCGCATGAAACCGGCCAGCGCAATGATTTCCGTATCCGCAGCGGCAAGCTCGGCATCGAGCGCGCGCTCGAAGGCTTCGCGGTCCTTGCCATAGGCCTTGTGGTCGACAGCGGCAGTGGCAATGCCGGCCGCAGCGGCTGTCTCCAGCCCTTTCGCATCCGGCCGGTTGGAGGCGATGAGAACCGGCACGGCCGGATAGGACGGGTCCTCGGCCGCATGCAGCAGGGCTTCCATATTGGAGCCGCGCCCGGAAATCAGGATGGCGAGTTTCAGCCGCCTCATGCGGGGTCGAGGCGCCCCAGAACGACCGGCGCTTCACCGGCGACATGCAGCTCGGCGCAGACCTGGTCGGCGTCTTCCACGGCGACGCAGAAAACGAGGCCGACGCCCATATTGAAGGTGCGGTGCATCTCGTCTTCGGAGACGTTGCCGGCTTCCTGCAGCCATCTGAACACGGGCGGCGGCGTCCAGGCGGAGCGGTTGATCACCGGCACCAGCGTGTCCGGGCACATGCGCGGCGTGTTCTCGGTGAGGCCGCCGCCGGTGATATGGGCGAGGCCCTTGATCAGACCCTTGCGGATCAGGGGCAGCGCAATGTTCGCATAGAGCCGCGTCGGCGTCAGCAGCGCCTCGCCAAGCGTGGTGTTCGAGAAGGGCGAGGGGCCGTCATAGGCAAGGCCCTCACGCTCGACGATGCGGCGGATCAGCGAATAGCCATTGGAGTGCGGGCCGGAGGAGCCGACGCCGACCAGAAGGTCGCCCGCCTGCATCGTGCCGGTGCGGGGCAGCACCTTGTCGCGGTCCACGGCGCCGACGACAAAGCCGGCAAGGTCATAATGGCCGGGCGGGTACATGCCCGGCATCTCGGCCGTCTCGCCGCCGATGAGGGCACAGCCAGACTGGCGGCAGCCTTCGGCAATGCCGGAAATGACCGCCTCGGCGATCCCTTCCTCCAGTTTGCCTGTGGCGAAATAATCAAGGAAAAACAGGGGCTCGGCGCCCTGCGCCAGAACATCATTGGCGCACATGGCGACCAGGTCCACGCCCACTGTGTGGTGAATGCCGGTCTCGAAGGCCAGCATCAGCTTGGTGCCGACGCCATCCGTGCCGGAGACAAGGATCGGGTCGGTGTAGCCGGCCGCCTTGGCGTCGAACAGGGCGCCGAAGCCGCCCAGATTGCCCATCACGCCGGCCCGGTGGGTGGCCTTGGCCATTGGCCCGATGGCGCCGACGAGGCGCTCGCCTGCCTCAATATCGACACCGGCATCGCGGTAAGAAAGGGACGGTCTGTTCGGCTCTGTCATGGCGTCTCGCGCGTTAGCATGTGCAAAAGAGTTCTGCCAGTGCCGCGTGCGGTTCCAGCCGGGAGCCGGACTTGCTACAAGGTCGCCAGCCGAGGAGGTCTCTGACCATGATTCGTATGCTTCTCGCCGCCGCATTCGCGGCACTTGTGCTGGTTTCCGGCGCGAAAGCCGATACGCGCGATGTCTATACCATTCCGGATCTGGCGGTGGACGAAACGGCCGGATCGCTGATCGAGGCGCGTGAGCGGGCAATGGCGGCGGCGCGCACGGCGGGCCTGCGGCTGCTGCTGGAGAAGATCACGCTTGCTGAAGACCGCGCCGCAGCCGGCGGCATCCCGGTAACAGCGGCATTGGCCGAGCGCCTTTCCGCCGCTGTGGACGTGCAGGAGGAGACCGCCGGGGCCGGCCGCTACAAGGGCGTTCTGCGGGTCGTCTACAACCCGCTGATGGTGCGCGCCCACCTCGACGGCCTGCGCGTGCCCTATGTCGATACGCAGGCGCCGCTTGGCCTGATGGTGCCGCTGGCGTCCAATTATGCGCTGGAAGACGCCTGGCGCATGGCGCTGGGCGAGAACAATCCTGGCGCTCTGGCGCCTCATGTCACCGCGAACAGCCCCGGCTACTCGGCCTTCAGCACCTGGAACGACCTGATCCCGGAAGTGGCGAGCCAGCGGGCCAAGCGCGGCGTTCTGGCCGAACTCATGGGCCGGGAAGGCGCCTGGCGCGTCCAGGTCTCCGTTGTGACCGCGGCCGGGACGGAATCCATCGGTGCCACCCCGCCAATGCCGACCCTGAAGGATGCGGCTGTGGCGGTCTCGCGCCTGCTGGGCGAGAACTGGAAACAGGCTTCGGTCATTCGCGGCGGTGCCAAGACGCAGGCAAGCGCCACGGCGCGCTACACCTCGCTCGCCGAGTGGAACACGCTGCGCGGGGCGCTCGCGCGCTCGCCGCTTGTCTCCGATTTCAAGACCAATGCCGTCGCCCGCGACGGGGCGCTGGTCAGCTTCGCCTTTGTCGGCGATCCGCAGCGCCTGCAGGGAGACCTGCTGCAGCGCGGCGTGGCGCTCAATGACGAGCCCGATGCCGGCTGGGTGCTGCGATCGGCCATATCCGCGTCAGGCATTCAGTGAGCAAACGGCCTTCGGTTCCGACCGGACAACCAGACCAGATGAGCCTTGCCTTCCCGGCAACGGCGCCGGACTTTGACCGGCTGGTCGTGTCGGAGTCGAACCGTTCGGCTGTCGGCGTCGTGCGCCAGCCCGGCAAGTGGCCGACGCCGATCCTCTGCCTGATCGGCCCACCGGCGAGCGGGCGGTCGACCATCCTGGCCGCCTGGTGCGCCGAAAAGGGCGGCACGCTGCTGCAGGCAGGCGACGTCACCGCGCTGAAGGCCCCGGCAATCGCCGCGCTGGCGCCGGGTTTCGTGGCGGTGGACGATGCCGATCAGGCGACCGATGGCGACCGGCTGCTGACCCTGATCAACCAGGTGGCCGAAGCGGGCGGGCGGCTGCTGCTGTCGGCCCAGCGCAGCCCGTCGCAATGGCTGACCCGGTCTGCCGATCTCAAATCCCGGCTGAATTCCATGCCGCTGGCGGAAATCATGCCGCCGGACGAGACCATGCTCAAAGGCCGGTTGATGATGGCGGCGGCGCGGCATTATCTGAAACTGGAAGAAGACATAATTGCGTATCTGGCTCCGCGCCTCGATCTGTCCTACGAGGCCATCGAGCAATTCGCGGAAAAGCTGAGCCATGGTGTCACAAGCACCGGGCGGGCGCCTTCAGTTCCGCTGGCAAAGGAAGTATTGGAGGCGATGGGGCTGTCATCGCCGGAACAGCCGCCGCAGGATTGACGCGGGCAGGAAGAGGGGCCGACATGCCGGAGGGCGCAGCCATGAGCGGCAAGCAATTGATGCAGTCGCCGGAACGGTACCTGAACCGGGAACTGTCCTGGCTGGACTTCAACCGGCGTGTGCTGGAAGAGGCTGCCAATGGGCGCCATCCTCTGCTGGAGCGCCTGCGCTTCCTGTCGATCTCGGCCAGCAATCTCGATGAGTTCGAAATGGTGCGCTATGCGGGCCTGCGCGAACAGGTGCGGGCCGGCGTTACCCGGCGCAGCCAGGAAGGCCTGACGGCTGCCGAACAGGTGGAGCTGATCGAGGAGCGCTCGCTCAACCTCATTGCCGAGCAACAGGCCCGCTGGCGGCAGCTGAAAGAGGAGCTCGAAGGGCAGAACATTCACGTTCTCTCGGTGAAGGAACTGACGAAGCGCGAACGCGCCGAACTCGATGATTTCTTCCGCAATCACATCTTCCCGGTGTTGACACCGCTGGCGGTAGACCCGGCGCATCCGTTCCCGTTCATTCCCAATCTCGGCTTCTCCATCGCGCTGGATCTTGTGTCCGAGAAGGAAGACCTTGCGCATATCGGCATCGTGCCGCTGCCGTCTTTCGTGCGCCGTTTCATCCGTCTCACCAAGGGGCCGAAGGGCGCGCTGCGGTTTATTCCCCTCGAAGATGTCATCGGCCTGTTCATCGGGGACCTGTTCCCCGGCTTCGAGGAACGCGACCGCTGCCTGTTCCGCATCGTACGCGACAGCGATATCGAGGTGATGGAAGAAGCCGAAGATCTGATCCGCGAATTCGAAGTGTTGCTGAAGCAGCGTAGGCGCGGCCGGATCGTCCGCCTGCGGATGCAGTCTAGCGCGCCGTCACGGCTGCGCGAGTTCATCACGCGGGAGATCGGCGCCGAGGAAGCCGACGTCGTCCTCTATGACGGCATTCTCGGCATGGCGCAGCTGTCGGAACTGATCGTCGATGACCGGCCGGATCTGCTCTTCCCGCCTTACGATCCGCGCTATCCGGAACGTATCCGCGAAATGGGCGGGGACTGTTTCGCCGCGATCCGGATGAAGGACATCCTGGTCCATCACCCATTCGAGAGTTTCGATGTCGTCGTCCAGTTCGTGCGCCAGGCCGCCGCCGACCCGGCCGTCGTGGCGATCAAGCAGACGCTCTACCGGACGACCAGCAATTCCTCGATTGTTGCGGCCCTGATCGAGGCAGCCGAAGCCGGCAAGAACGTGACCGCCCTTGTGGAAATCAAGGCGCGGTTCGACGAGGAAGCGAATTTGCGCCTCGCGCGCGATCTGGAGCGTGCGGGCGTTCAGGTCGTGTACGGATTTATCGAGTACAAGACGCACGCGAAAGTCTCGCTGGTCGTCCGCAGGGAAGGCGGGGAACTTCGCACCTATACCCATTACGGCACCGGCAACTACCATCCGGTCAATGCCCGCATCTATACCGATCTGTCGCTGTTTACGGCGGACCCGGCCCTTGGCCGCGACGCCGGGCGCCTCTTCAACTTCGTGACGGCCTATCGCGAGCCGCCGGAAGTCGGCCCGAAGCTTGAAAAGATCGCCATGTCGCCGCTGACGCTGAAGGACTCCCTGATCAGCATGATCAATGCGGAGGCCGCCGCGGCCCGCAAGGGCAAGCCGAGCGGCATCTGGGCCAAGATGAATTCGCTGGTCGATGGCGATGTCATCGACGCGCTCTACAAGGCAAGCCAGGCGGGCGTGCCGATTGCGCTCGTTGTGCGCGGCATCTGCTGCCTGCGCCCCGGCGTGCCGGGCCTGTCGGAGACGATCACGGTCAAGAGCATCATCGGACGCTTCCTGGAACATTCGCGCATCATCTGTTTCGCCAATGGCCATGCGCTGCCCTCGGCGCAGTCGAAAGTGTTCATCTCTTCGGCTGACTGGATGCCGCGAAACCTCGACCGGCGGGTTGAGGCGCTGGTGCCGATCGAGAACCCGACCGTGCACCGCCAGGTGATGAACCAGATCATGGTCGCCAACCTCAATGACGAACTGCAATCCTGGATGATGCAGGAAGACGGGTCCTATCGCCGGGTCAGGCCGGATGCCGATACGGACGGATTTTCCGCGCACCGGTATTTCATGGACAATCCGAGCCTGTCCGGCCGCGGACGGGCGCTTGAGGTCAGCCTGCCGCCGCGCCTGTCACCGAAAGGACGGCAGGGCAAATGAGTTTCCCGAGTTCCCACCGCGCGGCAATTATCGACATCGGGTCGAACTCGGTGCGCCTTGTCATCTTTGACGTTCTGGGATCCTCCATCCTGCCCACGTTCAACGAAAAGGTCATGGCCGGGCTCGGCGAGGGACTGATGAATACCGGGCAATTGTCCGAGACCGGACAGGTGGCGGCGCTGGCGGCGCTCTCGCGCTACCGGGCCATCCTGAAGGCGCTCAACCTGCGCAACTTTTCCGCCGTGGCGACGGCGGCGGTGCGTGCGGCGTCCGATGGCGATGTGTTCATCCGCAAGGCGAACCGGATTCTCGGCCGCCCGGTCTCGATCCTTTCCGGTGAGGACGAGGCCCGGCTCTCTGCGCTTGGCGTGGCTGCCAGCTTCCACGACCCGCATGGCGTGATTGGCGACCTTGGCGGGTCGAGCCTCGAATTCAAGACGGTCGGCGGTGAGGATGAAAAGGGCGAAAGCCTCATGCTCGGGCCGCTCTCGCTCGGTGAAGTGGCCGGCAATGTGAAAGAGCTGCGCAAGGCCATCAAGGCGGAGATCAAGACGTCCAGCGTGCTGAGAGGCGCGAAAGGGCGCTTCTTTGCCGTGGGCGGCGCGTGGCGGACTTTCGCCAAGATCAATATGGAGATGGAGAATTACGCCCTGCAGGTCGTGCAGGGATACCAGATGAATGCCGGCCAGGTAGCGCGGGCCGCCAAGCTCTGCATCGATGCGCTGACGACGCCGGCCGCGCGGGCGCAGGTCGAGGCGGTCGACAAGCGGCGCTCCCGCCACATGCACATTGCGGCAATCCTGCTGGAGGAAGTGCTGGAAGCCGGCAAGTTCGATGGCGTGACCATGTCGTCCAGCGGCCTGCGCGAAGGCGTGCTGACCGATCTGACCGGCGCGGCGATCGCCGATCCGCTGCTTGATGGCGTGATTGCCTTCGTGCGGCTGGACCACACCCAGATCGCCTTCGGCCAGGCGCTGCACGATTTCATCGCCCCGGCTTTCGGGCCGGAGGCGGACCTGTTCGGTTCGCCGTCTGCAGACCTCCGGATCGAGCGGGCCGCCTGCATGATGGCGGATAGTGCCGGCCGGTTCCATCCGGACCATCGGGCGCTGCTGGCCTATGAACAGGCCCTGCGGGCGCCCTATTCGGGCGTCACCCATGCCGAGCGCGCGATGATCGCCTATGCGGTGGGCTGCCGCTATCAGAAGGATTTCAAGCGGCCGAAGGAATATGTCGCCCTGACCAGCGAGACGCAGGATGCCCGCGCCCAGCAGCTCGGCAGCGCCATGCGGCTCGGCGCTGTCTTCTCCGGCCGCTCAGGGCCGATCCTGCGCCGGGCGCGGCTGTCGCGTGAGGACGGCAAGCTCTGCCTCGGCGTGCGCCGGACGGACGAGGCCATGGTGTCGGAAACCGTGTCGAAGCGGCTTGCGCAGACGGCCAATGCGCTGCGCCTTCAGCCGGAGATCCGGATCGGCTGATCCTCAGACGTCGAACAGGCGGACCTGTCCGCCCTCGAACGATACAGCCAGCTTGCCCGACAGGAGCGCGTGGGCCCGCTTGCCGAAAATCTCATAGCGCCAGCCATTCATGGCCGGGATGTCCTCGGAGGTTTCGCCGCGGGCGATGCGGTCAATGTCGGCCGCATTGGCGATGAGGCGCGGGACGACATCATTCTCTTCCGAGACATGTTTCAGCAGCACTTTCAGGAGTTCCGGCGCGCCGGCGGGGATCTGGGCGTTTTGCTGGCGCGGTTCCATCTTCGGCGCGTAATCGTCCGGGTTCTCCATGGCGGCGTTCACCGCATCGATGAGGCCCTGGCCATGCCGTGAGCGGATGAAGCCGTTCGGAACGGCGCGCAGCTGGTTGTAGTCATTTTCCGAGCGCGGCTTCTGGCTGGCGATCTCCTGGATCGCGTCATCCTTGAGGATGCGGCGGCGCGGCTTGTCGAGATCCTGCGCCAGCTGCTCGCGCCAGGCGGCGACGGCGGCGACGATGGCGGCATAGTCTTTCTTGGGCGTACGCAGCTTCAGGCGCTGCCAGGCATTGGCCGGGTCTGTGTCGTATTTTGCCGGGTCTTCCAGCTCCGCCATCTCTTCGCGCACCCAGCCCATGCGACCGGTCGATTCCAGCTTCTCGCGCATGATGAGATAGGCATCGCGCAAATGGGTCACGTCGCCGAGAGCGTAGACCAGCTGCTTCTGGGACAGGGGCCGGCGCATCCAGTCCGTGAACTGGCTGGACTTGTCGATCGACCGGCGCAGGACACGCTGGATGAGGTTGTCATAGGAGATCGAGTCGCCATAGCCGAGCGCCATGGCGGCCACCTGGGTGTCGAACACCGGGCCGGGCGGGTGGCCGATCAGCCGGTTGAAGATCTCGATATCCTGCCGGGCGGCATGGAACACTTTCACGCGGTTGTCGGCGGCAATCAGGTTCAGGAACGGACCGATGTCCAGATCCTCTGCCAGGGGGTCGATCAGGCCTTCCACGCCGGGGGCAGAGGCCTGCACCAGGCACAGTTCCGGCCAGTAGGTCGTCTCCCTGTGGAATTCGGTATCGACGCAGATGAAGTCGCTTTCGGCCAGTTTGCCGCACAAATCTTCCAGCGCCGACTGCTCAGTAATGGGAGTCAGGGTGTTGTCAGTCATCGCGGGCTTGCGTATCGCATCGCCAGAACAAATGCGAGAGGCAATGCCTGTCGTTAACCTTTTCAACTGATCCGACCTTCCGGAGACCGATCCGATGCATGCCTACCGCACCCATACCTGCGGGGAACTTCGCAAGGCCCAAGTGGGCGAAACCGTCAAACTGTCGGGCTGGCTGCACCGCCGGCGCGAGCATGCCGGCGCCCTGTTCATCGACCTGCGTGACCATTACGGCCTGACGCAGGTTGTCGTGTATCCGAATGCGGCCTTCTATGAGGATGCCAAGCGCGCCTCCGCCGAGAGCGTGCTGACGGTCACCGGCAAGCTGATCGCCCGCGACTCAGAAGCGGTAAACCCGGAACTGCCGACAGGCGAGGTTGAGCTGCCGGCCGAGACGTTCATTATCGAGAGCGCGGCCGAAAAGCTGCCGCTGCCGGTGTTTGCCGAGCCGGAATATCCCGAAGACATCCGCCTGAAGCACCGTTACCTGGACCTGCGCCGCGAGACGCTGCACAAGAACATGATCCTGCGCAGCGATGTGATCGCCAGCCTGCGCCGCCGCATGATCGAGCAGGGCTTTACCGAATACCAGACGCCGATCCTGACAGCGTCGAGCCCGGAAGGCGCGCGCGACT
>JAGQRO010000146.1 GCA_020425315.1 Hyphomonas sp. | reverse complement strand
AGAACGTCCACCCCGGCAAGATCCTCTCGACCTCTCAGGAAGTCGATGTGGAAGTGCTGGACGTCGACAGCGACAAGCGCCGCATCTCCCTCGGCCTCAAGCAGACCATGGACAATCCGTGGTCGGCCTTCCTGGCTGAGCATCCGGTCGGCACCGAGATCGAAGGCGAAGTTCGTGGCATCACGGAATTCGGCCTGTTCGTCGGCCTCGGCCCGGACCTCGACGGCATGGTGCACATCAACGACATCGCCTGGGACAAGTCCGGCGACCAGGCCATCGAAGCCTACAACAAGGGCGACATGGTCCGCGCGAAAGTGCTCGACGTCGATATCGACAAGGAGCGCATCTCGCTCGGCATCAAGCAGCTCTCCGGCGACCCGATGGAAGCATCGGACGGCGGCGCAAGCGTGAAGCGCGGCGCCACCGTGACCTGCACCGTCACCGAGGTCACCTCGGGCGGCATCGAGGTCGAGTTCGGCGCCCCGGCGATCAAATCGTTCATCCGCCGCTCGGATCTGTCGCGTGACCGCGCAGACCAGCGTCCGGAACGGTTTGCCGTTGGCGACAAGGTCGATGCGAAGGTGATCCAGGTCGACCGCGCCACGCGCCGCGTCTCGCTCTCGATCAAGGCCCTCGAAATCGCCGAGGAAGCCGAGGCCGTGGCACAGTATGGCTCGGCAGACGCCGGCGCCTCGCTGGGCGACATCCTGGGTGCGGCCCTCGCCTCTTCGGGCGTTGGCAAGGGCGAGGCAAAGGCCGCTCCGGCGGCCGATGGCGACACTGGCCGTCTCGCAGGCCCGCAGGGCGATGCCGACGATCTGAAAAAGATCAAGGGCGTCGGTCCGGCCTTCGAGAAGAAGCTGAACGAAGCCGGCATCTTCCACTTCTGGCAAATCGCCGGAATGACGGATGAGCAGCTGGAAGCTCTGGAAGCCGAAGTCGGTACGTCCGGCAAGGGCGCAGAGTGGAAAGCCCAGGCTGAAGAGCTTCAGGGCTGATCCCGGGAAACCTTAGGGGACGGCTAGTCCCCTAAATTTCTTGCAATGTTTGCGGCGGGGGCCTAGCGTCTCCGCCGCAATTGCGTTTAAGAACAAACACATGCTGAAGTCGGAACTGATTGCAAAACTCGCACAGGAATATTCCCATCTCCGCCAGGAAGACCTGGAGAAAGTGGTGAATGTCATCCTCGACGAGATCGGCACCGCCCTCTCCCGGGGCGACCGCGTGGAACTGCGCGGGTTCGGCGCCTTTTCGGTGCGCAAGCGCGACTCCCGCAAGGGCCGCAATCCGCGTACCGGCGAGCCGGTGGAAGTGCCGGCCAAGGCAGTTCCCTTCTTCAAGGCCGGCAAGGAATTGCGGGCCCGCGTCAATGGCGGCGAAGACCCCGAGGCGAGATAGGCCGGCGCGATTTCGCGCTCCTGTTGTGCTGTCTTGACCGTTCAACCGAATGAGCTGATGAAATCGGCAAGGCGTTTGGGAGAGACACCTCAGGAAAGGGGATACTATGCTCAAGGAATTCAAGGAATTCGCGATGAAGGGGAACCTCATCGACATGGCTGTCGGCTTTGTCATGGGGGGCGCGTTTGCAACGGTGGTCACCGCCTTCATCCAGGGCGTGTTCCTGCCGATCCTGGCCCCGATCATGGGCGGCCTCGACCTGTCGGCCTGGAAGCTGACCGTGGTTCAGGAACAGCTCGACGCCGCCGGCGAAGTGATCAAGCCCGCCGCCGTCATGGAAGTCGGCAACTTCATCACCGCCATCATTTCCTTCCTCATCGTCGCCTTCGTGATGTTCCTGATCATCAAGGGCATGAACAAGATGAAAAAGGAAGAAGAAGCCGCCCCGGCCGAACCGCCGCGCCAGGAAGTGCTTCTGGAAGAAATCCGCAACCTGCTCGCCAAAGGCAGCTAAGGCCCTGCGGTCAACGAGGTTCGTGAACACTTAAGGGTTTTTGCCCATAGTTCCGGACAGTAGAGTATGTGAGTAGAGTGTGAGGGGCGGCCTGTTTGGCCGCCCTTCTTTCTTGGGGGCAACTCCGAGCGCTGTCCTGTCATCCTTCGACTTCGCTCAGGATGAGTTTCCTGCTTGTCGCACACCCGGAGCGCTCATGCTGAGCGAAGTCGAAGCACGAGCGCGGGCGATGTAACGCTAGACTGGCGGCTCGCCATTCTTGGCCAGCACTTCCCCGGCAAGATAAAGCGATCCGCAGATCAGGATACGTTCGGCTCCGGTCGCCGCGGCGGCTTTCAGGCCGGCTTCGAGACTGTCGCAAGCAGTCGCTTCCAGTCCCGCAGTGCGCGCGGCCTCGGCCAGTGCGCCCGGATCGGCGGCGCGGTGACCCGGCGCATTCGGCACGGTGAACACATCCGGCCGGAAGTATCGGAACGGCATGAAGAAGCCGGTCGCGTCCTTCGAGGCGAGCATGGCCGAGACCAGCACCGTCCGCCCCGGCTGTTGCTTCAGGTGCCGGGCGATGGCGCGGGCGGCATGCGGATTGTGCCCGCCGTCCAGCCAGACTTCCTTGCCGG
This sequence comes from Hyphomonas sp., assembly GCA_020425315.1. Lineage (GTDB taxonomy): Bacteria > Pseudomonadota > Alphaproteobacteria > Caulobacterales > Hyphomonadaceae > Hyphomonas. Next base: position 4,874 of record JAGQRO010000146.1, on the reverse strand, counting down.
GCACCAGGTCCGTCAGCGGGCCCTTGTTCAGTCTCTGCATCCGCGCCGGCCAAGTCGCCGTGCGGGCGCCTTGGAAGATGGCGTCCTGCGAAATCCGGGTCGACTGTCCGAACAGCTGCATCGCCATGGCGGCGAGCGCGGCATTGGCGCGCTGGTGTTCCCCGATCAGGCCGAGATTATCCGGCATGGCATCGATAAAGTGCGCCTTCAGGCGATAGAGCGGCGCCTTCTGCTTGGCCGCTTCGGCGGCAATCACCTCGTCGCACACCTTGCGCTGGATGGCCGAGAGCACCGGGCGGCCATAGCGGATGATGCCGGCCTTCTCCCCGGCAATCTTGCGCAGGTCCGAGCCGAGGAAAGCCTTGTGGTCGAAGTCCACCGGCGTAATCACGCAGAGCGCCGGATCGTCGATCACATTGGTCGCGTCATAGCGCCCGCCAAGGCCCACTTCGAGGATCAGGAGATCCGCCGGCACTTCGGAGAAAGCGAGCATGGCCGTCGCCGTCGTTGCCTCGAAATGCGTGATCTCACTACCTTTCAGCGTGTCATAGGTCCGGTCGAGCCAGCCGATCAGGCGGTCGTCATCCACGATATCCCCGGCCAGGCGGATGCGTTCATTGAAGCGGACAAGATGCGGGCTGGTGAAAACATGCACGGTGAGGCCGGCGGCCTCGGCCATGGCGCGCATGAAGGCCGACGTACTCCCCTTCCCGTTGGTGCCGGCAACATGGATGACCGGCGGCAACCTGTCCTGCGGACGGCCAAGCGCTTCAAGCGCGCCCTGCACGCGCCCGAGCGAGAGGTGAATGGTTTCCGGATATAGGCCTTCGAAACGCTTCAGCGCCGCTGCAACGGCCGGACTGTCTTGGCTCAAGCGTCTTTTGCCTTGGCCACGTGCGTTTTCGGAGCGGTAAGCGAGGCCGGAATGCTGTCGCTGGCGCGGCGCGATTTCGGCATCAGCATGGACAGCACCCGCGACAGCGTCGTCTTCAGCTGGCGCCGGTCGGCCACGATATCGACCTGACCCTTCTCACGCAGGAACTCCGCCCGCTGGAAGCCCTTGGGCAGGCTCTCGCGAATGGTCTGCTCGATCACGCGCGGGCCGGAAAAGGCGATCATCGCACCCGGCTCGGCAATGTGTACGTCGCCCAGCATGGCGTAGGAGGCCGAGACGCCGCCCGAGGTCGGGTCGGTCAGCACGACGACATAGGGCAGTTTCGCATCGGCCAGCTCATTGATGGCGAGCGTCGTGCGCGGCATCTGCATCAGGGAGAGCGTGCCTTCCTGCATACGGGCGCCGCCAGAGGCTGTGCAGACCACAAAGGCCGCCTTGCGGGCGAGGGCCATGTGCGCGGCGGTGATGAAGCCTTCGCCGGCCGCCATGCCAAGCGAGCCGCCCATGAAGGCAAAGTCCTGCACCAGAACGACCGCCGGCACGCCGCCGATCTTGCCATAGGCCGCGACCATGCAGTCATCCTGCAATAGCGGCGCGCCGCCGGCCTCTGTTTCCTTCTTCTCGCGCGCGGCAATCTTGGCCTTGGCGGCCTTGAGGCGCGCGGGATAGGGCTTGTCGTCCTTGAATTTCAGCGGGTCCATCGGCACTTCGGGCAGCTCGATCGGCTCCCAGCGCTCATCATCGAACAGGAGGCGGAACCGGGTGCGCGGCGAGATGCGCAGGTGCGCGCCGGCCGGCGTGACGTGCCAGTTCTCTTCAAGGTCTGTCTTGTAGACCAGTTCCCCCGAGACCGGACATTTCACCCAGAGATCGTCCGGGGTGTCCTTCTTGGTGGTCAGCATGGTCTTCAGGCCGGGCGGCGTGACCTTGTTGATCCAGTTCATCCGACAACCTCCACGGCTGTAACAGGCGCTACGATTTGACGACCTTGGCGATCGCCGAACTCAGTTCCTTTGCCAGGGCCCCCATGCCTGACGGTGCGCGGGCGAAATCCCCCGATTCGTGCGCTGCAGCCGCATGCTCCACGAAAGCACTGCCTACGACAACCCCGTCGGCAATTTTAGCCATTTCCGCAGCCTGCGCACCGGTTTTTACACCGAAACCCACGCAGACCGGAAGGCCTGACACTTTTCGCGCCATTTCCACATTCGCTGCGATCGCTTCAGGATCGGCGCTGCCGGCCCCGGTCACGCCGGTCACCGCGACGAAATAAATGAAACCGGAGGCGCCTTCGGCCACCTTTTTCATGCGCGCTTCATGCGTCGTCGGCGTGGCAAGACGGATCACCGAAAGCCCGTGCCTGGCATATTCGGCCCGCACCGGGGCGTCCTCTTCCGGCGGCAGGTCGACAATGATCGTGCCGTCGATGCCGGCCTCGGCCGCGGCAGCGGCAAACTCGGCATAGCCCATGGAATGGACCGGATTGGCATAGCCCATCAGGATGAGCGGGGTCGTCTGGTCACCCTTCCGGAAGCGGGCGGCCAGTGCCAGAACATCGGTCAGGCTCGTCTTCGCGGCGAGTGCGCGCAGGCCCGCTTTCTGGATCGCGGGGCCGTCGGCCATCGGATCGGTGAAAGGGGCGCCCAGCTCGATGATGTCCGCGCCATTGTCGCGCACGGCGCAAAGGCTCCGATAGCTTGTCTCAAGGTCGGGGTCGCCGGCCATGATATAGGCGACGAGGGCAGCGCGCTTGTCCGCCTTCGCGCGGCCGAAGGCGGCGGTGATACGTTCCGTGGGCATCAGCTTTCCGTATTCTCGTGCACCCAGGCCTCATAGGGCTCATGCGCGGCAACGCATGGCATCGCGATCAGGGCGGGCACATCATAGGGGTGGTGCGTGAGGACGAGGGCCTCGATCCGGTCCCAGTTCGCCTTCGGCGCCTTGAGCCAGAGGATGAATTCGAAGGCCTGCTCGACCACGCCCTTCCAGCGATAGGTGGACGAGACCGGCCCTTCGAGATTGGCACAGGCCGCCAGCTTGTGTTCGACGGCGGCATCGCCGATGTCCTCGGCCACACGGCGGGACGGACAGGTTATGCGGATAAGAAGCAGGTCGGTCATAGCTACGGTGATAGCCGTTCTCCGGGATAATAGACAATCGGCATCTGGCACAGGTTCGACGAAAGAGCCATGGCCGATCGGGAAAGTCGCCGAGCCGGCCAATGGAGACCAGAATGCGAAACGCCGCACGTTTGGCTAGAGAATCTTGAACGAGCCTTTCGGAATCTGGGCGAGCTTGCCGTCAGACTTCAGGCGGTTGATCGATCTCTGGTACAGGCTGGGCCAGTTCAGGAGCGAGACGAGATGGGCATATATGACAGCCAGGGCACCTGTCTCCTTCAGCCCCATGAAGCTCTTGGTATCGAGCGCGTTCAGCCGCTGTTCGTCCACAGCCCAAAACTCTGCAAGCACCCTGTTCGAGCCCTCATCGCCCTCATCGGTTCGGACAATCGCGCTCTTCTTGGCGAACAGATCAAGGCGTTGCAGCTCTTCAACGAATTCAACCGTTGCGCGCCGCTGACGTTCAAATTCCTTGCAAAACTCAATTGCGTTCCGGGTAAATTCCGATGGCTCCCCGTTCTCGAAAAAGGGAATGTCAGGAGTGTCTGAAACGATGCGGGCGGACCGGTCGATGCACAGCAGGAGTTTGTCGTCTCCTTCGTCGTTGGCAAACACGAACGGATATCGTCGGATGAAGGCAGGGATGTAGGATTCCGAATCCACCGACGCATCGCGCCGGATAAACGTGTTCAGGCCCTCCACCGCGCCCAGCACCATCACGGGGGACCGGTCTTCCCCGGTAAAGATAAGCGGACTGCTCGGTGCGGCGCTGCCGAATTCGGTCGCCGTGATCGGAATGGCATGTGAATTCCGTGCAAAGACGAACGGGCGGTTGACGCGCTTGATTCCCAGATGCCCGTGATCTGTCGGATTCAACGGTTCCGGGCGCTTGTAGAACATGACCCTGCCCGCCAGATTTTCACTTCCACCGGGCGGGGCTTCCAAATCCGAGTAGCTGTCGAAGAGGCCCAGATAGTTTACCGAAACGGGATCTTCCGGATATTTCTCGGCCCACATCGCGAGGGCCTCATCGCCGCCCACCTGACGCGCGGCATGAAGCTCCTTGAGCCCCTTCCTGCCGACAAGGTCTCCTATCCTGTCGAGCAGTGTGGACCATTCGGCATGATCGCTGCGGCCATCCCATGACGTCAGATCGCTGATGTGCAGGTCCCGGTAACCGCGTGGAGGACTGCAATATTCCAGAAAGGCCGGAACGATTTTTCCCTGCTGCTTTGCAAGGCGCGCTTCTCGTTTGACCCAACCGGACCTTGCGGCCTTCGGGGACCAACACACGATCGCACACTTGGCCTTCTTCAGCGCCCGATCAATCTCCTTGTCGAACGCGAGACCCGGCGTGAGCTTCTGATCGAACCAGACTTTCAGTCCAAGCCCCACCAGTGCCTCATGAATTTCGATGACCCTGGCTCGCTCCTGGCGCTTGTACGAAATAAAGACGTCGACCATCTGGTGCATTCACTTGCATACGGTTTCACGCCGATCGACGGCGCCGGAGGGCTATGTCCTCACATCTCCACGCCGAGATATTTCGCCACCGAAAACACGTCCTTGTCGCCTCGGCCGCACATGTTGAGGATGATGAGGCCGTCCGGCCCGAGTTCCTGCGCCACTTCCCCGACGCGGGCGAGGGCGTGGGAAGGTTCGAGGGCCGGGATGATGCCTTCGAGCTTTGTGCAGAGCTGGAAGGCGCCAAGCGCCTCATCGTCCGTACACGACAGGTACTCGGCGCGGCCGCTGTCGCGCAGGAAGGCATGTTCCGGCCCGATGCCCGGATAGTCGAGCCCGGCCGAGATCGAGTGCCCCTCGAGGATCTGCCCGTCCTCGTCCTGCAGCAGATAGGT
>JAGQRO010000145.1 GCA_020425315.1 Hyphomonas sp. | reverse complement strand
TCCTGGCCGTCCTTGTCCTGCCATTTGCGGGTCTCAAGCTGGCCTTCGATATACAGTTTCGAGCCCTTCTTGACGTAGTTCTGCACCACGCGCACGAGGCCCTCGCTGAACACCGAAATGCGGTGCCATTCGGTCTTTTCCTTGCGCTCGCCGGTGTTCCGGTCCTTCCACGTCTCCGACGTGGCGAGCGAGAAACTGGCCACCTGGCCGCCATTCTGGAACTGGCGGACCTCCGGGTCCTGCCCAACATTGCCGACGAGGATGACCTTGTTCACTGATCCTGCCATGGCGACTCTCTCCTATCCTTAGCTTCCGATAACAAACCAGAGGCCTGTTCTAGGCCCCGCTCACACGCGAGTCTTGTCAGGATTCGCTGAAATCCACAGGCGATTGCCGTTCGCCACCCGTCAAATGTTCCTATTATGTTCTCTTTGTCGAGTCAATCCGGCCCGTGAACGGTTTCCCGGCGGCTCCGCGCGCTTAACCCTTCGCGCCGATTCCCCCGCCCCGGCTTACCCGGCCTTAAGCCTGAGGGGCCTATAAGCGCGGCCATGACGGACCATTCGCTGACCCGCGCGCGTCTTCCCGCGATCCGCCTTCCCTGGCTGAAGGATGAGGCGCGGCTGATGGTGCCGGTGTTCTGCGCGGTCGGCGCCTGGCTGGTCCTCTCCACCTTCGTGAAGGCCTTTGTGCACGGCACGATGGGCGGCGCCGCCAGCCCGACGGGCTCCTACTACGACTACGCCATCCGCAATTCGCTGATGTTCTTCCAGGCCGCTCTGGTGATCGGCGCCATCCGCCTCGCCTTCGGCATCCTGCGGTCCGGCGATCCGGATTACCTGTCGAAAATGATCGACCGCGCCCGCGCCAATGCGCTGCGCCTGCCGGTCCTGTTCGTGGCCGGCATCGCCTCCTTCGGCCTGTTCATGACGGCCTATTCCACCTTCAAGGCCCGCATTGCGCTGATGCATCCCTTCGCCTGGGACCAGCGCCTCGCCGACTGGGACAAGGCCCTGTTCCTGGGGCATGACCCGTGGACGGCCTTCAGCTGGGTCTACAGCTCGCCCGCCCTCCTGCGCAGCGTGGACTTCCTCTACGATCTCTGGGCCGTGCTGCTGGTCGGCAGCTGGATGAGCTGTTTCGTGCTCACCGGCCTCGGCCTGCAGCGGCGCATCCGATACTGCCTTGCCCTGCTTGCCACATGGTTTGTCGGCGGCAACCTCATGGCACTCGGCCTCTCCTCGGCCGGCCCCTGCTATTACGACTATTTCGGCGCCCAGCCCGGCCGGTTCGACGGCCTGTTCGCGCACCTCAATGCCCTGCCCGGCCTGCGCGCACCGGACATGCAGGCCATGCTGTGGAACACATTCGTGCAGGACGGTATCGGCATCGGCGGCATCTCGGCGGCGCCCTCGATGCACTGCGCGACGGCCTTCCTGTTCGTGCTGATGTTCGGGCGCACGCCCCTCTGGCGCGCGGTGACCGGCGCCTACTTCGCCATCATCCTCTGCGGCTCGGTCATCCTCGGCTGGCACTATCTGCTCGACGGCCTGATCGGCGCGCCGGTGGCCGCCGCTTGCTGGTGGGCCTGTGGATATCTTTCGCGCAGGATCGCCCCGGCCGAAGGCTGCTGACACATCCTGTCACGAACGTTCACATCCTGTTCTTTACCTTTCCGGATGTGCGGCCTACATCTCGCTTCGACCAAGTGAGACACTCCGATTCCCGAAAGGCTCAGCAGAATGGCCGAGTCCCCCTTCATCCGCGTGCGCGGCGCCAAGGAACATAATCTCAAGAATATCGACGTGGACATTCCGCGCGGCGAGCTGGTCGTGATGACCGGCCTGTCCGGCTCCGGCAAGTCCTCGC
>JAGQRO010000144.1 GCA_020425315.1 Hyphomonas sp. | reverse complement strand
CCGGATGATGGAAACCTGGCATCCGGCCGGCGTGGTGGGCGTGATCTCGGCGTTCAACTTCCCCGTGGCTGTCTGGTCGTGGAACGCCGCCCTGGCGCTGGTGTGCGGTGATCCGGTCGTGTGGAAACCGTCAGAAAAGACGCCGCTGACGGCGCTCGGCACGATGGCCGTTTTCCGCCGCGCGCTGGCGCGCTTCGGCGAGGTGCCGGAAGGGTTGGCATCCTGCCTCATCGGCGCGGCGGATGTGGGTGAGGTGCTGGCGCGCGATCCGCGGGTGGCGGTGGTCTCGGCCACCGGCTCGACGCGCATGGGCCGCGCCGTCGGCCCCATTGTCGCCGAACGGTTCGGCAAGTCGATCCTGGAACTCGGCGGCAACAATGCCGCGATTGTCTGCCCGTCTGCCGATCTCGATCTTGCTGTCCGCGCCATCGCCTTTTCGGCCATGGGCACGGCGGGCCAACGCTGCACCACGCTGCGTCGCCTGTTTGTGCATGACAGCGTCTGGGAGGCGCTGCTGCCCCGGCTGGAAGCGGCATGGGCCTCTGTGAAAGTCGGCAATCCGCTTGAGGGGAGCGTCCTGGTCGGGCCGTTGATCGATTCCGGCGCCTATGACGGGATGCAGGCGGCGCTGCAGGAGGCCGGCGCACTGGCGGCAGAGGTCATCGGTGGCGAACGTGTCGGGACAGGATCGCCTGACGCCTTCTATGTCCGCCCGGCCATTGTGAAGATGCCGGCGCAGGACGGCCCGATGCTGCGCGAGACCTTCGCCCCGATCCTCTACGCCTTGCGCTACAGCACGCTCGATGAAGCCATCGCGCTCAACAATGCGGCCAGTGCGGGCCTGTCATCTTCCATCTTCACCACCGATCTGCGCGAGGCGGAAACCTTCCTCTCCGCCGCCGGCAGCGATTGCGGCATCGCCAATGTGAACATCGGCACTTCGGGTGCAGAGATCGGCGGAGCATTCGGTGGGGAAAAGGAAACCGGCGGCGGCCGCGAATCCGGCTCCGACGCGTGGAAGGCCTATATGCGCCGGGCGACGAACACGGTGAATTATTCCCGCGACCTGCCGCTGGCCCAGGGCGTCAGCTTCGACCTTTAGGGATCAGGTGCCGGACCGGCGCAGGCGCAGGCCGCCTTCGGCTCCGGACTCTCCGGCAAGCGGCATCGGCTCGTCTTCCACCGGCGTGGACGTCGCCGCTTTCGGCACAGTGCCCGGCGCGAAGGAGGCGTCATTCTGCGGCGGCTCTGGCAGGGCGCCCAGTTCGGCCCCGGCGGCGAGGGCTTCCCAGCTGCGGACGGGATGGATCATCTCGCGCAGCAGGTCGACATTCTGCTCGATCACCTTGTCCGGCGCGTAGGCGCTGGAGATCCGCTTCATCTCGTCGAACCGGCCCTGCAGGCCAAGGATGAGGGCGAGATTTTCGCGGATGCGGATATCGGTCGGGGCCATATCGGAGGCGGTGCGCAGCTTGGCCTCCGCGCCGGTCAGGTCGCCGCTGAGGGCCAGTGACAGGCCGTAATTGGCCATCGTCGTGGCGCGGCCGGGCTCGATGGTGAGGGCCTTCTTGTAAGCGTCCTGCGCGGCGGTATGGCTTTCGATCCGGTCGAAGGCGGTGCCGAGCGCGGCCCAGGCTTCGGCGCGCTGCGGCTCGATCAGCGTGACTTGTTCAAACGCCCGGGCAGCGCCCATCGAATTGCCATGGGCGGCAAGCGCGCGGCCGAGCGGCATCAGCAGGCTCGGTTCGTTCGGATGGACGACCATGACCTGAGACAGCACTTCGATGGCTCGGTCATTCGAGCCGATGTCGCGCAGCGCTTCGGCGAATGTGATGGCGACCTCGAGGTTTTCCGGGTCCTTGGCGTGTTCCTTGGCCCAGAAATTGGCCTTGGTCAGCGGGTCGGCATTGTTGGCCGCTTCGATCTCTTCCGGCGTGGCCGGTTTCATCGCGTCTTCCATGGCGCGGGCGAGTTCCGCATTGGCGGTCTCTTCCGGGTCCGGCGCCGTGGCGCAGGCCACCACTGGCAGGGTCAGGGCAAGGGCCAGTGCCGTCAGTGACGATTTGGCTCTGGACATGAGGGCGCTCCGCGTTTGAATCAGGGCAGTTCCGGTGAGTCTGGACCTCAGGGCGTCAAGGATGAGTTAACGCCTGTGCCGGCTCCATTAACTTTTGCCGCCAAGAGGCTGATTTCATGCACAAGAGTTTCACCGCCCGCGCCGAAGCGCCGGTCCAGGTCTGGCTGTACACATCGAAAGCGTTCAAGGCCCTGAAGGCCGATCCCTTCCCGAATGCCCGCGCCATGGCGGAGGCGCAGGACTTCACCGGCGGAGCCGGGCAGATGGTGCTGGCGCATGGAGACGACGGCGCGCTGGCGAATGTGCTGTTCGGGCTCGGCAAGGGTGAGGATGCCCTGGCGGTGGCCGCGCTGTCGGCGAAGCTGCCGCCCGGTGCCTATAAGGTGGCCGAGGAGGGGGGACTCTCGCCGGCGTCCATCGCGGCCGGATGGGCCGATGGCGCCTACCGGTTCGACCGCTACCTGAAGGACAAGGCAAAGCCGCCAAGGCTCGTGATTCCAGGGGGCAAGGCGGGCGAGGCGCTCTCCCGTGAGGCCGATGCCGTCGCCTTCCTGCGCGACCTCGTCAACACGCCGGCAGGCGACCTCAATCCGGCAGGCCTGCAGGCGGCTGTTTCTGAGCTGGCAGAGCGGTTCGGAGCCAGCCTGAACGTGACCATCGGCGATGCCCTCCTGAAGGAGAACTATCCCATGGTCCACGCCGTCGGCCGCGCGGCCAAGGGCGAGCCGCGTATCATGGAGCTGGAATGGGGCGACAAGAAAAACCCGTCTCTGGCCCTCGTCGGCAAGGGCGTGACCTTCGATTCCGGCGGGCTCGACATCAAACCATCGAGCGGCATGCGGATCATGAAGAAGGATATGGGCGGGGCCGCACATGTGCTGGGGCTGGCGCAGCTGGTCATGGCGTCGAACCTGCCGGTGCACCTCAAAGTCTACGTGCCGGCGGTGGAGAACGCGATTGCGGGGGATTCCTTCCGTCCGGGCGACATTCTCTCCTCTCGCAAGGGCCTCACCGTCGAGATCGACAATACCGATGCCGAAGGCCGCCTGATCCTTGCCGATGCGCTGGCGCGGGCTTGCGAGTTCGAGCCGGACCTGCTGCTCGATTTCGCCACGCTGACCGGCGCGGCGCGCGT
>JAGQRO010000143.1 GCA_020425315.1 Hyphomonas sp. | reverse complement strand
CGCGGCATGATCTCGTCGATCCAGAGGTCTTCCCCGCGCCAGCCGAAGGACACGATCGGCATCTGCTTGCCGAGCGCGGCAGCCTCGAAATCATTGCACTGTTCGGAGTCGGCATTGACGATGGCCGGCAGGCCCGGACGCCCGAGTTCACGGAACAGGCGCAGCTTGGCGGAGAGGTATTCCTCCATCGTCGAATGGTAATCGAGATGGTCCTGCGTGAAGTTCAGGAAGGCGACGGCGGAAAGGTCCACCCCGTCGAGGCGGTGCTGTTCCAGGCCGTGGCTGGAGGCTTCCATCGCGCAATGAGTGACGCCCTGCCGGGTCAGTTCGGCGAGCGTCTCGTGAATGGTCACCGGATCCGGCGTCGTGTGGCCAACATCAATATGGCCCTCCGGACCGATCGCGCCCAGCGTGCCCATGGAAGCGGATTTGATTCCGGCGTGCGCCCAGATCTGGCGGCAGAAATCGACGGTCGAGGATTTGCCGTTCGTGCCGGTGACCGCCACCACGGTGCCCGGCTGGGAATTGTAGAAACGCTTTGCGGCCAGCGCGAGCGCCCGGCGCGGTTCGTCATCGACGATATGGGTGACGGACACCTCATCGGCCGCATCGCCGGAGAGGATCGCCACGGCGCCCTTCTCGATCGCGTCCGGGATGAACCGGCGCCCGTCCATGACGCTGCCCTTCAGGGCCGCGAACAGATAGCCCGGTTTCACGTTACGGCTGTCCGCCGTCATCCCGGTGATGACGGTGTCGCCATTCGGCGCACCAGGGAACAGGTCTTTCAGTTTACAGGTCACAGCGAAGTCCTCTCATCTCCGGAGCGGTACGCGTCTCCTGCAGGACGGAAATCTTCAAAGCGTGGGGCGATGCCGAGCAGCGGCGCGACACGTTCTATGATGCGACCTGCGGTCGGCGCCGCATTCTGGGAAGCCACAGAGCCTCCCGGTCCGGCTTTGGGATCATCCAGTGTCACAATCATGGCATACTGCGGGCTGTCATAGGGAAATATCGCCGCAAAGCTGGAGATATTGCGCCCATCATCATAGCCGCCCGGCACAGGCTTCTCCGCCGTGCCGGTCTTCCCTGCCACGCGGTAGCCTGCCACTTCGGCATTCTTGCCCGTTCCGGTCAGCACCGCTTCGCGCATCATCGCGTTCACGAGGTCTGCCGTGATGGCCGACATCACGCGCACCGGTTTCGGCTTGCGGGTCTCATCGAAGATCAGGGTCGGCGCCACCCGCTCCCCGCCATTGGCGAAGGCGGCGAAGGCCGACAGGAATGCCATCGGCGTCACGGCGATACCGTGGCCATAGGCCATCGTCGCCGCGGTCAGGTCGTCCATGTGCTCGGGCAGGATCGGCGCGGCGCTGCCAGCAAGTTCGACGGGCGAGCGATCAAGCAGGCCAGCGGTTTTCAGGAAATCCTGCTGGCGGCGCGGCCCCAGCTTTTCGTTGATGTGCACCGTGCCGATGTTCGAACTTTCGGCGATGATCTTGGTCACGTCCGCCCGCGTCCCGATCGGGTGCAGGTCAGAGATCGTGTAGCCCTTCATCTCGATCGGCGTGCGAACGTCGAACATGTCCGTCGGACGGATCGCGCCGGCTTCCAGCGCTGCCGCAACCGTCAGCGGTTTGAACACAGAGCCGAGTTCGTAGACGGCCCCGGTCGCCCGGTTGAGGCGCGAGGGGTCCGCCATGCTGATATCGGGCGAGCGGTTCGGATTGAAGGGCGGCCAGCTCGCCATGGCCCGGATCTCGCCGGTGCGGGCCTCCATCAGGATGACCGCAGCCCCCTCAAAACCGTCTAGGGCAGCGGAGGCAGCGAGTTCGGCTTCGACGGCCGCCTGTACGCCATTGTCGATGGTCAGGCGCAGCGGTTCGCCGCCTGCCGCGAGACGCTCGTTCTGGCTGTATTCGATGCCGCCAGCCCCGACGCCATCAACGTTCACATAGCCCAGCACCTGGCCTGCCAGCGTACCCCGCGGATAGGCCCGGCTGATCTCCTCCTCGAAGCGCAGACCTTCGAGCCCCAGATCGAACACTGTCTGTCGCTGGCGGGGCGTGAGGCCGCGCTCGACCCATACGAACTCACGGCTCTGGTCGGACAACCGCTTGGTGAGGTCGGCAACATCGATATCCGGCAGGACGCCGGAGAGACGTGTCGCAACTTCCTGCGGGTCCCAGATCAGCTGCGGGTTCGCAACGAGGGAATAGACAGACACAGACGTCGCCAGTTGTTCGCCATTGCGGTCAACAATGTCCGCGCGGCGCACATTCTCTGCCGTCAGGCGGGAGAGGCCGGAGGAAGACCGGTCTGCAGACATGGCAAGATAGCCGGCCTTGCCAGCCAGCACCACGAACAGCGCGCTGAGGCCGAGGCCCACCAGACGTGTACGATGGCGCGACGCAAGACTCATTCAGGCGCCTCCACCGCGGCATCGCCGGAAGCAGGCTGGGTCGCCGGGTCGACCGGCACACCGACCAGCGCGTCGAGATCATGCTCACCAGCCATCTGCTCCGGACGCGGCGGTGCCATACCCAGCTCGTTGCGGGCATATTCCTCGATCCATTCGCGGCGGCTCATATGGGAGAGTTCGGTTTCGAGCAGCTTCTTCTCGTGGCGTGCATCTTCGATCTGCGCCTCCACCGACATCAGCTCGGCCGCGGTGTCCTTCGCGCCGTATTTCGCCCGGTAGAGACTGAAGACGAGCAGGACCACGATGACGAGGCCCAGGATGAATGCGCGGCGGCTCATGACACGTCCTCCAGTTTCGAAAGCGGCGGCAGACCCATGCCGTCATCCGCCTCTTCATCGATCGCAGGCGCTTCCGTTCGGACAGCCGCCCGCAGCTTAGCAGACCGTGCACGCGGATTGCCTTCTACTTCCTTATCCTGAGGCAGGATCGCCTTGGTCGGATGGAGCTCGAATGTCGGCGCAGGCCCCTTCGCCATGAGGGGCATGTGGCGCGATCCGCCCGCATTCTTGCCGGACCGGTCCCGCAGCCACTGCTTCACCATCCGGTCTTCCAGCGAATGGAACGTCACGACCACCAGCCGGCCGCCCGGTT
>JAGQRO010000142.1 GCA_020425315.1 Hyphomonas sp. | reverse complement strand
GTCATGGCGCCGCTTAGCCGAGGATGAGAGATTCGTCCATATCAAGATGCGGCTGCGGCGCTGCTGGCGCTTGACCCTGCTGACGGACCGGCATTTCCTGCCGGAATGACAACCACTCTCCCCCTGGAAAGCCGCAAACAAGCGGCGTTTGAGCATGCTCGCGCTGGTCGATTTGGAGAGGCAGCCGAGTTGCTGCTCTCTGTTCTCAAGGAAGTGCCGCAGGACATCGGAGCGTTGTTGCTGCTCGGAGACGTCCAGCACGCCGCCGGACATACTCAGGATGCGAGCCGGGCCTATTCCGGCGCCCTGCAAGCGATCCAGCTTGCCGGCGGACAAGTGGCGCCAGGGATCCAGCACGGTGTCCAACGGGCGCAGGCCCGCCTCGCAGAATATGCGCAAGGCTATGAAGCCTTCATTGAAGGAGAACTGCCGAAGGCAAAGCGGAGCAAACGGTTTGACCAATCGGTGGATATCCTCCTGGGCAAGTCCGGCATCTATCTTCAGCAACCAACGAAATACTATTTTCCCGGCCTGCCTCAGATCCAGTTCTACGACACCGCCGAATTCAATTGGGTCGCCGGCCTCGAAGCGAAGACGGCTGACATCAAACGCGAACTGATGGGTGTTCTGGCGGATCATGCGGCCTTCCGGCCCTATCTGGAGCGTCACGACAGCCAACCGAACGTGAAGAGCCATAAACTTGTCGGCAATGATGATTGGAGCGCCTTTTACCTCTGGAAGGACGGCGAGCGCGTGGAGGAAAATTGCGAACGGTGCCCAGTCACCGCCGACGCATTTCAGAACATTCCACTCGACCGCCTACCTGGACAGGCGCCGTCGGTCCTGTTTTCCCTGCTCAAACCTGGCGCACATATTCCGCCGCATCACGGACTGATCAATACCCGCCTGATCTGCCACCTCCCGGTGCTGGTACCTGGGCCGGCCTGGCTTCGCGTCGGAAGCGAGACTCACCACTGGCAGGAAGGCAAAGTCTGCATCTTTGACGATAGCATCGAACACGAAGCGAAGAATGATGCGAGCGAAACCCGCGTAGTGCTCCTGTTCGATATCTGGCGTCCGGAACTGTCTGAGCAAGAGCGTACCGAAATAGTGAAATTCCTGGGCGCGATTTCCACTTTCTCTGGAGAGAAAGTCGTCACCGGGAACTGACCGGACAAGGCCTGCGGAAGGACGCCCCCATGGACAGCAATCTTGAAAAGGCGCGACAGATTGCCGGTCAGGGCATGCAGGCGCTCAATGCGCGCAATGGTAAGGCGGCTGAGGCGGCCTTTCAGCAGGCGATCGAACTTGGGTGGCCCGGCGCCGATATCTGGATCGTGCTGTCTCATGCGCGGTCGCTGAACAAGGACATGGCCGGATCTGAACAGGCACTGACAGAAGCGATCCGCCGCGAACCGGAAAATCCGCGTGCACTGCTTTACATGGGCATGTTCCTGGACTCCTGCGGCCAATCTCTTCGCGCGCGATCCGTCTTTGAACAAGCCGTGCCGCTGGCAGAAGCGATTGGGAACAAGTCACCGGAAATTGCCGACCTCCTCGTCCGGGCCCGGCAGGCCTTGTCCCGCCCGGTTCAGAACGTTCGCCATCCGGTCGATGATTTCATCGATGTTCACAAGCTCGGCAGCGAGCCCGAGGACGAACTGCTGATCGAATCTCTCCAGATCCTCGCCGAACGGAAGCGGCCATATTATTCCCAGCCTTCGCGGTTTCTGTATGCCGGCCTGCCGAACCGGCAATTCTTCCGGCGCGACGAGTTCGCCTGGACGGCTCCGCTCGAAGCGAGGACGGCGGAGATCCGGGCGGAACTGGAAACCCTGCTCGGGCGGCCGGATGCGGCCCGCTTCACGCCTTATGTCGAAAGCCGCGACCAGAAGGGCGCGCCGGGCGATACGCCGCTGCTGAACAGCCCCGACTGGAGCGCCTTCTACCTCATGAAGCAGGGCCAGCGGATCGAGGAGAATATCGCGGTCTGTCCGGCCACGATGGCGGCCATCGAAGCGATCGGGCCGGATGCCTTCCCCTCACCCCAGCCATCGGTCCTGTTCTCCCGCCTTGCGCCCGGCACGCGGATTCCGGCGCATGTGGGCATGTTCAATACGCGGCTGGTCTGCCACCTGCCGCTGATCATTCCGGAGAAGTGCGGCTTCCGGGTCGGCAACGAGACCCGCGAATGGAAGATGGGCGAGATGTTCATCTTCGACGATTCCATCAATCACGAAGCCTGGAATGAGAGCGGCGAAGACCGCTATGTCCTGATCTTCGAAATCTGGCGCCCGGAACTGTCGGCCCGCCAGCGGGACCTGCTGACGAAACTGTTCGCGCCGGGCTTCTGATCAGGCCTTCCGCCGCATCACCGAGAAGAAGAAGCCATCCGTCCCTGCCCTGCGCGGCGTAAGGCGCACCGAGCCTGTCGGGCTACGGAAGCGGCGGACAGTGGCGGCGCCCTCTTCGGTCAGCAGGCCCGAGGCGATCGCGGCTTCGGCGGCGTCTTCCTCTGTGAAGCCGGCATGCTGAGAGAGGAACTCCGCCACCCGGTCTTCATCCTCTTCCATGAGGAAGCTGCAGGTGGCGTAGACGAGCCGGCCGCCGGGTTTCGCGAATTCGCTGGCCTTGGCGAGGATGTCGGTCTGTTCCTGCATCCGCTTGGCGAGCTGGGCTGGTTTCAGGCGCCATTTCGCGTCCGGGCGGCGGCGCCAGGTGCCGGTACCCGTGCAGGGCGCATCGACGAAGACGAGGTCCATCTGGCCGGTCAGGTCGTCGAGCTGTGTCGGCTCCGAAGGGTGAACCAGCTGGACATTGTGGGCGCCCGAGCGTTTGAGGCGCGGGATCAGCGCCGAGAGGCGCCGCCCGTCAATATCATAGGCGAAGATCTGGCCCTTGCCCTGCATCTGTGCGGCCAGCGCCAGCGTCTTGCCGCCGCCTCCGGCACAGAAATCGAGGACCTGTTCGCCCGGCTGGGCGTTGGCGGCCGCCGCCGCGATCTGGGAACCGGCATCCTGCACTTCGACCCAGCCCTTGGAATAGGCCGGGATGCTTTCGAGGCTCGCTTCGCGCTCGGAGGGATCGCGGGCTGGAATGTGATAGGCGTTGAGGAGCAGCTTTGAGGGCTCCGCCTTGGCGCTCTTCAGCGGCGCGGCGGCCTTTTCAGCTTCCACTTTCAGCGTGTTGACGCGCAGGTCCACATCGGCGCGAACCGCCATGGTCTGTGCCTCGACCACGGCTTCCTCGCCGAAGACGCGCTCGAGATGCGGGGCGAGCCAGTCTGGATAATCGCCGCGAACACTGGCCGGGGCCGAGGGATCGGGCGCCATGACGAGGCGTTCGCGTTCCTGAAGCGTCAGCTTGGAGGGCGCATGGTCTTCATCCATCGCTGCGTCGATCTCGCGGATGTTCCAGCTCCAGGCATGAGCGAGTGCGCCGAGGACCAGGCCGCGCGGAGACTCGTCTCCCATGGCGTGGGCGATGGAGTTCCGCTTCCGCAAAGCATCGAGGACGAGGCCGGAGACCCAGGCGCGGTCCTTGGCGCCGGCATAGCGGGCGCGCTTGCCCCAGTCGCGCGCGGCCGACTTCACCGGTTGGTGCCGGGTCAGCACGTCTGTCAGCACGTCGATGGCTGCTGCGATGCGTCCGCCGTTCCGCATAATGTCTTGCTCCGCTTCGGGAGGGCTTGTTAGCGTCCGGGAAAACATAAGGAAACCGGAAAGGGCGGCAAATGCTGGAGATAGATCTGCCGGAGGGCCTGCGGGCCGCGACGATGGCGGACTGGCGCGAGGTGGGATCGATCACCGGCGAAGCCTTTGAGGAAGACCCGGTCAATCTGTGGATCTTCGGGAACACGAAGCCGCTGAGGCCGGTGTTCAGCGTGCTGGCGCAGGAGACTTATTTGAAGGACGGCATCTGCCATCTCGCCGGCGATGGCGGGGCGACGATGTGGATCGAGTCCGGCCGGCGCAAGGAGCTTGGCCTCTGGCCGACGTTGCGGCTTGCCCCTTCCCTCCTGTTCCGGGGCTCGAAAGGTGCCCTGCAAAGGGGCCTCAAAGCCGCCGACGAGATGGACGCGAACCATCCCAAGGACCCGCACCTCTATCTCTTCACCATCGGCACGCG
>JAGQRO010000009.1 GCA_020425315.1 Hyphomonas sp. | reverse complement strand
TTGCGCGGGATGATGCCCGGGGCCTTGACGTCGACGCGCGAGCGCTCGGACGAGTCCAGCGGGCCCTTGCCGTCGATCGGCTCGCCCAGCGGGTTGACGACGCGGCCGAGCAGGCCCTTGCCGACCGGGGCGGACACGATCTCGTCGAGACGCTTGACGGTGTCGCCTTCCTTGATCGAGCTGTCCGAGCCGAAGATCACGACGCCGACATTGTCGCTTTCCAGGTTCAGGGCCATGCCCTTGATGCCGCCGTCGAATTCGACCATCTCGCCGGCCTGCACGCTGTCGAGGCCGTAGATGCGGGCGATACCGTCGCCCACCGACAGCACCTGGCCGACGTCCGACACTTCGGCTTCAACGCCGAAATTCTCGATCTGCGACTTCAGGATGCCGGAGATTTCTGCTGCTGAGATATCCATCGAGCGACTAAGCTCCCTTCATGGCGGTGTTCATGCGTTCCAGTTTGGCGGACAGGCTGGCGTCAACGAGCTGGGACCCGATGCGCAGCTGGATGCCGCCGATGAGCGAGGGATCGACCTCGCTGGTCAGTTCCACCTCGCCGCCAACGGCCTTGGCGAGGATTGATTCGATTCGCTGGCGCTCGGCGCCGGTCATTTCCATGGCGGTGCGCACAACGGCGCGCTTCACGCCGCGCTGCTTCGCGTAGAGCTCCTCGAACGCCACCTGGGCGCCGAGAATGTCGCGGGCGCGGCCGTTCTGGGCCATCGTGCCGAGGAATTTGGCGAACAGGCCGCCCAGCTTGGCCTTGGTTGCCAGCCCGGCAAGCGCCTTCACCTTGTCCTCACGCGCGAAAGCGGGCGAGTCCAGCAGGCGCACAAGGTCTTCCGACCCGGCCGCCAGCTCGGCAAATGCCTTGAAATCCTTATGGACCTTGGCGAGGTCGCCCTTGTCCTGTGCGAGTTCGAACAGCGCGCTGGCATAGCGCCGGGCTGCTTCGCTCGCCTGTATTGTCTTAGGTCCAGCCAAGGGTCGTTCGTCCGTGGTTGAAATGGGCAGAATGGCCCGGAAACAGCAAACAGGGCCGCAGGCAAATCGCCCGCACCCATGAAAACTGTGCGCCGCTTAGCATCAGTCATCTGGCCTGACAACATGGGCAAAGCGCCTGTATCTGCGGCGAAATGGCAATCCCGGCGGATCGCCCGTGATACGGGCCTCAGGGCGCCTTCCCTGCCGTGTCCGCAGCAGCTTCCCCCAGCCTTCTCAGGAACAGGTTCACGGCGGCCGATTCAGCCGGCGCCGGCCAGCGATTGGCGAGCCCGCGAACCTCCACCGGCACCCCCTGCCGGGTGACCTCCAGCGTCAGGCAATGTTCCTCCCGTCCCTCCAGCGTGCGGACCGCCCGCCAGACGCTGTGCCGGCCCGACCGGCAGGCATGCGTGCGGCTGGCGACGCAATGGCGCATCAGGCGGCCCTCTTCGGCGAGGGCATGGGAATCCTGCAGGCGCAGGAAGCGCCATCCTGCAGTAACGCCTTCGAATTCCAGCTCGAACGCCACCTCATTGATCCGGGCTTTTGCAAACCGGACGAACGGGGTCTGGCGCCGGTGCAGGTCGCGGTGCCAGTCCTCCATCATCTGGAGGAGGCTGGCCCCGGTCCGGCCGCGGAAGCTGACCGCGCCCTCCCCGTTCAGCCGGCGCAGGCGCACAAAATCGGCCAGCGGGCCGATCTGATGGAGGGGAACGGACCGGGCGCGGGAGACGAGGCGCACGAACGGCTCCCAATAGTCCCAGTCGCCAAGGTCCCGCCCCAGCGGCGTGGCCACGATCGCCTCGGCAGCGGCCGCATCGGCGCCGAAGGCGCGGGCCTGCGCCCAGCGCACCGCCGCCTCCACCGGATAGGCCGCCGGCGCCCCGCGCAGGCCGTGCAGCATCCGCCGGGTCAGCGGCGCAGGCAGGCCCGCCTCCCGCAGGCTGCCGCCCCGGCCGAGGCGCACATAGGCCGCCCGGTAGGCCTCGCCATCCGCGTCCCGGCGCAGCCAGACCCGGTCCATGAAGACCGGCACATCGCCGAACCGGTCGAACAGGTGGCGCACCAGGCTGGCGAACACGTCTTCCGCCCCGCCTCCCGGCGGCGCCCAGGCATCCACATCGCGGACCCAGTAGGCCCGGTAGTCGTGCAGGCCGATCAGGCCCTGGATCGCCGGCACGCCGCGCACTTCCGGCACGCTCATCACCATCAGCGGCCCGTGCCGGGTGACCGCGCCGAGGAAGCGCGCAAGCGAGGCGGCCTCATGCTCGTCGAAGCGGGCATCCTGGATCAGCTCCACGACCACCTGAAGCGGCGCGTGGCTGACTTCCCAGTGCTTCAGCCGGCCCGTGCAGATCGCGGAGATCAGCTGCTCGGCTGACTGGAAGTGCCGCGCCTGCCGCTGGTCCTTCTCCAGTTCGAGATAACGCCGGCAGGCTTCGTCCAGTTTTACCTGGAACGTGTTCGGTGCGGGCGGCAGGAGGCCGCATCCGCGCCAGTACTCATATTCCTCCCGGCTGCGGAAATTCAGGCGCCGCCAGTGCGCATCAATTGTCGGCGCAACAGATCGCGCAATATTCCGCATTTCCACGAGCGACAGCATTCATGGAGTCTAGCACCCGCCGTGTACGGATCAAAGGAAAGAATACGGGTCGATATCCACAGATAATCTGACGGCGGAGGGTAACTTCAGTTTCGCTACCCAGGCCGACATATAGGCCGGCAGGTCCACATTGCGCGGCGCCTTCACCAGGAAGCGCCGCCTGTGGCGCCCGCGCAGCACGGTGATCGGCGCCGGCGCGGGCCCGTAGAGTTCCACGCCCTCCCCATTCGGCGCCAGAGCCGCAATGTTGCGGGCTGTCTCGTCCACCAATTCGGCGGACGGCGCCGACAGGATCACCGCGGCGAGGCGCCCGAAGGGCGGCAATCCAAGTTCCGCACGCACGTCCCGCTCGATCTGCAGGAAGCCGTCGCGGTCCCCATCGGCCAGCGCCAGCATCGCCGGATTGTCGGGCGCGTAAGTCTGTACCAGCGCCCTTCCCGGCCGTTCGGCGCGGCCCGCGCGGCCCGCCACCTGACTCAGCAACTGGTAAGTCCGCTCACCGGCGCGCAGGTCTCCGCCCTTCATGCCGCTGTCGGCATCGACCACGCCGACCAGCGTCAGGTTCGGGAAATTGTGGCCCTTGGCGACGATCTGCGTGCCGATCAGCACGTCGATCTCACCGGCTTCCATCCGGTCGACAATGCCGCGCGTCGCCTCCCCGCCCTGCGCGGTGTCGGAGGAGAAGATTTCCACCCGCGCGTCCGGCAACAGGACGCGCACTTCCTCCGCCACCCGCTCGACGCCGGGGCCGACACCCATCAGGGAGTCCTTCGCCCCGCAATAAGGGCAGGTCGCCGGCTTGATGATGGAATAGCCCGTGATGTGGCAGACAAGGCGCCCGGTATAGCGATGCTCCGTCAGCCAATTCTCCGTACCCGGTGTTTTCAGCCGCTCGCCACAACTCTTGCAGATCACCAGCGGCGCATAGCCCCGCCGGTTGAGGAAGAGCAGCGACTGCTCGCCTGCCTCAAACGTCACGCGCATCTCGTTGACGAGGCGCGAGGAAAGCCACATGCCCTTGGCCGGCGGGTCGGCGCGCAGATCCACAAGCTCCACATCCGGCAGACGCGCAGAGCCCGGCCGGGCGGAGAGCTTGAGGCGCGTATAGCGGCCCGTCTCCGCATTGACGATCGTTTCCAGCGAGGGCGTTGCCGAAGCGAGAATGACCATCGCCTCATCCAGCTTCGCGCGCATCACGGCCATGTCGCGGGCGTGATAGGTGACGCCGTCTTCCTGCTTGAAACTGCCATCATGCTCTTCGTCGACGATGATCAGTTTCGGATTCCGGTAAGGCAGGAACAGCGCCGAGCGGGCGCCGATGACGATGCGGGCGCGGCCATGGGCAACCTCGCGCCAGGTGCGCCGGCGCTCCTTGTCCGAGAGGCCGGAATGCCAGGGCGCGGGCGGGGCGCCGAAGCGGGCCTCGAAGCGCGAGAGGATCGCCTGCGTCAGCGCAATTTCCGGCAGGAGGACGAGCACTTGCGCGGCCGGGTCTGCCTTCAGCACTTCGGCGATGGCCTCGAAATACACTTCCGTCTTGCCGGAGCCGGTGACGCCGTCGATCAGGAAGGGCTGGAAGCCGCCGGCGCGGGCAGCCACGCGCAGGGCCTCGGCAGCTTCGGCCTGTTCGGCGGTGAGGTCGGCACCTTTCAGGCCGGGGTTCACCGCCGGGAATGACGGGTCGGTCTCGACTTCCAGCGCGCGCAGGGCGCCAGATTCGGCGAGGCCTTTCACGACGCCGCTCGATACGCCGGCCGCTTCGGCGAGGGCCGCCGCGCTCATCGGGGCGGAGCGTTCGGCCACTTCCAGCACCTTGCCGCGCGCCTCGGTCATGCGCGGCGGCTCGGCGCCGGTTGCCTCATAGACGGTCTCCACCGGCGAGGGCAGCAGGCCGCTGCGGGCGCGCAGGGCCATGGAGAGAATTTGCCCCGGATGGCTCACCGTGTAACGCGCGGCGAAGGCGAGAAAATCGCGCATTGCCCGGGTCATCGGCGGGGTGGGATAGACCTCGCTCACCGCTTTCAGCTTGCGGCCCTCACCGGCGCTGTCCGGCAGGATTTCCACAACAATTCCAAGCCTGTCGTGCGGGCCGACCGGGGCGGCGACATAGCTGCCCTCGGCAATCTCCATGCCTTCGGGCACCGCATAATCGAACGGCTCCGGCAGGGGCAGCGTGAAGAGAATCCGGGCAACGGCCATGGGTCTGGCTTAGCGGCTCGGGGGCCGGGCGTCACCTCGGGCCCTCACCTCCCACCGCCTGCGGCGGCGGGCCCCTCCTTTCCCGTAAGCGGGAGAGGGGTTGTCATCAAGCCACCGCACGATCGCTGCGAAGGCGCCGGGTCGCACCCCTCTCCCTCTGGGAGAGGAGGGACCCGCGCGCAAAGCGCGTGGGAGGTGAGGGCCTGCACAAATATCCGGACTGGCGGGCGCCATCCGGGTCTGATCGATACTTTGCCCCCAAGAGGGCCGGGCGCGGCGGGCGCCGTGGCGCTCCGCCAGTTTGGTAAGAATGGCTACGGATTGGAGCGTTACCGCCCGCCGCGCCGGAGTGGAGATTTCGGTTGCTGCCGGCACGCCCTCAAGACGCCTGTGCCCACTCTCTCAGAGCACAGTCCGAACGGTCCAGCCTGAGCCGAAACTCAAACCGGGTCCGCCGGGGAGGGTGGCAGGGCTATGTCGGCCGTATTTCCCGTGGCCTCCGCCGGACCAGATTTCCTAGAGCTTCCGCCCGGCCGTTACTCCGCGCGAAAGCCCGATCTCTCCATTCCTCCCCCGCACAAGCCGAACGGTACCGGCTTCGGCCCCATGTGCGGTGGATGCGTGGAAGATAGGGGGTTGATCCCGCTGCCGGGTACACGGCCCCCATTCCTGTCATCCCGGCCGGAGCGAAGCGGAGAGCCGGGACCCAGTTGCGGTGGGGCCACTGCAGAACTGGGTCCCGGACAAGCGCTGCGCGCTTTCCGGGATGACAAAGATGGAGGGGGATACCCTGAAATTTATCCCCGCACTTGCCTCCGGAACCATCTCCCCAGCGAACGCTGGGGCCCAGGGCGGC
>JAGQRO010000141.1 GCA_020425315.1 Hyphomonas sp. | reverse complement strand
CGCAATCGTGCAGGAAGGGCGGAATCAGCCGCTCTTCAGCTGGTCGAAGGGCAGGGCCTTGTCGACGCGCACATCCTGGGGCAGGCCCAGCACGCGCTCGGCGATGATGTTCTTCAGGATCTCGTCCGTGCCGCCGGCAATGCGCAGGCCCGGTGCCCACATGAAGCTCTGCTGGAAGATGGCATCGGCCGGCATCATCTCGGCATCATTGATGATGCCGTAATGGTCCTGCATCTCGATGGCCGAGTTGCAGATGTCCTGCAGATGGTTGGCGGTGATGATCTTGCCGATCGAGTTCTCCGGGCCCGGCGTCTGGCCGCGCGAAAGGGCCGTCTGGGTGCGGAACTTGGTCAGCTTGTAACCTTGCGCGGCAACATACCAGTCGGCGAGTTTCTCGCGGAAGGCCTGGTCCGACAGGCTGCCCTGGTCGCGGGCATAGTCCATGATCTCCGCCCAGTCCGGGCCGGGCGAACCGCCAACGGCGAGACGCTCGTTCATCAGCGTGACCAGCGCCACTTTCCAGCCCGCGCCAACATCGCCGAGACGGTCCTTGTCCGGGATGCGGACATCGGTGAAATAGACCTCGTTGAACTCGCGGCCACCGGAGGCCTGGTGGATCGGGCGGGCCTCGACGCCCTTCTGCTTCATGTTCACGATGAACATGGTGAGGCCCTTGTGCTTGGGCACTTTCGGGTCTGTCCGCACAAGGAGGATGCCGAAATCGGAATAGTGCGCGCCGGAGGTCCACACTTTCTGGCCGTTGATCACCCAGTCGTCGCCATCCTTCACGGCGCGGGTCTTCAGGCCGGCGACGTCAGAACCGGCGGAAGGCTCGGAGAACAGCTGGCACCAGATTTCCTCGCCCATCAGGGCCTTCTGGACATAGCGCGCCTTGTGCTCGTCTGAGCCGAAAGCGATGACCGTCGGGATGCACATGCCGAGGCCGATGGCGAAGGGGCCGGTCGGCGCGTCAAACTTTGACTCTTCCTGGCCCCAGATGACCTGTTGCATCGCCGTGCCGCCACGCCCGCCCCATTCCTTGGGCCAGGTGATCTGGGCGAACTTGTTCTCGGCCTTGGTTTTCTGCCAGTCCTTCGCCTTCTGCAGCAGGTTCACCCGGTCGCGGCTGGAGGCCATGCGGCCGGAGCCCTTCGGCTGCAGGTGCTTTTCCAGGAAGGCCCGCGCCTCGGCGCGGAAGGCGGCTTCTTCAGGTGTGTCGTTGAAGTCCATATTGTTCTCCTCAGTCCTGATCTATGACCCATTGGTAGGGGTGAGCGGTTGAAACACAGATGATGCGCTGGCCTTCGCTCTGAACCGCCTTGGGTTCGCAAAGGCGCCGGATGGAGCCGGTTATGCAGCGTTGCTTAGGCGGTGTGCTGACGAGTTCTCCATCGATCTCGGTCAATTGCTGTCCCACTGGTTCGGCCCAGTCAACGCCAAGGCCGGGCACGTCCGAATTCGACTTATCGTCTGCCAGCACCGTGATTTTCATGTCTTCGAAATGATTGGTTGCCCAGCCGCATGTGTGAACCCGCTTCCCTTCATAAAGGTTGGGGGTTGCGGCCAACTCGCTTAGCGGCACTGTCGCGGCGCAGCTGGCCACTATGGCTGGCGCCACGGTGAAAATCCTTCCAAGATTGATTCTAGGCTGCATTCTTCGCCTCAAGGGCGCGGACGAGTTTTTCCTTCCACACCTTCGGTCCGCCGGCCTGAACGGCCAGCAATTTTGCCCGGCGGTAGTAGAGGTGGCAGTCCACCTCCCAGGTGAAGCCCATGCCGCCATGGGTCTGGATGTTCTCTTTCGAGGCAAACCAGAACGCTTCCGAGGCGGCGACGCGCGCGGCGGCGGCGGCTTCGGGCATTTCCGGCGCATCGGTCGACAGCGCCCAGGCGCCGTAGAAACAGTTCGACCGGGCGACCTCGTTCTTCACATACATCTCGGCCAGCTTGTGCTTGATCGCCTGGTTGCCGGCGATGGGGCGGCCGAACGCGTAACGCTCCAGCGCATAATCCTTCGCCATTTCGAGGCAGCGCGAGGCGCCGCCCAGCTGTTCGAAGGCCAGCAGCACAGCCACCTTGTCCATCAGCGCGTCATTGAGCGCTTCGCCGGAGCCTGCCTTGCCGAGGCGTTGGGCCGGCGTCTTGGAGAAGGTCAGCTCGGCATGGCCGCGCGTCGGGTCCAGCGTCGAGAGCGTCTTGCGCGTCACGCCGGCGCCGGAGAGGTCGACCAGGACGAGGCTCGCGCCGGAGCCTTCCTTGGCCAGCACCACGGCATGGGTGGCGATGCCGCCATCGGTGACGGGGATCTTGGTGCCGCTGAGCGTCTTGCCGTCGAATTCGGTCTTCAGGCTGGCGGCGGTCGGGTGGCCGGGGCCTTCGCTGGCCGCATAGCATCCGATGACCTCGCCCGACACGATGGCCGGGAGGATGGCGCCCTTCTGCTCGTCAGATCCGGCAAGCTTCACCGCTTCGGTCAGGAAATAGGCGGTCGACGAGAAGGGGACCGGCGCCAGCACGCGGCCCATCTCCTCGGCCAGCACGCACATTTCCAGCATGCCGAGGCCGAGCCCGCCATGTTCCTCCGGAACGGCCGTGCCGAGCCAGCCCATTTCGGCGATTTTCTTCCACAGTTCGGGGCTGAACGCCTTGTCGTCATCGTTCAGCACATCCCGGACGACGGGGATTGCGCTCTCGGCTTCCAGGAATTTCCTGGCCTCTCCGGCAAGGAATTTCTGGTCTTCGGAAAAGTCGAAGTTCATATCGGTCTGCCTCCCTCGCGCCTGTGTCTTCCGGCGCAGTCTCTAATGTCTGCGGCGAAAATAGCGCGCTTTACGTGCACGGAAAGCCGTGACCACGCGGAAAGGTCTTTTTACGATTGGGTGAAATTTGATCCATCCACTTCACCCTGCCGCAATTGCGCCATGTCATGATGCCCGCAAGCTTGGGGAGTACGCACGGATGGCCAAGGCCCTCTTTCACAAATCGCAGCGGGTTTATGTCAGACCCGTCGGCACATGGGCTCTGGTGGAACAAGTGGTTCCCCATTGGGTGAAAGACGTTGATGAGCCGCTGCGCGTCACCTATGAATGCGGGCTTGGCCGCCAGTTCCATGCGCACGAACTCGTGTCGGAACAGGCCATGCAGAATTCCGAGCGCAGCGAGGATGAAGATGAGGATCTTCTCCTCGAACACTGGCGCATCAGCCGGCGGTCGCCGCCGCGCCGCGCCGAGCTTGGCAATGCCAACAGGCAGAACCAGGGCACGTATCCGGTGGTCCTCACCGATGAGGGCGAAGGCGGTGGATGGCGTGTCAGCCCGTCAGTCTACCAGCGCGACCCGCAGCGTATCGAACACCAGGCCCGCATGATCATGCACACGCCTGACCTGCTGCGCATCGCCCGCTGCATCGCCGAACATGCCGCCGAATATCCGACAGATTTCCCGGCCGAGCTTCGCCCGGTGGCGCAGGGCTGCGCCTCGATCCTGCGGTTCGTCTACCAGCTGGATGAAGCCCCCGAGGCCGCCGTCGCCGCCGAATAGGCCGGCTCAGCGCTTCCTGACAATCAGCGCGAGGCCCGTGCCCAGCGCGGCACCGAGCGCATTGGCCAGTTCGTCCAGAAGGGACGCCTCGCGCCCGGTCGGCGACAAGGCCTGGGCCACTTCCATCAGCGCGCCGAAGCCGAGCGTCAGGATCACCGCCCGCAATGTGCGGCCGGGCCCGGCCCAGATTGTCATCGGCGCCGCCAGCACCGCATAGGCGATGAAGTGCTTCACCTTGTCCGAGCCCTCGACCGGCGGCAGATCGCCGGGCGGCAGCAGTGACAGGACCGCAATCGCCCCCATTACCAGCAGGGCCAGCACGCCGCCAGCCCGCCGGATGGCCGGCGTATCCTTCAAGATCCCCATGCGCACCTCTTCGCGAATCCTTGCCCGGCATTACAGCCGCTGCGGCATCTCGGAAGCAAGGGCACCCTCGACGCACCGGCCCGCTTGGCCTATCTCAATTGAACCGTTTTTGCAGTCGTTCCGGAGTTCCCATGCGAACCGAAGCCCCCGTCACCGTGCACCTGTCTGATTATGCGCCCTACCCATTCGAGGTGGAGCAGGTGAAGCTGCGCTTCGATCTGGACCCGGACGTCACCCGCGTGAAGGCAGACCTGACCATCCGCCGGACAGGGGCCGCCGACGCGCCGCTGGTGCTCGACGGGGAAAGCTTGACGCTGCTCTCCATCGCCCTCGACGGCAAGCCGCTGGGCGCCTCCGACTATACGGTGGACGAGAAGCAGCTGACCCTAGCCTCCGTGCCGGATGCTTTTGTTTTGACGACCGAGGTCGAAATCGCGCCGGCCAAGAACACGGCGCTTTCCGGCCTCTATATGTCGGGCGGGCGCTTCTGCACGCAGTGCGAAGCCGTCGGCTTCCGCCGCATCACTTATTATCCGGACCGCCCGGACGTGATGAGCGCCTTCCATGTCTGGATGGCCGCCGACAAGAAGGCCTATCCCATCCTCCTGTCGAACGGCACGCCGGGCGAAGCCGGTGTGCTGGAAGGCGGGCGCCACTTCGCGGTGTGGGACGATCCGCACAAGAAGCCGTCCTATCTCTTCGCGCTCTGCGCCGGCGACTACGACGTCTATTCCGACAGTTTCACCACCATGAATGGCGACGAGATCGCGCTTGCCATCCATGTCGACAAGGGCGATGCCGACCGCGCCGCCTGGGCGATGGACAGTCTCAAACGCTCCATGAAATGGGACGAGGAAGTCTATGGCCGCGCCTATGACCTTGGCGTGTTCAACATCGTCGCCGTGCGCGACTTCAATTTCGGCGCCATGGAGAACAAGGGCCTCAACGTCTTCAACTCCGCCTATGTGCTGGC
>JAGQRO010000140.1:196-2322 GCA_020425315.1 Hyphomonas sp. | reverse complement strand
CCCGGAACGGGCTCTCCTGCTTGTAAATCGTGCCGACCTCGGCCCGCTCCGCATTCGACAGGACCGGCAGGCTGATCGCGCCCGGCAGGTGGTCGTCGGCAAACTCCGCCGGTGAGCGCACATCGATGATGGCATCGAAGCGGGCAAGGCTCGCAGCGCTGAGATCGGAGACGGGTTCCAGGAACGGCATGTCTTGCCTTAACAGGTTTTCATTGCCCCGCCAGCCGGGGACGCGCTATCCCTGCCGGCGAAGGAGTATTCCGATGCCCGACACGCTGATCCCGCCGCGCCTGACCAGCCTCGCCCATGGCGGTGGCTGCGGCTGCAAGCTCGCGCCGAACGTGCTGGCCGACATATTGAGCGAGATGCCGCTGGCGCTCGGCTCGAAAGACCTGATCGTCGATGCAGGCACGAGCGACGACGCCGCCGTCTACCGCGTCAATGACACGACCGCCCTTGTGGCGACGACCGACTTCTTCACGCCCATCGTGGATGATCCGTACACGTTCGGGCAGATCGCAGCGACCAATGCGCTGTCTGACATTTTCGCCATGGGGGCAAAGCCGATCTTCTGCCTTGCCGTGGTCGGCATGCCGGTGGCGAAGCTGCCGGCCGAAACGATCCGCGCCATCCTGGCGGGCGGACAGTCGGTGGCAGAGGCCGCCAGCGCACCCATTGCCGGCGGTCATTCCATCGATGCCGCCGAGCCGATCTATGGCCTCGTCGCGCTCGGCCTGGCCCATCCGGACCGGCTGCTGCTGAACTCCAACGCAAAGCCCGGCGATGTGCTGATCCTCGGCAAGCCGCTCGGCATCGGCATCTATTCCGCCGCGCTGAAGCAGGAGATCCTGTCGCCGGCGCAGTATGACGAGATGATCGCCTCCACGACGCGCCTCAATACGCCGGGCACGGACCTGTCTCAGCTCGCCGGCGTGCACGCCGCCACCGACGTCACAGGCTTCGGCCTCATCGGCCATGGCAGCGAAATGGCGCGCGGCGCCGGCGCGCGCCTCGTCATCGACAAGGCGAAGGTGCCGGTGTTCGACGGCGCCCGCTTCCTCGCCAATGAAGGCATCCGGACCGGCGCTTCGGGCCGCAACTGGGACTCCGTGAAACACCTTGTCACCGGCGAGATGACCGAAACCGAGCGCGACCTGCTGTGCGATCCGCAGACCAGCGGCGGCCTGCTCGTCTCCTGCACGCCGGACGCGGCGGACAAGGTGCTCGCCATCTTCGCTGCCCACGGCCATGCCGGCGCCGCCATCATCGGCCGCGTGGAAGACGGCCCCGCAGGTGTCTCGGTCGCTTAAGGCGCCGCGCAGCCCGCCGGATCGCGCATGGCCCTGAGGATCGCTTCCTCGATCACTTCGCCGGTCGCCTTGAACCGGTCTTCCGGAAAGCCGAACTCGGCCCCGTCGCGGTCTTCCTCCATCAGCTCGACGGTTTCCTCAACCGAGTTGAACCCCTTCGCCGCGCGCACATCGACCAGCGTTTCGACAAGCGCCAGCATATCGGACTGGCCGTCCGCATCCTGGGCCGCGTATTCGCTGGCAAAGCAGGTGCACAGCTCGCCGGTGCCGGCGCCGGAACCGGCCAGTTCCTGCGCCAGTTCCGCATCGCCATCGAACAGGGCATGGCATGCCGCCACCGGAGCCGGCACGTCCGGTTCCGGGGCACTGGCACAGGCGGCCAGCAACAGGCCAGCCAGCGGCGCGGCAAGGCGCCTCATGCGGGCACCTTGCCTGCCAGCATGCCGGCCAGCTGGTTGGAGATGATGTCCTCGGCCTCTTTCATGATCCGGTCGATCAGTTCCTTGCAGGTCGGCACGTCATAGATGAGGCCCGCCACCATGCCACAGCTCCAGGCGCCCGCATCCATCTGGCCTTCCTTCATGATCTTCGGATAGACGCCCGCGACTTCGTCGATGATGTCCTCGAACTTGATATTGCTGCCGAGTTCCTTCTCCTTGCGCAGCAGGCTCTCGACGCCGGCATTGTTCAGCACACGTTCGGTATTGCGCAGCGGCCGCATGACGAGGCGCGTGTCGAGCTCTGTCGCGGCCAGCAGGGCCTGTTTCACATTCTCGTGCACCGGCGCCTCTTTCGTGGCGATGAAGCGCGTGCCCA
>JAGQRO010000140.1:0-124 GCA_020425315.1 Hyphomonas sp. | reverse complement strand
GCCGCGCGCGGCAGCAGGATGAAGTTCGGCACGTCATCCTCACCCGGGTGGCCGCCGCACTCGAAGCCGTCCACCGAGACCGCATCGCAGCCGATAGACTGCGCCTTCAGCGCGTGGCGCACCG
>JAGQRO010000139.1 GCA_020425315.1 Hyphomonas sp. | reverse complement strand
TCCGGCGCCTGCTTGCGGCGCCAGCGGTTGCGCAGGGCAATGGCGACGGCGCGCTTGGCGCCTGCCTGGCCGACAATGTGACGGTCGAGTTCTGCGACGATTTCGCGGGGGGTAAGTTCAGTCATGTCTGTTTCCGGGAGGGAGGAGGTCAGGCCGGTTCAGGCGGGAAGATGCGGGCGAGCGGTCCGGTTTTCGGCATCCAGCCAATTACGATGCGCCGGGCCGTGTGCCAGCCGCCACCAAGCAGGACGATGCCGGTGCCGAGCAACAGCGCGCTGATCATGAATGTCTGCGTGCCGCCCCAGCCCATGGAATCGACGATGGAGCCGAGCGACAGCCAGAAGGCGAGCAGGCCTGACACGATCAGGGCCCGGCGGTTGAGAGCAACGGACAGGATGCCAAGTCCGATCAGGCAGGCAATCATCAGGAATGCTTCGGCGCCGTCCGGGATGCCGATGCCGGAGCCTGTGATCATGCCGCGCAGGCCGAAAATGATCTGCGGGGCGGCGGCGACGTTCAGCCAGAAGGCGTTGTCCGCATTGCGGGTGATGCGGCCGGGGTCCTTGGCGTCGAACCAGATGGCGGTGGCGAGGGTCGCCGCGCCGATCAGGAGCGAGGCCATGCCACCGACGACATAGCCCACGTTCCCAAAGAACCCGAAAAAGGTATAGGCAGCGCCTGCCGCGGCCAAAGCCATCAGGAACAGAGTGAAGGGCAGGCGGAAGCGCCACCACGCCAGCGCAGCTGCGGCAAGGCATCCGGAAAATCCCCAGATGCCCATATTGCCCGCCGTCTTCCAGGCGCCGGTGAAGCTCTTCACGGTTTCCGCATTGAGGCCCGTAATGCCGCTGGCGATGCCGCCGATGGAGAGGCCCGTATAGAGCGTGAAGATTGTGATCAGGGCCATCGATGGCAGCAGCATCCGCCGCCGCCGGCAGAAATATTCCGCCAGCAGCCACATCACGCCCGCTACGGGCAGGAGGATGATCGCGCCTGCCATGGACGGATTGCCGCCGGATCCGACGGCGAAGGCCTGCGCCCCGAACATCAGGCCGGTGACGGCGGTCAGGCCCATGGCCAAGATGACGATGCCGATGGTGACGAAAACATCGTTGAAATTATTAAGGAAGCGGAGGTTCTCTCCCTCAGTCGCAACCGGGGTTGCCGGATCGGCGCGAGAGGCGAGGAAGGCCTCGAGACGTGAGGCCTGATCACGGGTTAGGATGCCGGCCTCCACGGCGGCCCTGATATCCGACCGATCAAACATTCAGCGTCTCCACCGTGAAATTGGCGTTCGTATAGACGCAGATGTCGGCGGCGATCTGCATGGCCTTGCGGCCCAACGTTTCGGCGTCGTCCTCATAGTCATAGAGGGCGCGGGCAGCGGAGAGGGCGTAGTTGCCGCCGGAGCCCACCGCGACGACATTGTGTTCGGGCTCCAGCACGTCTCCGGCCCCTGTCAGGACCAGCGTCACTTCGGCGTCTGCCACGATCAGGAGGGCTTCCAGCTTCTGCAGGTATTTTTCCGTGCGCCAGTCCTTGGCGAGTTCCACGGCGGCGCGGGACAACTGGCCCGGAAACCGCTCCAGCTTGGTTTCGAGCCGTTCGAACAGGGTGAAGGCGTCGGCCGTGGCACCTGCAAAGCCGGCGAGAATCTTCCCGTCGGCGAGGCGGCGCACCTTGCGGGCATTGCCCTTCATGACGGTCTGGCCCATCGAGACCTGCCCGTCGGACAGCATGACAAGCTTGTTGTTCTTGCGCACGGCGAGGATGGTCGTGCCGTGCCAGCCGGGGGCGGCGGTATCGGAGGTGTTATTCATCCCTGAGATGTGGACGATGATGCCCCGACTCGCAAGAAGTACGCTGGTCAGGCAATGTCACAGAAGTGTCGCGCAGGGCCGTTAAGGGGTGGAAGCGGACGCTGGGACGTTATTGGCATGCTCTCGCAACTCGGCCACCTGCCCATGGATTTCCTGCTGGTTTCAGCGATGATTGTGCTGGCTTCGGCCGGCTTCATTGCGGGACGGTTGAAGGCCGAATCGTTTGCCTTCAGCCCGGATGTGCGGGTGCATTCCCGGCCGAATTCCCATGGATTCTTCGTCCTGATGTGGGCGCTGGGGCCAGCGCTGCTGGTGGCACTGGGATATGCGATCCTGTCGGGGCCGCTGTCGCGGGCCTGGCTTCAGGGAGAGTTGCCGTCAGGGTTTTCGAGCCTCAGGCCGGGCGAAATGTCCAATTATCTCGACGCCGTGGCGAGGGCGGGCCGGCTGGAAGGTTTCGCGTCCGGCGAACGTGTGTTTGACACGGTGACGGCGCGCTATGTGCAGATCCGGGGCGAGATGAACCTCGCGGCGCTGGCGCTGGCCGTATTGCTGCCGGCCGCCTGCCTTGCCTGGGCGCACCGCCGGATCGGGCCGGATTTCCGCGCGAGAGTTCATGTCGAGAGCGGTATCGAGTGGTTCCTCTTCCTGTGCGCGGCCGTGGCGATCGCGACGACGGTCGGCATTGTCGCCTCGTTGGTGTTCGAGAGCCTGCGATTCTTTGCTGCCGTGCCAGTGCAGGAATTCCTGCTGGGCCGGGAATGGAACGCGCAGACCTCCGCTGAGTTCGGTGCTTTGCCCCTGTTCTTCGGCACTTTCATGATTGCCTTCTTCGCCATGCTGGTGGCGGCGCCGGTCGGGCTCTATGCGGCGATCTATCTGTCCGAATATGCCGGACGGCAGGTGCGGGCTGTGGTGAAGCCGGTAATGGAAGTGCTCGCGGGTATCCCGACGGTCGTCTACGGCTTCTTTGCATTGCTGGTGGTCGCCCCCCTGATACGTGCCGCAGCGGTGCAGGTGAATGGTACGCTGATCCAGCTCGGCTGGGCGAGCGAGCCGGTCTTCGCCGCGCAGCCGACGAGCGCATTGGCCGCCGGCGTCGTGATGGGCATCATGGTGATCCCTTTTGTGTCGTCCTTGTCCGATGATGTAATCCGCGCCGTGCCGCAGGCGCTGCGGGACGGGGCCTATGCGGTCGGGGCTACCAAGTCCGAAGCCGTCCGGCAGGTCGTGTTGCCGGCCGCATTGCCGGGCATCATCGCGGCCCTGTTGCTCGCCGTGTCGCGGGCCATCGGCGAAACCATGATTGTCGTCATGGCCGCCGGACACCGGGCGCAGATATCGCTCGACCCAACACAGGACCTGACGACCATCACGGTACAGATCGTGGCCCTGCTGACGGGAGAATCCGGGTTTGACAGCCCGAAGACCCTGTCTGCCTTTGCGCTCGGCCTTGCGCTGTTTGCTTTCACGCTTGTGTTCAACCTCGTCGCCTTGGGCGTGGTCCAGAGGTTCCGCCAGAAATATGAGTGAGGCCGCTCCATCCCCCTTTGCCAATGACCGGGCGCTGAAGCGTCTGCGTCGCCGCCGTGCGGCTGACCGGCGCTTCAGATGGTATGGCCGCGCAGCAATCGGCTTTGCGCTGGCGGCCCTGGCCGTCCTGATGGCCTCGATCTTTGCGCAAGCGCTGTCGGCGGCGACTTATCATGTCGTCCGTTTCCGGATTGATCCGGCCGGCATCGACTCGGCGGCTGGAACTCCCCAGATCCTGCAGGATGTGCATGAGCAGATCCGGGCGAGCCTCGACAGAGAGTTCCCCGAGGCTGCTGACGATCCTGTCTTGCACCGGCAATTGTCCGGATTGGTGACCCGCCTCGCGGCCTTGTCTGCGGCGGAGCGGATCGGGCAGGGCGGGCCGGGCACGACCGCCCCGTTTGATGTGCAATTGCCGCTGTCGGACGATGTCGACTTGTATCTCAAAGGGGTGGCCGCGCGGCAGGTCACTGTCAGCCTGCCGGCCATGCAGGCGAGCGCAAATACGGAAACCGGACAGGTGACGCTGGCGGGCCCGGCGGCGCTTGCACGAATCCGCGCTGCCGCTGCGCCTACGAACCTCCATGTCGGTGAGGCGTCCTTCCTCGCCACCGCCGGGCGTACTACAATCCGGCTCGAGACGCTGTCGGAACTGTCTGCGACCGGAATAGTCCTGTCCGGGGCGGTCGGGGATTTCAATGGCAAGCCCGTGCGCATGCGCATCGTG
Source organism: Hyphomonas sp. (assembly GCA_020425315.1). GTDB lineage: Bacteria > Pseudomonadota > Alphaproteobacteria > Caulobacterales > Hyphomonadaceae > Hyphomonas. Next base: position 1,030 of record JAGQRO010000139.1, on the reverse strand, counting down.
TCCCTGCCAGAGGCGGACCGCAGTGTCAGTGACCGTCAAATCGCCTGGGCGCTGGCGCTTCAGGCTGAGGGGCGCCTGCGGCGCGTGCCGCACTGGGCCCTGCTGGCCCGCACGGACAGCACACAGCCCGAACTCGCCGGCACGCTGGCGGCCATAGTCGGATCGCTGCTGACCCTGTTGGTGACAGCGGCGCTCGCCATTCCGGTCGGGATCCTGGCATCGATCTACCTTGAGGAATTTGCGCCGAAGAACCGGCTGACCAGCCTGATTGAGGTGAATATCAACAATCTTGCCGCTGTGCCTTCCATTGTGTTTGGCCTTCTGGGGGCGGCCGTGTTCCTTGGCGTATTCGGGCTGCCGCGGTCGGCCCCGATTGTCGGCGGGCTGGTGCTGGCATTGCTGATCCTGCCCGTGGTCATCATCGCGGCGCGAGCGGCGATGAAGGCGGTGCCAGACTCGATCCGGGCAGGGGCGCTCGCCATCGGGGCTTCGCGGATGCAGACCGTGTTTCACCATGTCCTGCCGCTGGCGGCGCCGGGCATGATCACGGGCGCGATCCTCGGCATGGCTCGGGCACTGGGCGAGACGGCGCCGCTCTTGTTGATCGGTATGGTGGCCTTCGTGGCGGACGTGCCACGCGGACCGGAAGACGAGGCATCGGTCCTGCCGGTGCTGATCTATTCCTGGGCGACACAGGCCGAGCGCGCCTGGGAGCCGATGACCGGTGCGGCGATCCTGATCCTGCTCGTTTTCCTGATCGCCATGAACTCTGTGGTCGTGTATCTGCGCGCAAGGATGGACAGGAAATCATGATGGACGGAACCCCCACCGGATCTGATGTCGTTGTCGCCCCGCTGGACGAGGCAAATGCCGCCGCAGCAAATGCGCCGCGCATGGATTGCCGGAACGTGAATGTGTTCTACGGCTCCAAGCAGGCTATCTTCGACGTGTCGCTCGGCATTCCCGACCGGTCGGTGACCGCCCTTATCGGACCGTCCGGGTGCGGAAAGTCGACCTTCCTGCGCTGCCT
>JAGQRO010000138.1 GCA_020425315.1 Hyphomonas sp. | reverse complement strand
ACCGGCGGCCAGTTCAGCCTGATCCCGATGGACACCGCCACCGGCAACTTCACCAAGATCGTGCAGCGCGTTCCGGTCCGCATCCGGATTTCGGACGAGGCGCTCGCCACCGGCCTGATGCGTCCGGGCCTCTCGGTCGAGGCGACGGTCGTCGCGCGGTCGGCCGGGTCATCCTGATCCGCCCCGGCCGTCACCTGAACCCGGCCTGAGGTCAACTATATCGACCTCGGGAGCAACATCGCAGTCACCTCTCAGTCATCGATATGGTCACCGAACAAGACCGCCCTGTCCAACCCCTTATGCTCAACATCGGCTTCTTCGCGATGGTGATCGGGATGTTCATGGCGATCCTGGATATCCAGATCGTCGCGAGCTCCATCCGCCAGATCCAGGCCGGCGTCTCGGCCAGCCAGGAAGAGATCGCGTGGATCCAGTCCGGCTATCTGGTGGCCGAGGTCGTGGGCATCCCGCTGTCGGGATTCCTCAACCGCGTGTTCGGCCTGCGCCGCCTGTTCATCATGTCGGCCGGGGGATTCCTCGCCTCCAGCATCCTCTGCGCGATGTCCTGGGATCTCGATTCCCTCATATTTTTCAGGATCATCCAGGGCTTTACCGGCGCTGCCATGGTGCCGACCACGATGGCGGCCGCCTTCACCCTGTTCCCCGGTGGCCGCTCGATGACGCAACAGGTGATGATCGGCATGGTCGCCACGCTGGCGCCCTCCATCGGCCCGACGCTCGGCGGCTGGATCACCCAGCACATGTCCTGGCACTGGCTGTTCCTGATCAATATCGTGCCGGGCATCGTCTCGATTGCGCTGGTCTGGACCTGCATCCCGCGCCAGAAGAGCAATTTCCCGCTGCTGCGCCGCCTCGACACGATCGCGCTCGTCTCGATGGCCCTGTTCCTCGGCCTGTTTGAATGGATCGTCGATGAAGGCCCCGGCGAAGGCTGGCTGCAGAGCGGTGTCATCATCCGGTCGCTGATCATCTGCGTCACCGCCGGCATCATCTTCGGCTACCGGGTGCTGCGTTCGGCGGAGCCGCTGGTGGACCTCACCGTTTTCCGCGACCGCAACTTCGCCTCCGGCGCCATTATCGGTGCGGTGATGGGCTTCGGCCTGTATGGCTCGGTCTTCCTGCTGCCGCTGTATCTGGGGCAGGTGCGCGGCTATTCCTCGCTTGAGATCGGGCAGATCATGAGCGTGGCAGGCCTTGCCATGTTCCTGGCCGGCCCGCTCGGCGGCGCGCTGACGCGGCGGTTCGACCCGCGCTATGTCGTGGCGCTCGGTCTCGTCCTTGCGGCCACCGGCACCTGGCTGAACGCCCATCTCAACAGCGAAACCGGCTTCTACGAACTCTTCTGGGCGCAGGCGCTGAGGGGGGCGGGCCTGATCCTCACCATGATCCCGACGACCAATCTTGCCCTCGGCACACTCAGGGCGGATCGCGTCGCCAACGCCTCCGGCCTCTTCACCGTGTGCCGGAACCTTGGCGGCGCAATCGGCATCGCCATGCTGAACACGATGATGCTGCACTACAATCGCCTGCACGAGCAGGCCATTGCCAACGGCCTGTCGCCCACGCGGCCGGACGTGCAGGCCTTCCTGTCAATGATGACGGAGCGGATGCGCGCGGCCGGTGTGGCGGACCCGGAAGGCTCGGCCATGGCCCAGCTCGTCTACCGAACAAAGATCGAGGCGGCGGTGATGACCTACAACAATCTGTTCCTGACCATGTCGGTCTCGTTCGCGCTGATCCTGTTCATTGTGCTGATGCTGGACAAGCCGCGCACCATCGCGCCGGCGCCCGCGCACTAGCCCCAGAGGGCCGGTTCCGGCGGGAAGACGCGCCCGTCCTCGAACCGCAGGCCATGGGCCACGTCCTCCTTCAGCCAGAGCGGGCCGTCGACATCCGCCGCATCGGCGAGGCCCGCCAGCAGCACGGCCGGGGCCATCGAGATCGATCCCGCCACCATGCAGCCGACCATCACGCCGAGGCCGCAGGCGCGCGCCTCGCGCACCATGGCGAGCGCCTCGGTGAGGCCGCCGGCCTTGTCGAGTTTCACATTCACCGCATCGTAGCGGCGTGACAGGTCCTGCAGTTCATTCGCCGTATGGGCGCTTTCGTCTGCGCAGATCGCCACCGGGCCGGGGCGGCGCATCAGGCCTTCATCGCCGCTGGCAGGGAAGGGCTGTTCGATCAGCACCACGCCGAGGCGCGCGGCGGCCTTCGCGATGGCCGGCAACTGGTCGGCCGGCAGGCCTTCATTGCCGTCCACGATCAGGCGGGCATCCGGGCGGGCCGCATGCACGGCCTCGACGCGGGCGAGATCGTCCGGCCCGCCGAGCTTCAGTTTCAGCAGCTTGCCGGCGGTGCCCTTGGCGGCTTCGGCCATGGCTTCGGGCGTGTCGAGGCTGACGGTGACGGCGGTTTCGAGCGGCTTCGGCTCGGGCAGGCCGGCGAGTTGCCAGACCGGTTTGCCGGTGAGCTTGGCTTCCAGGTCCCATAGCGCGCAGTCGATGGCGCAGCGCGCGGCGCCGGGCGACAGGGCGTCCTGCAGGGCGGCGCGGTCCATGCCGGCCTCGATCCTGTCGCGCACGGTTTCGATCTGGGCGAACACGCTGTCGATGGTCTCGCCATAGCGGGCATAGGGCACGCACTCGCCTCGTCCGCGAATTTTTCCGTCGCTGATCGCCACCTGGACGGTGTCGGCATGTGTCTTGGACCCCCTCGAGATGGCAAAAGTGGCCCTCAGGGGTGAAGAAATCGCCGAAATTTCAAGGATTCGATTGCCCATGCCTCATCCTGATCGGTAAAATTTCACCGGGTTCCCTTCGAGCTGCTTAAGCATGTTTTGCTAGGATTAACAGGCCAGCGACCAAAAGATGTCAGACGTCTTATCCCCCGGTTTCGCGCTCGAAGACAGCGACGAATCCCTCCACCTCCGCCCCTCCGGGGACTGGACGGTGAAGACGATTCACGTGCTCGACGAGGACTTACGTGCTCTGCACCCGGACAAACGGCTGATCGTGGATCTCTCTGGCCTTGGCCGTGTGGATACCGCTGGCGCCTACCTGATCGACCGCACATTGCGCGCCGCGCCGGCGGGGTCCGGCGTGGAAGGTGAGCACGAGACCGCCCGGCATCTTCTCACTCAGGTGCATAAGGTGTCCGATCCGGCACCGCCGGGGCCCCAGCCCGACCGAGGCTTCACCGCCCTGCTGGAGCGGACCGGTGAGGGTTTCATGGATGTCGTATCCGAAACCGTATCCACGCTGGCCTTCCTCGGCGAAACGGTGATGACCACTGTTCGCCTGCTGATGAACCCGTTCAGGATGCGCTGGACCTCTGTTGTCGCCGTGATGGAAGAGGCTGGCCTCGACGCGATGCCGATCATCGCTTTCCTGTCTTTCTTCGTCGGTCTGGTCGTTGCCTATATCGGTGCCACGACGCTGATGGATTTCGACCTTGAGATCTATACGGTCGAACTGATTGGCTATTCCATGTTGCGCGAATTCGGCGTGGTCCTCACCGGCATCGTTCTGGCCGGCCGCACCAATTCCTCCTTTACCGCGCAGATCGGCACGATGAAGATGCGCCAGGAGATCGACGCGATGCAGACCCTCGGCCTGAAGCCGATGGATGTGCTGGTCGCGCCGCGCATCATTGCCATGGTGCTGATGACGCCTGCGCTGGCCTTCGTGGCCACCATGGCCGGTATCGCCGGCGGCATTGTCGTCGGCTGGACGTCCCTGGACATCAATCCGGGCGTGTTCATCGAGCGCCTGCGCAATGCGGTGCCGATGGACCAGTTCTGGGCGGGCATCGCCAAGGCCCCTGTCTTCGGCTTCGTCACCGCGCTGATCGCCTGCCGTCAGGGCCTGAATGTGGGCGGATCCGTGCAGTCGCTCGGCCACCGGACCACGACATCCGTGGTGCAGGGCCTGTTCGCCATCATCGTGCTCGATGCCCTGTTCGCCATTCTCTACATGGAGATGGGGATTTGAGCCGCGAAATCATCATCCGTGTCCGGAACCTCAAGACCGCTTACGGCACTCATGTCGTTCATGAGCATCTCGATCTCGACATCTATCGCGGAGAGATCATCGGCGTGATCGGGCCGTCCGGCTGTGGAAAATCGGTCCTGCTGCGCGCCATCACCGGCCTCAAGGAATTTGCCGAAGGAAGCGTCGAAGTGTTCGGCGACCGTCTCGAACGGCTGGACGAAGAGGAACGCGCCGCTATCGAACAGCGCTGGGGCATCATGTTCCAGGATGGGGCACTCTTCTCGAACCTCACCGTGCGCGAGAATGTCGAAGTCCCGATGCGGGAACATACCGATCTTGAGCCGCAGCTGCGCCACGAACTGGCCGACATGAAGATCCGCATGGCCGGTCTCAGCGCCACGGCCGGGCCGAAATTCCCGTCCGACCTTTCCGGCGGCATGCGCAAGCGCGCGGCGCTGGCCCGGGCTCTGGCGCTCGACCCGGAACTCCTGTTCCTGGACGAGCCGACGGCCGGGCTGGACCCGATTACGGCGGCCGGCTTCGACACGCTGATCCGCAGCCTGCAGCAGGCCCTTGGCCTGACGGTCTTCCTCGTGACGCATGATGTGGATACGCTGCATGCCGTATGCGACCGGATTGCCGTGTTGGGCGACAAGCACGTCCTGGCGGTTGGCACGATTGATGAACTGCGAGCCTTCGACCATCCGTGGGTGCAGGAATATTTTGGCGGGCCGCGCGGGCGGGCCGCTACGGGTCACTAGAAGGGGAGCCCGGACATGGAGACGAAAGCAAATTATGCGGTGATCGGCGCCTTCGTGATCGTTGCCACGATGGCGATTGCCGGTTTCGTCCTGTGGCTTGGCCAGTCCCAGTTCCGGCAGGATTTCAAGGCGTACGATGTCGTCTTCGAGGGGCCCGTCTCGCTCGAGGAAGGCTCGGCGGTGCGTTATATCGGCATCAAGGTGGGCGAAGTCTCCTGGGTGCGGATCGACCGGGGCGACCCGTCCAAGGTGCGCGCCCGCATACGTATCGACAGCGAAACGCCGGTCAAGACGGATTCCAATGCCTCCATCCAACTTGCGGGTATCACCGGTGTCACCTTCGTGCAGCTGAGCGCCGGGTCGGCAACGGCCAAGCTGCTGGAGTCCCGCGCCGGGGAGCCGGTGCCCGTCATCCGGGCGGAGAAGACCCCGCTCGACGAGATCGTCGCCGGCGGGGCGCAGGTCATGGGGCGGGCGAACACCGCGATCGAAAAGCTGAACCGTGTGCTGACGGACGAGAACATCGACTCGCTTGGCCGCACCATCCAGAACATCGAGACGATCACCGCCAAGCTTGCCGCCGATGACGGCCTGATTTCGCAGGCGTCCGTCACCCTGCAGGACGTCTCGTCCGCCAGCGTCCGGTTCGAAGCCGCCTCGGCCTCGCTGGGAGAATTCGGCGAGTCCGCGAATGCGGAGATCGGCGGGCTGAGCGAAGATTTCGATGCCCTTGTGGCAGAGATCCAGTCCATGGTGGGCGCTGCGAACCGTGTCGTCGGGCAGGGCGGTGATGCGCTCTCGGCGGCGACCCGCATCATCGAAGGCCCGGCATCTGGCGCGGTGGACGATGCCCGTGTCGCCACACAGGATTTGCGCGTCCTGATCACCCGACTCGACCGCCTGACCCGCGATCTTGAACAGAACCCGCAGGGTGTCCTGGTGGGCGATCCCATTCCGTATGAGGACAAACGCAAATGATCCGCTCCCTGTCCACGCTCCCGCTCGCCCTGGTGATGACCGCCTGCGTCAGTGTCCTGCCGCCGCCGGACGTTCCGGAAGGCCTCTACCGCTTCGGCGCGATGCCGGCCGAGCATTCAGTCCAGTCGACCGTGCTTGTGCGCGAGCCGGATGCCTCGCGCCTGTTCGGCGGCCGGGCCATTGCCTCGGAAGATTCCACCGGCGCGCTGCGCCTCGTGCGCGGCGTCGAATGGACCGACAGCGCGACGCGCATGATGCAACTCGCCCTGCTGGATTCGCTCGGCGGAGAGGGCGCACGCGCTGCTGTCAGCGCGGAATCCGGCGCCCAGGCCGACTATGAGCTCAGCTGGCGCCTGTCAGACTTCACCCTTGCCGGCACAAATGGCCGCTGCAGCCTGGAAGCGACGCTGGTGGACGCGCGCACCCGCGCCGTCGTGGCGCAGGCGAATGTCTCCACATCCGCCTCGGCATCCGGGTCGGACAATCCGTCCCGCGCCGGCGCGCTCATCGAGGCGGGCCGGGCCTGCGTGCGTGAAGTGGGTGACTTCGTCGCCGAGAAGGCCGTTCCCGACACCGACCTCTCAGGCTCCTGAGGCGGCCAGTTTCGGGTCCGTGTCGGCCCGAAGTGTCCGCACCAGGGCAGCGGCAACCAGCAACAGGGCAAGGCTTTCGACAGGCCAGCTCAGCAGGGGTGTGCACAGCGCCAGCGCGGCTGTCGCCAGAAGGATGAACCGGTTCGCGCCGGTCAGGTTGAACACTTCCCGCACAATTGTCAGGCCAATGAGGAATACGGCAACGGCGATGGCGATCGTCCAGTGGCCGGCGGCCAGCGGAGCGTGCGCATGATGGGTCACCATGTCGATGCTGGCAGCAACGCCGGCGCCGACAGCCGCCGCGCCGCCGAAGACGAGGAAATGCCCATAGCCGAAGGTGAAGACGCGCCAGAATTCCCGGCCGCTCAGATTGTCGCCGCGCGAAAAATAGATCCACCACATCGCAAACGTGATCACGGCGGCGCTGACGGCGAGGCGGATCAGCGCCATGTTCACTTCGCCGGCGTCGAAGGTTTCGCGCAAGGCGAAGGAGGTCGACAACAGCGTCTCGCCCAGCACGATGATGGTCAGCAGCCCATAACGTTCGATGATGTGGTGGCGGTGCCAGGGTGTCATGCCAGCCCGTTCGGCCCAGAAGGGCACGACCATCTCGATCAGGGCGCCGAGCGCGAACAGGCCCATCATGGGCAGCGTCCATTCCCACAGGAAAAGGCCGAGCACGACCCAATAGGCCTGTGCCACGAGAATGCCCCAACCATAGCGCAGGCTGGTCTGCCGGTTGCCCTCCGATCCGCGCGCCGCCGAGAACCAGAGATAGGCAAGCGCCAGCCGCATGATGACATAGCCGATCACCATCAGTTTCAGCTGGTGGTTGTGCGTGAACTCCGTCACGCCGGCCGCCATGACGAGTGAACCGCTGAGGAATACGAAGGTCGCCAGCTTGAATGACAGGCTGCCATCATCGAAGGCGGAGGCAATCCAGGTATAGTTCAGCCAGGCGAGCCAGATGGCGAAGAAGGAAATCAGGAAGACGAAGATGCCTTCTTTATAGTGGGCCTCTGCAACGACATGGTGCAGGCCGGCTGCGGCCGCTGCGATGGCGATGACGGAGGCCAGGTCTACGAACAGTTCCAGCGGGGTCGCGGCCCGGTGGCGTTCCTCCGGGTCGCGCTCGATAAGTTTGCCGATCATGTTGCCGCCCCTGTCGCAATTGCCGATGCAACAGGACTATGAGGTCATTCCCCGCCGATCAAGCGCGGGGTGAGCGGCCCGTCAGTTCTTCAGCTTGCAGGTGCTGATGCCGAAGAGGGAATAGAGCGGGCAGGTGCCCGCAAGGCCGGTCAGCAGCGGCACAAGGCCGATCCATCCGAGCGGAGTCTTCGGCCCGACAAACACGATGGCGACAAGGGCAAGGCCGACGATCACGCGCAGAACGCGGTCGAGTGTGCCTTCATTGGTCTTGAACATGGGATATTACCTCCAGATCGGGGCAGTCTGCCATGGCGGGCCCAATGCGCCATAAGTAAAACCCCGACCGGGCAGTGCCGGCCGGGGTTTCGCGCAATCGTGCAGGAAGGGCGGAATCAGCCGCTCTTCATCTGGTCGAAGGGCAGGTCCTTGTCGACGCGCAC
>JAGQRO010000137.1 GCA_020425315.1 Hyphomonas sp. | reverse complement strand
CCCAGCGGCATGGAATCGAGCGCGGCATCGGCGGCATCGAACGGGCAGGTCAGCGACTGGCGCATGAAGACATTGCCCTGCACCTGGATGACGCCGACACGGCGCCCGTCCGGCAGCGTGTAGAGATGCGCCCCCTTCCCCGGCGCATTGGCCGAGGGCGGATAATTGACCGGGCGCAGCAGGCGCGGCTCCCGCTCGATATAGGTGAGGGCCTCGCGCTGGTCCCAGGCATGGTCGCCAAGGGTGAGGCAGTCGGCACCGGCCCCGTAGAACTCTTCCGCGATGGCGCTGGTCAGGCCGAAGCCGCCGGCGGAGTTTTCCGCATTCACGACGACGAAATCGAGGCGCAGGCGCGCGCGCAGGCCCGGCAAATGGTCCAGCACCGCCTGGCGCCCGGGTTTTCCGACAACGTCTCCGAAAAAAGCCAATCTCATAGGATCAGCCTATGCACCGCGCCGCGGCAAAAGAAAAGCGCGCGCCCCAGACCGGAGCGCGCGCCATTCCCTGGCCGCAGGGGCCGTTACTTGTTGGAAGCCGCGAAGCCGAGCTTCTCCTTGGTCAGCTCGGCCGGGTCTTCCAGGTCCGCCAGCGCCGCCACCGAGACCGGCTCCTTCGGGGCGAGCTTGATGGTCAGCGTCTTCGGATCGGAGATGAAGCTGGAGAGCGCCGAGGTCGCCTCGCCGATCAGCTCCGCATCGATGCCGGTGGAGGCGGCCATCAGCGGCGCCATGGCCAGGAGGCCGGCCGCCTGGTTGCGCACCACTTTCGGGTCTTCCCCGTTCATCGTGGCGTAGGCGTTGAAGGCGCGGTCGACAAAGCCGTCATCGTCGAAGGACAGTTCGAAATTGTGCAGGATCATGTTGTCGATCGTGGAGTTCAACGCGGCGGCCGGATTCTGTGCATCCAGGTTCTGCTGCTCGGACGCGACCATCATGGCCCGCGCGCCGGCGAACTTCATCGCCAGGTCGACCTTGAACCCGCCGGCTTCCCGTTTGGCCACCTGTGCCTGCAGGTCGGCGTCCGAAATCTTGTCGCCAACCGTCAGTCCAAGTTGCTTTGCCCGGGCCAGCAGTTCCTCGCGGGTGCGCGTGTCATCCGCCCGAGCTCTCGGCTGGCTCCCCACTTCCCAATAGTTCTGGCCCTTCACATAAGTGGTGACATCGGTGGCCGGCTCATAGGTCTGGTAGCCGGCGCCGGACAGTTCGACCGTTTCATAGCCCATCATGGCCAGCGGGCCGGCGAGCTGTTCGCCAAGCTCGCCCTCGCCGGTGGCCAGCGTCACCTTGAACGGGTCGGTCTTCACCGCCACGACCGTGCCGGCCTTGTTGCGGCCGACGGCGGAGGCGAGTTTCGGCACGTCCAGCTTGACGCCGGCCATGTCCATGCTGAACCCGTTCAGCGCGACGGACTCATAGCCCGGATTGGCAGGGTCCTGGCTGGACAGTTTCATCATGCCCTTCACATCGGTCGGGTCGGCGGCCTCGTCGCGCGCCTCGTCCAGCGTCTGCAGGTCGGCGCCGCGGATCTCGAAATTGCCGAGCGTCATTTTCATCTTGTTGCCGCTCTCGGCCTCGATGAGGTCGAAATTGAACTTCGAGACCTTCATCAGGGAGGCCTTCTCGTCCTGAAGATGGGTGACCACGACTTCGCCCAGCGTGAACTCGCCCTGGTCGCCTTCTTCCTCATGGATCTGGAAGTCGACATCCTTGACGGCCCAGTGATCGAAGGAGAGGGCCTTGCCTTCCGGCATTTCCACCTCCTCGCCCTCGCCGAACATGCCGGCGACCCAGGCGGCGGTTTCCGGGGACGGATTGACCAGCTCGATCGAGCCGATCGTGCCGGAGCCATTCTTCGCCTCTTCCGGATCCTGCGGCACGAGGGAGACGTCATCCATCATGAGGCGGGAGAAGCTCGCCTGGCCGTCCTGCATGGCAAGGCCCTGCAGCTGAAGCTTCTTCACGCGCACATCGGCGCCGTCGAGATCGAGGGAATCGTCGGCTTCGGACATGCCGCCCTCGTCTTCCTCCTCCGGGTCGCCCTTGATGACGACATCGGTGAAGGTGGCGGTGTCGCCCTTCACATCCTTGCTGGCCCAGGTCAGCCGGCCGGACCCAGACGTGCCGAGGGAGAAGGCATCGAGGGCCTGCGACGCGGTGGCTGAATCCCCTTTATGGACTGTGTACTCAGGAATTTTCTCCTGCGAGAATACAATCCCTGCGGGAGCGTCGGCGGAGCCCGGCTTGTCTTTCTTCGCACAACCCGTAAGCATTGCCACGGCAGCGACGCCCGTCAGCAGATATTTCATATTTTGACCCTCTGATGATTGGTATTGGAGTGAAAACGCGTCCCTACCGGCAACGTGGAAGCTTTTAGCAATGACCTATAACAATGGCCAGACAATGACGCTGCGGGCTCCCAACGGGACGCGCGTAAGGGTCCGGTTTGAGGTCAATGCCAAGGCCCGGCGGCTGATCCTGCGCCTGGATGAGCGCAAGCGCGAGGCCGTCGCCGTGGCGCCCTCCAAGCGCCAGATCAAGGACGCCGCCGCCTTCGCCGCCGAGCGCGTCGACTGGCTGTCCACGCGCCTCCAGCACCTGCCCGAAACCGTCAGATTCGAGGAAGGCGCCCGGATTCAGTACAGGGGCAAGCCCCTGATCCTGACCTGCGAGGGCGAGGGGCGGCTGGCAAAACTCTATCCCGAGGACGAGGACACCCACAGCGTGCTCAGCGTGCCGGGCGATCCCGAAACCATGGGCCCCCGCGTCACCCGGTTCCTGCGGAAACAGGCCAAAGCCGACCTGACCCGCGCCGTGAAGCGCCATTGTGAGGCCTTGGGCGTTGTTTACAAAGGAATTTCCGTCAAGGACACCCGCTCCCGCTGGGGCTCGTGCACTTATGACGGCCAATTGGCCTTCTCCTGGCGTCTCGTCATGGCCCCGCCGGCCGTGCTGGACTATGTGGCCGCGCATGAATGCGCCCACCTGCTGGAGATGAATCACAGCCCGAAATTCTGGTCGAAAGTGGCGATCTGCTGCCCCGACTGGAAACGCCAGCGCGCCTGGCTTCGCGCGCATGGGGCAGAGCTTCAGTCTGCAGGCGAATAATCCGTGTCAAGATGAAATTGGCGAAAAATATTTTTTCGCCGGCCTGCTCGCCTGAGGCGAGAGACGGCAGGCCCGATCGCGGGCATTTCATATCTGAATTCAAAATTACTACTCAGGCCTGAGTACGCCATGCGAAGTGCGGATTCAGCCACTTCGCCATGAGCCGCCCAGAACGGGAAGAGACCCCACCCGCGCAAGGGAACGCCCAAGCGGGGAAGCGCGCCTACATCCCTTCGGCTTTTGCGCGCCTCCAATAGTATATCGCCATGATCGCGACGATGACCGGCACGATCAATCCATACTCATCGATCCAGAATCGCGTTTGGTCAGTACGCGTTGTCAGCGGTGAGAATATTTTCTGGACATAGATGTTGTGCGCGCCGTGAAACATGATGGCGGGCCACAAGGAATTCGACCGGAACGTATAATACGCCATGATGACGGACATGCCCGTAATCATCAGCGTGAAGCAGGCGATCTGGAATACCGGGTCTCCGAATCCGTACCTCAGGACGATCGGATAGTGCCAGGCCGACCAGACAAGCCCACTGAACAGGGCAACTCCGCCGAAAGGCAGCACCTTCCTCAGTTCCCAGACAAAAAAGCCGCGCCAGCCGATTTCCTCGCCCGCGATCGTGCCGAGCGATTTGGCGAACTGGATCGTCGCGAATAGCGCCGCCATGAGCGCCGCGCCCAGAATGGGCGTGTCCTGAAGGCCAAGCTCCTGTGACCAATCGGAAATCGTGCCGCTGTCAAAGGCGCCGCCGAAGCCCAGCGCCCAGGCAAGCGCATAGCTGATCGAGACATAGGCCACCGGGACCAGATAGGACTGGATATTGTCTCGCCAGGTCCCGATATTCCAAGGCAGCGAGGCGATGTTTCGTCCTGTCAGTTTCAGCGTCGCAAACGCCGCCACGGCCGGGCACCACATCAGGGCGCTCACATAAATGCTGACCGGCGCAAGGCCGACAATGGCGACATGCCAGACAGCACTGATGAGTGCCAGGATTACCAGGAAGACAGCGATGGATTTCCACGCTGCCCGCTTGTCCGCGTCGAGGACCGTCATTCTATGTGGCCTTCCGGTGTATGGTTGAGGCCTGCGTGCGCAGGCCGGTCTTGTGAATGCGCGCCAGCAAGGGCGTGCGGCGCAAGGCATCCATTGCGGCTTCGAGGACCGCCGGCAGGTCAATCCCTATTTCAGCATACAGATCGTCGAACGCCTTCTCGATCTCCGCCAGGCGAGCCAGCAGGAGCCGGTACTGCGCCCTGCCCTTCCTCGTCAGCGACAGGACCTTGCGGCGGCCATCCTCCGGGTCATCCTTGCGCTCCAGCAGGCCCAACTGAACGAGTCCTTCAACACGTTGAGCCGACAGCTGGTGCGGCTCATCCAGGGCCTTGGCGATATCCGCCAATGACGCCCGGCCCCTGTCTCCGACAAACAATGCGCATGCCACCGCCCGCGACGGAATCGTGATCCCCACATCCCGCAAGAGGTCCTCGCCCTGAAGGGCAATGAGATCCACAAGCCGCAGGAGCTTGTTGGACAAGAACGCCCCCTTCAGAGCATGCTCGTCCCTGAAATTCTTTTCCGTCATGCCGGCACCGCACTGGATTATTTACGCAACAAATTGCGCAATTTCCTGCATATATGGAATTGCCGCGCGAATGTCAAAGGGCCGTCGAGGCCCGGCCTGTTCCGCCGGGCACACGGACCCGGTCCGGATTGGGATTGCCGGCTGCGCGCGTAGCCTTCCGCCCCGTGGCGATGCCCGGGCAGGCGCTCAGATCATCTGCCGGGCGCGCCTATCTGTAGTTCTCAGGCTTGATCCAGTTGTAGAGGAAAGCTGGCGGCGGCTCGAGCGATTCGTGGCCGGGGGCGCGCACCGCGCCGCTCGCATGGGCCTCCGCCGCATTGAACAGCATCAGGCGGGCCGGGTCCGGATCGTCCAGCGGCCGGGTCATCTCGAACGCCTGGCTGATCGCCTCCCGATAGGCTGCATAGCCCCCGGCGAGGCCGGCGTCAGCATCCTTCGCCCAGGCCTCATCAAGAAGGAGCGCAAGCGAATACTCCGTTTCCGGATTGTTCAGGCGCGGCGGCCGGAACATGTCCGGCGACAGGACCGCCGGCTGCATCGTCGCACGCACGACGCCGGTTGCCCGCTCCAGGTTGAGCGTGTCGCTCTTCAGCCAGGCGACAGAATCATAGCCCCCGTTCAGGGCGACGAAGCGTTCGGAATCGGCCTTGGCGCGCTCGGCCTTGGCGAGGGCGCCGTCCTGTCTCGGATCGTGCTGGATGGAGGCCAGCAGCGCCCGGGCGCGCAGGCCCAGCATGCCGGTATAGCGCCGGTCCGCCATATCCGCGTCACACCGGGCGATCATGCGATCCATCAGATTGTAGGCACCCGGATGGTCCCCATGCGACCGGATCCAGGTCGACGCAATCGAGACATCCGTCTTGTCCGTGCTGCGGCAGGCCGGCTGGGCCTCGCCTTCCGCCAGCGGCTGTGTGTAGGGCGAAGACACGCCGGATGTCAGTTCAGCCTGAAGCAGGCCGTTGAGGACGTATTTCTTCAGGTCATAGAGATCCGTGAACCCGACGATCTGCGTCTTGCCGTTCTGGTCGATCACCGATTTTGCGGTATGGCCCTCGATATTGTCCCACATGCGCGAAATCAGGTTGAGAGATGTCGTGTAATGATCGACCGCGTTTTCGGTGTCGGCCAACGCCCCGTTCGCATAGGTCATCGCCCCGGTTTTCAGGACATGCGGGCTGGTCGGACAGGCCTCGACCAGGGCATCGATCGCGCCCAGAATGCCGGAAACGTCTGCGCCCGGCTGGCCGATCGCGATGAAATTGTCCGCCGCCGACTGCAGGGCCGTCTCCGGGCATTCGGCCATGGCCGGTGCCTGCCAGAGGACGGCCGCAGCTGCGCAGGCACCTGCAAGTCGGCGAAGCATTGCGGTCATGTCGCGATCTCCCGTGATGGATAGTCTGTCCAGTGTGAGCCTTGTGCGGGGCGCTGCCATCCGGAAAACTCCGGAGCGCCGGAATTCTGTTCAGGTGCCGCTTGCCGTGTCGGCGGGGGCGGCGGTGTCATCGCTGGCGGGCGGTTCAACCTCGCGCGGCGGGCCGAAGCTGATGAGGACAACGCCTTCGCCGCCGCGGGCTTCGCGGCTGGGGCCGAGGAAGGTGAGCGATCCGTCCGGGCGCAGTTCGGCCACAAGGTCCGCCTTCGGACGATCCTTCTTGAAATGTTCGATATCGTAGGTGTCGGTGAGGCGCGTCTTGGAGAAGACCCAGCCGCGATAATGGTCGCGGATCAGGCTGTCATAGCTGCGCCCGCGCCGGATCAGCGTGCGCCCGCGCGTGGCAAGGCTGAGCGAGCGATGGTCTTCCTCCTCGGTCTCCTGCGCGGAAAGCTGGTAGACCTTGTGACGGCCAAGCTCCGGCGCGAAATGGCTGGAGACAAGCGCATTATAGGGCTCGTTGGCCGAGAGGCCGACGACCTGGTCGAAGGCCGAATGGTCGAGCCGCATTTCGGCATCTTCCGAGAGGACTTCGCCGAAGAAGGTGGAGAGGCCGGATTCGCGCGCCGGGCGCAGGCGCCGCCAGGTGTTGTCCGCCAGGATCGGCTCGACACCGATATCCTTCAGTACACGGGCAAAATCGATACTCCACGGATTTACGCCGACCAGCAGAACGCCGGGCCGCTCCTTGCGGGCAAGGCCAAGCCGCCGCGCCAGCGGGCCGATGGTGAAGCCATGCAGCACGACCGTGGTGAACACCATGGCGAAAGCCAGCGGCGTAATCTGTTCGGCGCCGGAGAAGGAGAATTTCGAATCCCCCTGCCGGCCAAGGTCAGCGAGCAGCGTGGCAAACAGGCTGGAGACGGCCACGGCCACCACACCACGCGGCGCGATCCAGCCGAGCAGGATCGCCTCGTTCCGCTTCAGCGTGCCGAAGGTGGAGATCCAGACCGACAGCGGCCGCACGATGAACAGCATGGCCAGGAGGAAGGCCAGCGTGTTCCAGGTCAGCGCGCGGCGGATCACGTCCGGCGTCAGGTTTGCGGTGAGGATGACGAACACGCCGGAGACAAGCAGGACGGCAATGTCTTCCTTGAACTTGCGCAGCTCATTGAGGCCGGCAAGGCGCGAATTGGCGAGCGTCATGCCATAGGCGGTGACGGCGACGAGGCCGATTTCCTTCTCCACCATTTCCGCCATCGCATAGCAGAGGATTATGGAGGCGAAGATGATGGGGGCTTTCAGGTATTCCGGTGTCCAGCCCTGCCGGAAGGCGCGCACCATGCCGAGGCCGAAGGCGATGCCGAGGCCGACACCGAGGGCCGCGGCGAAGACGATCATCGCCCCCTTCCCCAGAATGGATTCCCCGGTCGCGGCGACGCGGATGATCTCGAACGCGGCGACCGCGAACAGCGCCCCGATCGGGTCGTTGACGATGCCTTCCCATTTCAGGAACTGGCCGGCCCGCCCGCCCAGCTTCGACTGGCGCAGCAGTGGCATGATCACGGTCGGCCCGGTGACGACGAGCACTCCGGCAAAGACCAGCGCGCTGCTCCAGTCGAGGCCGGCGGCATAGCGCGCCGCCAGCGTGCCGAAGGCCCATGCCAGCGGCCCGCCGAGGAACACCATGCGCCGCACCGAGGGCCCCGCCTCGCGCAGCGTCTCGAATTTCAGGACAAGGCCGCCCTCGAACAGGATCACCGCCACCGCCAATGACACGATGGGGCGCAGCAATTCCTTGCCGCCGCCATTGAAGACGCGCTGCGGGTCCAGCAGGGCCTCGCCGAAGATCACGGCCCAGAGCGGGCCGACCGCGAGGCCCGCCAGCGCCATCAGCACGATGGCCGGGGCCTGCAGGCGCCAGGCGAGCCATTGCGCGCCGATGCCGAGCGCCCCGATCAGGGCGCAGGCAAATATCAGCTCGCTGGACCCGGCACTCGCCAGGGCAAACTCGATGCCGTTCATTCACGCCCCATCTTCAGTACTGCCCCGAGGGAAGCCTAGACTTCCTGCAGGTTGGTGTCATCCGCGAAGTCGAATCCGATGACGCGGCTGGCATATTCGCCTTCCTTGTAGCGCTCGATCTGGTCGGAGAACCAGTTCAGGATGTGCGAATAGATGTGATCATAAAAGGGCAGCTGGGTCTCGAAGCTAAGAGGCAGGCTGAATTCATATTCCGCACCGTCCTCGATCTGGACCTTGAAGACCTCGCCCACCTTGCGGCATTCCATGCTGACGCGCAGCCAGTCATTGCCCCGGGTCAGGCGCACCGCGAGGCCGAAAGAGACCGGCGCCAGCGGCCGGAATCCCCGTGGCGGCATGGAAAACGCCTTGTCGCCATGGGCTTTCGGCTCAAACGGGCCGGTCGGCGGCACCAGATAGACGCAGGTCATCTCCCCCATGCCGATATAATCGCACAGGCCCCCGCGGATCTGCTCGGCGAGGCCCCGGATCCGGTCATAATTCTCGGTGGCGAGTGTCTGGTAGGTTTCGACGATCTCGACCAGTTTATCCAGGCGTGACAAGGCATTCCTCCGGGGCGGGCAGCGGCGTGAGCCCCCTATCTAGGGCACAAGGGGCCGGCCTTCAAACCTCAAGCTGGCCGCCAGCGGACAATGGTCGGACGCTTTCGGCTCGGCCCAGCCGACGCCGGGAAAGCGCAGGCCCTCATATCGCTGGGCCCGGTAAGGCGTGCCGCCGCGTATGATGGTGGCCTCGGGGCGCGGATTCTTCGCCGCCAGCGCCGGCGAGAGGAACATGTGGTCGAGCGCACCATAAGTGTCGTCGCCGGAATAGTGATGGGTCCAGCGGTCATACGGATTGGCGATGGCGTGGGTGACCAGGTCGACGGAAAAGTCGTCATCGACCAGCGGCCCCAGCGCATGGTCGCGCAAATGCTTTCCGTCGAGCTCGAAATAATCGTTGAAATCGCCAAGCACGATCCAGTCTTCCTTTGCCGGCTCCTCGAAGCGGCGCTCGATCAGCAGGCGCACGGCGCGGGCCTCGGCCTGGCGCACCAGGCGCGTGTGCCGGCGCCCGCCATGCATGGATTTGAAGTGGCAGACGAACACCGTCAGCACACGGCCATCCTTGACGATATCGGCCTCAAGGCAATCCCGGCGGAAGGCATAATCATTGACACTGAGGCGCGGCGGCGGACGCAGGCCGAGGGAGCCATAGGTCTCGCGCGCATGGGAGCGGAAAAAGCTGACCGGCAGGCGCGACAGGATGCCGACATCGATGCCGCGGGAATCATTCCCCTCCAGCAGGACGCGTTCGGAATAAGGCGCTTCCCAGCGCGAGAGGTAGCGCGTGTCGAAAGCGGTCAGCGTGACGAGGTTCTCCACTTCCTGCAGGGCACAGACCTCGGCCTGCGTCGCGGCCAGCGCCTCGGCCGTCAGTGTACGGTCATCCTCGGAGAGGACATTGAAGACGGAATCCACCTGCTCGGCCACAACCGCATCGTCCACCTCGGTCAGCCGGTCACGCGCATTGGCAATCCCCGCATGACGGAAATCGCAGCGCATCATCAGGTTTTCGCAATTGAACGTGGCAAGGCGAATATCAGGCATGGAGGGAAGTGATGAAGTGTTCCGTGGGGTGGGTCAACGCCCTACGCCGGGCCAATCAGACGTTGGCTGCAACTCCAACACGGCTGGCCGCCCCCCTTCTCCGGAGAGGGCCATGCGTCATTCGTGCGGCATCAGAAGCGCTGTTCGGGCAGGGGTCTCAGCACGGCCGACTTTCGGCATGTGCCTTCGGTCTGATCGCCAATCTTATACTGCCCGGTCGCACGGTTCAGAACGATCGTGCCATCCATGAATTTTCCCAGGATGATCGTATCGTTGGAGTATTTTACAGAATCAAACTGCGTACTCTCCTTGTTGAACTCTACGAGTGCGGTCGGGTAGCGATCGCTTCCATTGGCTACTGTGAAACCAGCCCCCAGCATTCGAAGACCAAACAAGTAAAAAGCGTTGCCCTCGATGGTCAGGTTGAATTCGTGCGTACTTCCATCCGGGTCGATCGGAAAGCTCGACTTGCCTTCGCATATGAGCGTGAAAGCGTCGTTCTGCTCGCGCGCGAAGTCTTCACGCGCCTTGGCAACATCGGAAAAGTCAAAGCCGATTGGCGTCCCATCGAGACGTACTGGATAGACCCGACCGAGAAAGTAGGCTTCGAAGTGAGCGTCGCCAATCAAAACGCTGTCGAAGATCGCAGGAACAATCATCCTTGCCGACGCATCGACGACGCCTTCGGCACCATCCCGTTCGACGACGAACAAACCGCGCCGATAGTCGGCCCAGCTGAAATTTTCAAAACCTGTCCCGGAAACCAGACCGCCGTCATAGTTTGCCAGCATCTCTCTATTCCCTCGCCGGACGACAACCCGCTCCACAGCGCCGGTGCACGGGTCGTCGCAATCATTCAGACTGAAAATGGAAACCGAGTTTCCATCGACCTTATGCGCCTCTTCCTGGCCGAATCTCTGCAGGAACCAATCACCGTCCAATGAGTAGTAGAATGCCTTGCCATCGGGTGTGACATTGATGGCCTTGAACTTGCCGGAAATGATCACATCACCTTCGGCCGAGAGCAAATACAGCTCTTCGCCGATTTTTCCGATCCCGTAGCCCCCTTGCGCAAAAAACAAGGTCTCGTAGGGTCCGGAGACAATCGAGCCATCCATTTCCACCAGTTGCCGTGACGATCTGTCAGGAACTTCCTTGACGAATAGATCTTCCGTATAATGATGTAACCATCCGGGGGTGGAACGAATGAGATGGGTTCCGGTTGTATCAATCAGGCCAAAGGAATTGCCCTGCCCCACGATAAACCGGCCGTCACCCAGGCTCTCAAGATAGTCCCCCGCGATCGAAAACAGCTCCCGGCCGTCGATGTCATAGAGCGCTTTCTGTTCGCCACGACTGGCCAGGAAGCCATGCTTGGCAGGCCCGTCCTCTGAAATGTTGATGACCCGAAGCGTCTGGCTTTGCTGCGGGATAACCCAGTCGCCGTCCGGGTTCACAACTCCCTGGAGATTTCCCGTGACCACACGAAAAAGTCCCAGTTCCGGTCTGACAACGTCGAAATCGTTCGGAAGGATTTCCCGGCCGGAAAGATCGACAATCTCAGGCCCATCATCCTTTGAGAATACGGCATAGTCTCCGGCGATCAGAACATCATGAGCCCCCGATATGATCACTTCACCCGTTTCCGACAGAAAGCCGCAATCGCCGTCACCCGCGCAGAATGTGTAACGCATCTGGCGATCGGGCGGAGGACCTGCATCCGCTTTGCTCGCCACCGGTTCAACTACCGGTTCCGCTGTACCGGCAGGCTCATTATCGGCCCCGGATTGCTCGACCTGCTTCTGGCAGCCCATGAGGAATACCAGGCCTGCCACCCCAATAATTATCGCCCGCAACATCGCTGTCTCCCCGTTCGCAATTGGTCCCGTGATGTGACCCCCGGGCGCTCCGTCCACCCTGATGCAGAGCCAATGTGTTGAATATGCTCAAGTAAGCGGGCGATGCAACGGGGTTCTCGAACTGCTCCAGGCTCACAGGCGGCAGGTCATCGCCCTTCGCAATGAAGGACAAGAAAGCACCGCCGCGCCTTCCACCCTACACCTCCCCCGCCACCCCCTGCTCCAGCAGGCGCCCGATCAGTGGCAAGTGTTCGCGGCCGACGAAGGTCTGGTCGGCGAGGCGGTAGGTCGGGGTGATGAAGATGCCGGCTTCTTCCATCTCGGTCTGGTAGCCGTCGAATCCGGCGCGGGCGGCGGCGAGCTCGCCCTGTCCCACCGGGTTTCCGGTCTCCTCAAGGAGCGAGAAGACCGTTTGCGCATCGTTCAGGTCGGCGCCCTCCATCCAATAGGCCCGGAAGGCGCGGCGGACATAGGCGAGCGGGTCGGCCAGGTGGCAATTCAGCGCACTGAGGGCCGCATCGCTCTCCCCCGGATCGGCGCGGAACGCCATTTCGAGGCCGCGCAGGCCGGCATATTTCGAATGCGTCGCGCGCCGCTGCAGCGCCCGCACACGCCGGTGCGTCTCGCCCCGTGTTTCGTCTGCGCGCTCGGCCGGGATCGCCTCCTGCCGGCTGCGGAAGGCCTGCCAGCTGATGCCTGTTCCGTGCCGGGCGGCCAGCGCCACGGTCGGGTCGAGCGCGAGGTAAGAGGCCGGGCATTTGAAATCGATGAAGAGGCTCAGCATCCGGCCACCTCATAGGCGATGTCCGGCGCCGGCCCCTGCCGGCCGGTGAGGTGCCAGCGCACATAGGGCAGGTGTTCCCGCCCGAACAGGATCTCGCCCTCGAACACATAGGTCGGCACGCCATAGATGCCGGCGGGGTGGAGCTGGGCCTGCAGGGCGTCATGCGCCTGCCGGCCTTCGCCTTCGCACCAGCCCGCAAAGCCGGCGACGGGCACGCCGGCGGCGGCCAGGCAGGCTTCGACGACGCTCATGTCTTCCACGTCCAGCTCGCGGCGCCAGAAGGCGGGATAGACATGGGTGAGGAAGGCCGCCAGCCGGTCCCGCGCGACCCGGTTCACCCAGAGGATCGCGGTGTTGACCTGCCGCGTGTCCCAGATCTTCTCGGTGCCTTTCAGCATATGTCCCTGCATCTCGGCATAGCGGCGGGCATCGCGATAGGCATAGCGCACGGCATTCCACTGCGCCGGGCTGCGTTTGGATTCGACCACTTTGCCGGCCTTCTTGCGGGCCGAGCCGAGATAGCTCGGAATGTCCAGCGTCAGCGGCCGCCAGTCGAATGCGAGGCCCAGCTCGGCCTCCAGCTGCAGCGTCGGCGCGATCGCCACGAAGGCATACGGGCTCTTGATGTCGATATAGACGATAAGCGGGCTGTCGGACTGAAGGGCATGCATCCGCGCCAGTATGGCAACTGGCCGCGCGTTTAGAAAGCGCCGAAAGGCGACGTTCCGGTCTGCGCGCAAGCCGGGAAGCGGATGGGCCGCCCCCCCCCCTTCAGAGAAGGCTGTGACCGGCTCGCTTCAGCTGCACGAAATAGGCCGCAAACAGCAGCACAAAGAGGATGTCGCCTCCGATCACGACAATGGCGAAGGAGGACGTCCACCCAGCCTGGAACATGAAATAGAGATTGAGGGCAAAGAGCGCCTTGCCGGCGCCGCCCATGAGAACGATGCCGGCGTGACGCACAGGGTCTCTCACCGCCATCAGGAAGCCGAATCCATAGAGGAAGGCTGTGCCCCACGCGCCGCGATAGACGGCCACCATGACAGGATCGGTGAGGGCCCGCCCGAACTCGCGCTCGAACATGCCGGCTGTGTCGAACAGGCCCGGCAGGGCGCCGGCGAAATTCCAGATCGCGGCAATGACGAACAGGATGCGGAAGCCTCGAAAACTGGCTGGGGGCATTTCACTCATCTTGCGGTCCTTTCGCGGTGCGTGTGTCGATGCGGGTCCAGACCTGCGCGCGACACAGCGGGCCGAGACAGCCACGCACGCGCAATTGGTCTGCGGAAATCAGTGTCATCGACGCCCGGAACGTCTGGCCCGTTTCAGGATTGTAGAGCCGGCCGCCCTGCCAGCCCTGCCTCGCTGACGCAAAGCCCCACATCAGGGGCAGGCCCGCCAGCGGGCGCGCCCGAAGGGCTGCATCGGGATTGCGCTCGTCGAGATGACGACCGCCGGTCACCTGCGCATTGACCGCGACCAGATAGCCGCACGGGGACCCGTCACCGCAATCCCTGATCTCGACATCAGCCCCATGCCGGACGGTCCGCCAGCTGCCTTCCAGGCCGGTTAATGCGCCCGCACCCGCCTGCCCTGCCAACAGGGCGGCGGCGGCCAGAACCAATGTCACGAGACGTTGCACGATCTGCGCACTCCTATTTAAGTAGTACGCGTGATACTTTAATCGTCGCGCTTGGTCAAGCGGGGCGTTCCGCATAGTCTGACACAATGCCAATGACCCGAATTTCCGCTTCCCGAAGCCGCGGCCGGCCGATCCAGTCCGAACAGGCGATGGAGGACATGCGGCGCCAGATTGCCGACTGCGCCCTGAACCTGTTCCAGGAAAACGGGTATGACGCGGTCTCGATGCGCCGGCTTGCCGGTGAAGCCGGCTGCACGGTGAAGACGCTGTACCGCTACTTCGACCGCAAGATCGACATTCTGCGCATGTTATGGGCCAATGTCTTCGAAGCGCTATTTGACGGATTGGACGCGATTGCGGCTGCTGAGCCCGATCCGGTGCGACGGCTTGAACAGGTAGCGCAGGCCTATGTCGAATACTGGTTGCACAATCGCGAGCATTATTTCCTCGTCTTCATGTCCAGCGGGGTGTCGCAGTCGGATGTCAGTGTCTTCGTCGGTGAGGACAACCTGGTGCAACGTTTCGGCTTGCTTCGCACCTGCCTCGCAGATGCTCTCGGTACGGAATATGACGAGGACACGCTGGCGCTGAAGGAACAGATGCTGCTGTGCGCCCTTCACGGCACAGCGCACAACCTGATCACCATAAGCGCCTATCCGTGGGCGCCGCCGGACCGGCTGATCCGCGCTTCAGTGGCGGGGATCCTGGCAGTGGATACTGACACTTGAGCGATAGGGTCAGGCTGCCGCGCGGGCGGTGAAGCGGGCGGCGGTCTGGGCGCGTTCGAGGTCTTCCGCATCGGGGCGCAGCTCTGCCGGCACAGCGGCGCGGCCAAGTTCGACACAGATCCCAGGCTGGATGCCGGCGCCGAAGGCGGCAAGCACGGTGCGGGCAGCATCCAGCATGCGGGCCTCATCTTCCACCACCTGACCGAACCGGGCGGCCAGCGGGCCGACGACGCCATAGGCGAGGAAGACGCCGAGGAAGGTGCCCAGCAGCGCCGAGCCGATCATCGCGCCCAGCACCGCCGGCGACTGGTCGATCGAGCCCATGGTGCGGATGATGCCCAGCACGGCGGCCACGATGCCAAGCGCCGGCAGCGCGTCCGCCACGGTGTTGAGCGCGGCGACGGCCTTCATGCGGCGGTCGAGGTTCTGGTGGATGGACTGGTCCATATGCGCCTCGGCGCGGGCGGGATCGGAGAGGTCCAGCGACATCAGGCGGAAGGCATCGCAGATCAAATTGCGGGCCGCCTCATCGTCGCGGATGGACGGCGCGGCAGCAAACGTGGCGGAGTCCAGCGGCGCCTCGATGTCCTGCTCGATGGCGACGAAGCCGCCCTTGCGCGCGGTGCGCATCATCGTGCCCAGCAGGACCAGCATGGACTGGTAATCTTCCCGGCCCCATTTGGCGCCCTTGAAAGCGGCGATGAGGCCGGCGCCGGCCTCTTTCGCAACGGCGGGGGAATTGCCGATGACCAGCGTGGCGGTGGCCGCGCCGCCGATCAGGGCAAGTTCGAAGGGCAGCGCCTCCATCGCCATCTGGCCGCCGGTGAGGACCAGGCCGCCAAAGACGAGCAGGATGACAAGGACAAGGCCGATCAGCTGGGGCAAGGCGGGCGCTCCTGACAGGGATTTGCCGGCCACACTGCCAGCGGCGCCTTAACTCCGGGTTTCTGTACGCCAATTCCGCCAAATCCCCTGCTGCGGGAGATCGCTGGAACCGGCCGGGCGGCGCGTGTAGGCTGCCCGCCACACCCCGGTCTGCCACACCCGAGTGGAGTTGAGTGATGAGAGCAATCCTCGCGGCGGCGCTTGCCCTTGCCGCCCTGCCCGCCAGCGCCCAGCAATTTGCCGCCTATGACGGCTATCGCGTCTGCCAGAAGGCGATGACGGATGCGGGCATCCGCGTCGTGGCCGAGGCCTGCGGCGTGCTGAAGACGCCGGACTTTTCAGGCGCGGAATTCTCTTCCCTGACAGACCTCGAAAGCGCGCGCGATACGCGCGAAGCCTTTACGCAGCAGGTCGACACTTATGGCGCCTGCGTCAGTGCTTTCATCGATTCCTATCGCCGCCCCGGCGCCCCGGCCGACAGCCCGGCACCGGACCAGGCCGCCTGCGCCCATAGCTGGGCCGAGGACCAGGCAACCCAGGCCGTGCGCGATTTCGGCAAGGCCTGTGTGAACTTCTCCAACCGCTCGATGATGGACCGCGCAATCGCGCCCTGGTCCGGCGACTGCTATCCGAGTGCAGACAACGGGCGGGGCTAGCGCCGCCCCATCAAGCGCGGACCTTATCGAGGTCACGTTTCGGCGCCGTCTCCATCATCGCCGTGTCGCTCCCACGGGAGCGGCTTGTCATGCTTCACGAAATGCACGCAGGCCCAAAGCCACGCCGCTCCGAACAGCATCCCGGGAAAGATCGATCCCAGTGACTGACCTATTCCGGTAGCGAGCAGCACCAGAAAGAATCCACCAAACACAATCAGGAAAGCCCGCAAATTCTTGTCCATTTGCGGCCCTCTTATCTGTCAGACTAACTGGCGGTCAGACCTTCAGAGCCCAGCACCGGATCGTGCTCGGCGACGAGGTGGCCCGGCGCGACTTCGATGAGTTGCGGTCGGTATTGTTCCGCCTCCGCATCATCGGTGAGTTTCGATTTCAGGAAGCGCAGCGCCGCGCGGCTGTCGAGCGGGCTGGGCAGGTCTCCGGTCAGGCGCAGGCGTTCGCGCGAGCGTTCCGATTTCGGGTCGGCATTCGGCACGGCGGCGATCAGCGCCTTGGTGTAGGGATGGCGCGCATCGGTGTAGATCGTGTTGCGGCCAGCGAGTTCCACGACGCGGCCGAGATACAGCACCATGACCCGGTGGCTGATCTGGCGCACGACGGCGAGGTCGTGGCTGATGAAGATCATCGCAAGGCCGAATTCCTTCTGCAGCTCGATCAGAAGGTCCACGACCTGCGCCTGCACCGACACGTCGAGCGCGGAGACGGCCTCGTCGCAGATCACCAGTTTCGGCTTCAGGATCATCGCGCGGGCAATGCCGACGCGCTGGTTCTGGCCGCCGGACAGTTCGTGCGGGTATCGGTTGATGAGCGCGGGGTCGAGGCCGACGCGCGGCAGGATCTCGCGCACCTTCTTTTCCCGCTCGGCTTTTGACAGGCCCGGCTGGTGCACCTGCAGCGGCTCGGCAATCGAGGCGCCGATGCTCATGCGCGGGTCGAGACTGGCGAGCGGGTCCTGGAACACGATCTGGAGGTCGTCGCGCAGGCCGTTCATTTCGCGCTGGCCGGCCTTGGAAATGTCGCGGCCGAGCCAGGCGACGGTTCCGTCCGTCGGCGGAATGAGTTTCAGCACGCCGCGCGCCAGCGTGGACTTGCCGCAGCCGGACTCGCCGACCACGCCCAGCGTCTCGCCGGCCTTCAGCTGGAAAGACACGCCATCGACGGCCTTCAGCGGCTTGCGCCGCCCAAACAGGCCGCCCTTCACCTGGATCGGGAAGTGGACCTTCATATCCTCCACATCCAGCAGCGGCGCATCATCGGCCGCCGGGGCCGGCGCCAGAGCCGGACGGCCCGGCCGGTCCGGCTGGTCGATGCGCGGCACGGCATTCAGCAGCATCTTGGTATAGTCCGCCTTCGGAGCATAGAAGATGTCGTCGGCAGTCCCCTGCTCCACGATCTCGCCATGGCGCATGACGATGACGCGGTCGCACATGCGCGCGACGACGCCCATATTGTGGGTGATGAGCGCGATGCCGGTGCCGGTCTCGCGCTTCAGTTCGTCCATCAGTTCCAGCACCTGCGCCTGCACCGTCACATCCAGCGCCGTCGTCGGCTCGTCAGCGATCAGGATTTCCGGGCCGCACAGCATGGCGATGGCGATCATCACGCGCTGGCGCATGCCGCCGGAGAGCTCGTGCGGGAACTGGTTCATGCGGCGGGCGGCTTCGGGAATGCGCACATTCTCCAGCCATTCGACACAGTGCTTGTCGGCCGCCTCCCCTTTCAGGCCCTTGTGCAGGGCGAGCACTTCGCGCATCTGCGCGCCGACCGTCATGTGCGGGGTCAGGCTGGTCAGCGGATCCTGGAAGATCATCGACATGCGGGCGCCGCGAATATCGCGCAGCACGGGAACCGGCGCGGTCAGCATGTCCGTCCCGTCGAACAGGATCTGGCCTGTGGCCGAGCCATTGCCGGCCAGGAGGCCCATCGCGGCCAGCGCCGACTGGCTCTTGCCGGAGCCGCTTTCGCCCACAATGCCGAGGCATTCGCCGGCGGCCACATCGAAACTGATGCCCTTGACGGCATTCACGATGCCGTCGGGCGTGTCGAAACTGACCCGCAGGTCTTTCACGGAAAGGATGCTCATGCCGACTTGTGTAACCGGCGCAGGGCGGCGCGCAATAAGGCGTCGCACATAAAATTGGGCCGCGTCCGGGGAGGGACGCGGCCCGAGGTACTAAGACTTCCGCTCGAAAAGGGTTGGGCGCGGAAGCTCAGGGAGCTTTAGAACTTGTAGCCGAAGCCCAGACCCACAACGAGCGGGTTGATATCGGCATCGGCCTTCACCGTGGCGCCGAGCGCGGTGGTGAAGTCGACGGTGACGTCGGAATTGATCCAGATCTTCTTGACGTCGGCATTGAAGGCCCATCCGCCGGGCTCGCCGTCGAGGTCATAGTCGAAGCCGACCTGCAGGGCCGGGCCAATGCTGGAATCATAGTCGATCGCATCAGCCGTCGCGCCATGGTCCTCATTGTAGAAGAGCGTGGCGTTCACACCGGCGCCCACATAAGGCTTGAACGCGCCCATGTCGGTGAAGTGATACTGCAGCGTCAGGGTCGGCGGCAGCACCCAGACATCGCCAATCTTGACGTCTGCGCCGGCAACCGCGGACACATCCGTCGCGGTGACGGAGTGCTTGGTCGTGGCAAGGATCAGTTCGGCGGCGAGATGCTCACCGAAGAAATAGGTGATGTCGAGTTCAGGCACATACTCGTCGCTGATATCGACACTGCCCCCGAGCGCGGCACCGCCGGCAACCGACAGGTCGGCGCTTTCGTCCGGCATCACGCCAATGGCGCGCACGCGCACCATCCAGGGATTATCCTGGGCCGATGCCGCCCCCGCAGCACCGACCCAGGTTGCGCCAGCAAGAAGAGCGGCGGCAAACATGCGTTTCATGACTTTCCCTCCATGAAAAATAACGCTGATGGCCTGCAGATAGGCGCCTGTTTTTATGAGCGAAATCAGCCAGTTTGACGCGCGGGCGCATGTCGCGCGACACGAGCGCGCGACTAGGTATTTGCCCGAATGGCGCGCCCATGTTGCCGGGTCCAGATTGGCAGAACGCAACCTTGAAAGGCCGGGCTCGACAGGCTGGGTGGGAGGCCGCCACGGGTGCGAAACGCCGCATGACGCACCGTGAGGCTTGCGCCCCCTGCCCCTGCGCCGCAAGAGTGCGCCCGGACTCAAGACCCCTCAGACTTCCGGAGCGCGCCATGCCTGTCATTACCTATCTCACCACCTGTATCTTCGATTCCGGCGCGCTGAAGCAGCTGTCGAACGTGGCGAAAAATCTCGGCATCACCCGGCCTTTCATCGTCACCGATCCCGGCATCAAGGCCGTCGGCATCCTGGCCAAGGTGGAAGATGCGCTCGGCATCGCCCCGGCGGGCGTGTTCGCAGAGACGGTGCCGAACCCGCTGGAAAGCCAGGCCAAGCAGGCCGCTGCGCTCTACAAGGAATGCGGCGCGGACGGGCTGATCGCGGTGGGCGGCGGATCGTCCATGGACCATGCCAAGGCCACCGGCCTGCTGGTGTCGCATGACGCGCCGCTGGAATCGCTGGCCGCAATTACCGGCGGTGCAAAGAAGATCGGCAAGATCCCGCCGCTGGTCGCCATCCCGACGACCGCCGGCACGGGATCGGAAGTCTCGGTCGGCACGGTGGTGACGCTGGAGAATGGCCGCAAGGAAACCATCGTCTCCCCGAACCTGATCCCGGCCACCGCCATTTGCGACCCGGACCTGACGCTCGGCCTGCCCGCGGGCCTGACGGCCGCGACCGGCATGGATGCGGTGACGCATTGTATTGAGGCCGTGCTGGCGCCGAGCCTCAATCCGCCTGCGGAGGGTATCGGCTATGAAGGCGTCTACCGCGCGGTCGGCGATGGCTGGCTGAAGAAGGCGGTGAAGGACGGGTCGGACCCGGATGCGCGCTGGAACATGATGATGGCGAGCTTTGAGGGCGCCCTCGCCTTCGTGAAGGGGCTTGGCGGCGTGCACGCGCTCAGCCATGCAGCCGGGCGCCTGCATGACAAGAAGCTGCACCATGGCACGCTGAACGCGGTCTTCCTGCCGCACATCCTGCGCTTCCATGAGGGCGCGGCGGACGCGAAATATGTCCGCCTGCGCCAGGCCATGGGCCTGAAGGAAGGCGCTGACCTGGCCGACGCGATCGCGAAGCTGAACGAAGACCTCGGCATTCCCTCCACGCTGAAACCGCTGGGCCTTGGCATGGAAGATGCCCAGGGCGTTGTCGATTTCGCGCTGAAAGACCTTGCGCACTACGGAAATCCGAAGCCTATGAGTGCGGACGATTATGCAAAGGTCTACGAGACCGCGCTCGGCTAGAACACGCCCCATGGCACGCAAATTCGCCCCGATCCTGAAGATGGCCGCCGGCCATCATGGCGGGAAGGATGCCGTGCTGGAACGGTCGGCCAATTCGCATGCGGTCAAATCGCTCGCCAGGGTGCCGGCTGACCGGCTGCTGGCGACGATGACGCGCTGTGTGTTCAATGCCGGCTTCAACTGGAAAGTCATCGACGCGAAATGGGACGGGTTCGAGGCCGCCTTCGAAGGCTTCGATCCCGGCAAGCTCACCTTTTTCGGCGAGGAGATGCTGGATCGCCTCGTGTCGGACGCGCGCATCGTGCGCAATGGCCAGAAGATCAAGGCAACGCTGGAGAATGCGAAATTCGTCGCCGATGTAGAGGCGAAGGAAGGCGGCTTCGGCAAGCTGCTCGCCACCTGGCCGGCCGATGACCAGCTCGGCCTGATGGCGCTCCTCAACAAGCGCGGATCGCGTCTTGGCGGGGCGACGGGCCAGTATTTCCTGCGTTTCTGCGGCTGGGATGCCTGGATCGCCTCAAGCCATGTCTGCGCCGCGCTGGTGCGCGAGGGCGTGCTGGACAAGCCGCAGGCGACATCCAAGCGCGACCTCACCGCCCTGCAGGGCGCGATCAACGAGTATCACGCCGACAGCGGCCTGCCGCGCGCCCAGATCAGCCGGCTGCTGGCGCTCAGCGTCGGCTGATCCGGGTACGGATCAGGCAGGAACGAAGTTCCCGTGGAAGCCCGGCGGGATGTGATACGGGATGTGCACCGTCGCCACCGGCGTGCCGGTGAAGTTCGCCGCATCGAGGATCACGAATTCCGACGTGTGCGTATTCGTGTCGATCACATAGCCCATCAGCCAGCCTTCATCTTCGCCGGCATCCTCATGCGCCGGCACAAAGACGAATTCGCCGGGCAGCCGCCCTGCCCCGAAATCATGGACCTCGCGGGTGCGGGCACCGAGATCATGCTTGTAGAGGCTGGTCTCGGAAATGAATTCGCTGCCCTCCTTGCCCGGCAGGGCGAGCGTATAGGCATAGCGGTACGGCCGGCCGGTCAGGCGCTCGTCATAGCGCGGGAATTCCTGCGGCGCGGCATCCACCACATCGCGCGTCACGCGGCGGGTTTCCGGGTCCATGGTGAGGGATTCGAATTTCGCGTCCGGCGAATCCGGCCCGTTGATGCCGGAGGCGAACATGGTCTCATAGACGCAGGCATCCATGATCACCTTGCCGTCTTCGGTCTCATAGGCATTGGCGGGGTGGAAGATGAAGCAGGGCTCCACCTCGCACCAGATGATGTCGTCCGCCGTGCCGGTGCGCGGCATCAGGCCGATACGGGCGGCATGCTTCGGGTTCCAGGCATAGGGGAAGGACGCGCCGCTGATCAGCGTCTGCATGGAGAAAGTCACCGGCAGGTCCATCACGATCACATAATTCGGGGTAATCATACAGTCATGGATCATCGGCCCGTTCTGCACCGGGATCGGCTCGTTGCGGGTGACCACGCCGTCCTTGTCCACGACGGTATGCCAGATCACGTTCGGCATGCCGCCATTGTAGCAGATGGCATGCATTTCGCCTGTATGCGGATCAAGATGCGGGTGGGCCGAATAGGCCTCGATATCGCTGTCGAACCGGCTATGGGCGCGGGTTTCGAGATCGGCATTGATCTCGACCGGATAGCCGCCGGCCTCGACCACGGCCCAGAGCTTTCCGGCATGGCCGACAATGTTCGTGTTCGCGGTGTCCGTGCGCTCATGGCGCGGGCCGGGTGCGCGCGGCTCGCCCAATATGTCGCTGACCGCATTGGAGCGGACCCAGCGATTGCGATACCACAGCGCCTTGCCGCCTTCGAGGCGGATGCCGTGCAGCATGGCATCGCCGACAAACCAGTGATGGGTGGCCGGGTTCACCTTCTGCAGCGGGTTCGGCCCGTTGCGCACATAAAGGCCGTTCAGCGCCGCCGGGATCTCGCCGGTGACTTTCAAATCCGTATCGGTGACTTCCTGGGTCACCGGCGTGTGCACGCCTTCGAGGAACATGTTGGGTCCCTTGGCCTTCTTCCGCCCGCGATTGAAATCGGCAAGGGCGACGACACCTTTGGTGACGACGCCGCGGATGGCAGTTTCGACGGGGCTGGACATGACGGACTCCTTGTCGCGTTGCGGGGGCGGGGAAAAATGTTTACAGTGCTAACATGACCGCGAATGATAACACTGTCAACATCAAAAATCGCACCGGCCGCTATCATCATGGCGACCTGCGCTCGGCGCTGATCGAAGAGGGCATGGCGGAACTGGCCAGCAAGGCGCCCGAAGACGTCAGCTTGCGCGAGATTGCCCGGCGCGCCGGCGTCTCCGCCACGGCGGTCTACCGCCACTTCCCGGACAAGGCGGCGCTTCTGAGCGCCCTGTGCGAGGAAGGCAGCCGCAAGCTCGCCGCCGCCTTCCGCACCGCGATGGAAGGACAGGCGAGCCGCAAGGAAGCCTTCAACGCCATGGGCCGGGCCTATGTGCGCTTTGCCCTCGCAAATCCGTCCCTGTTTCGCATGTTCACCACGCTGCACGGACCGGACATGTCCAAGGGCGATGCCGAACGCACCCCAGACGATGCCTTCGCCATGCTGTCCGGCATGCTGACCGAACTGATGCCACCCGGCGCCACCACGGCCGACCGGGATATCAAGCGCCTTCAGGCCTGGGCACTGGTGCATGGCTTGGCCATGCTGATGCTGGACGGGCAGGTGCCGGCCGACGAGGCCCTGATCGACAAGGTCATCTCGTCCACCTTTCTCTAGGGCACCTTTCTCTAGGACGGGGCGCGAATCCTGCGCATAATCAGCGTCATGTTACAGAACCTCACCGCCCTCGCCTCACAGCTCGGCCTCATCTTCTGCGCCCTGGCCATCGGGGCGTCCTGGGTGGCGGCGATCGCCGCGCCGAACTGCAGTTTCGAGGAACTGGACGGCAGCCGGGCCGACCGGCATGTGCGCGAATTGCTGAACCAGACCGCGATCCCGATTGCCGGCATGATGCTGGCGGCGGGCGCCCTGTTCCTGCTGGCGACCAGCTGGGCCGCCGGCGGCACGGCCTTCCTCGCCGCCTTCGGCTTCTATGCCACGCGGATGATGCTGGCCCCGAAACAGGGCAAGGCACCGCCCGGCCACAAGACCAGCCGCAAGGGCCAGCGGGCGGTGTCCGTCAGCCTGTCCCTGATGTTCATGGTGGTCGCCGTGATCGCCGCGATCCTCGGCATGGTCGGCATCTAGGCCGTTCGCGGATACAGCACCCAGAGACAGCCAAGTTCATGCAGGCGCAGGAATTCGTCGGTCGAGCGCCGGGCGATGCGGCGCGCCACTTCCCCGGCAGACTTGCGATTGGTCGCCAGCATCAGCACGCAGGCCGCCAGGCCCAGGATGAACATCCACCAGGCCACCGTCACCGTGCCGACGCCGCCGAGGAAACAGAGGCCATAGGCAACCCCGTCCAGCACCTTGAAGCGCAGCGCCATATTGGGCTCGAACTCTTCCAGCAGGCCGGGATGCTTGTGCAGGGTTTCCGCGTCCACCGCGAAGCGCTGGCCGGCGCCGTGGTCGAACACCAATGCCCGGGTCATCCGGCCATCCTGATGCGGATTGGGGTGGCATGAAAGATACATGACGCCTTCCTTTCCCATACACTTGGCTGCAATTTAGCAGCGCGGCCTTAACCTCCGGCGGGCCGGGGCGGGAAATTTCGCGGCAATATCAACACCTTTCATTAACCATAGGTCGGACCTCCTGAATGGCGAATCCATTTGCGCCATGGGGCCATGCCCCCTATGTTGCAATGCAACATGAAAGGTTGGTAAGGCGATGCTGTATTCCCTTGTCGAACTGAATCGGGCTGCGATGGCGCCGATGCGGCTGGCCGTGAAGGCGGGCCGGATGGCGCTGAAGTCGCCGATGAACCCGATTGCGAACACCGAATACGGCAAGTCGCTCGCCGCCTTCGCCGATGTGTTCGAAAGCACCACCCGCTATTACGGCAAGCCCGAATGGCGCATCGACAGCGTGAAGATCAATTCCGCGCCGGTGAAGGTGACGCCGACCACGGCGTGGCAGTCGCCCTGGTGCACGCTGGTGCATTTCAAGAAGGATCCCGACGCCCTGACCGCCGCGCGCAAGCCCGGCTCGGCGCCCCTGCCCCGCATGCTGATCGTGGCGCCGCTGTCCGGCCACTATGCGACGCTGCTGCGCGGCACGGTGGAAGGCTTCATGGCCACGCATGACGTTTACATCACCGACTGGACCGATGCGCGCCTTGCTCCGGTCTGGCTCGGCCGGTTCGACCTCGACGATTATGTCGACCATATCCGCACCATGATCACCCATATCGGCCCCGGCGCGCATGTGCTGGCCGTCTGCCAGCCCGGCCCGCCGACGCTGGCGGCGATCTCGATGATGGCCGAGGATGGCGACCCGAACCGCCCGGCGACGATGACCTTCATGGGCTCGCCCATCGATGCCCGCCGCAGCCCCACCGTGCCGAACGAGCTGGCCGAGGAACGCCCGTTCAAATGGTTCCAGGACAATATGATCCACACCGTGCCGGCGCCCTATCCGGGCGTCTTCCGGCGCGTCTATCCGGGCTTCGTGCAGCTTGCCTCCTTCATGAACATGAACTGGGGCCGCCATGTCGATGCGCAGTGGAAATTCTTCAACCACCTCGTCGAGGGCGACGGCGACAATGCCGGCAAGCACCGCGAATTCTATGACGAATACCTCTCCGTTCTGGACCTGACGGAAGAATTCTACCTTCAGACCATCCTGCGCGTGTTTCAGGAACACCACCTCGCCACCGGCAAGTTCCGCCACCGCCACACACGCCTCGTCAAACCGTCGGCCGTGCGCGATGTCGCGCTGATGACCGTGGAAGGCGAGAAGGACGATATTTCCGGCATCGGCCAGACGCAGGCGGCGCATGATCTGTGCACGAAGCTTCCGACCGACATGCAGCAGGACTATATCCAGCCCGGCGTCGGCCATTATGGCGTGTTCAACGGCAACCGGTTCCGGACAGAGATCGCCCCGCGCGTGACCGAATTCACTCGCCGCTTTACGAAGCGCGACGTGGATGAGGCACTGGCCGTAGCGACGCGCTAGCGCGTCATCAGGGCCCGGGTCAGGCAGTCCGCCGGCAGGCTGAGATCGGCCGGCGCCGGCGCGGCGAGGTAATCCGACACCGCGATCACCGAAGCCGCCTCAGCGGCCGGCATGGCATCGTCGCCGCCGAGTTCCGCCAGCGTTGCGTTCCCGGTGCAGGACACCGCCTCAAGGCGCAGGCCCTCTCCCTCGATCGTCGCCATACGGATGGCATAGGGCATGGTCGCCCCCTGCGGCATGGCGATCAGGACGCGAGCGGTGGCATTGTCGCCGCGGGGCCGGTTGAATTCGATATCGTAGAGAACCCCGCCCTCCAGCCGGTCGACGGAGAAGCCGGCAAGGCCTTCCTGCTGCAGCGTGATCAGCCAGTCGATGACGGCGCGGTGGCGCTGGGAGCGGGCCTTTTCCTGCTTCAGCTCGGCAAAGGCCTGCATCAGCTGGGCAAAGGGGTCGGCGTCCGGATCGACGGTCATGTTCGGCGCGAAGACTTCCGGCGGCGGCATCAGGCCGGACCCGTTCGGCCCGGAGGCGACCGCATACTGGCCATAGGTGATCGAGGCAGTGATCGCGGCGGCCACAGCGGCCGAGGCAAGCTTGCCGAGCATTCGCTGGGTGAGCAGCATGGGGCGGTCCTCCCGTCTTGCGGAGGCCCGACTGGCGCTTATCCCTGCAGGAAGGCCCGTTCGATGGCCCACCAGAAGCCCGCAGCGCCGATCAGGGCGGAAACGGGCCAGACAAGGACATGCCGGTACTGGTTACTGCGGCCGGCGCGCGCCAGGAGCATCCTGACAAGCAGCGAAACTGCAAAGGCCATGCCGATAACCGTAAGCTGGCCAACCTCGACGCCCACATTGAAGCCGATCAGGGCCGGCCAGAAGATCGCCTGCGGCAGGCCGAGATCGCCGAAGGCGCCGGCAAACCCCATCCCGTGCACCAGGCCGAAGCCGAAAGCGAGCAGCGGGCGCCAGGCCTGCATCTCCTTGAAGAGGATGTTCTCCAGCGCCGCCCAGGCGATGGTCAGCGCGATCAGCGGTTCCACAATCGAGGCCGGCGGCGCGATGAAGCCGGCGGCCGTCAGCCCAAGCGTGACGGTATGAGCGACAGTAAACGCGGAGATCTGAAGCAACAACGGCTTCAGCCGCGTGCTCGCCAGGAACAGGGCCAGCACGAACAGGATATGGTCCAGCCCCTTGGGCAGGATGTGCTGGAAACCGATGGAGACATAGAACACCGCCGTCTCGAAGGCCGAGCGGTCGAGGTTCACCGTGTCTTCGAGGCCGGTGCCGGTGGTGCGCTCGGACGGGTCGGCCTTCGCATTGTCGAGCCGGGCAAGTTCCTGGCAGAGCGCCGGGTCCATGCCGCCGCCGGGCGTGCAGAATTCGTCCTCCGGATGGGCGAAGGCCGGCTGCGGGACAAGAAGGAACGCGGCCGACAGGCAGGCCAGCGCGGCGAGCAGCCGCCTCAATTTGCCTGCTCCATCAGCGGGCGCGGCGCCGGGGCGATGCCGCCTTCCTCGTCATGCGGGTGCAGTGGCAGGAACGCCATCAGCACCGCCAGCGCGACCCCGGCCGACAGCGCGATCAGGCTGCGCAGGCGCGGCTCTTCCTGCAGCGGCTCCATCAGCGGCCCGGTGCCGACATAGAGCAACAGGCCCGCCGACACGGCAAACAGGCTGCCGATCACGTCCGGCGTCAGGCCATACATGAAGGGCGAGGCCAGCATGACACCCAGCGGCGTCGTCACGCCGGCGGCCAGGAACGCCCAGATGAAGGCCTCCCGGTTGGCGAAGCTGTGGCGGCGCAGGATGGCGAAAGCGATCACGCCCTCGGGGAATTCGTGCAGCATCAGCGAGGCGGCGGCGTAGACGCCGGAACTGAAACTGCCGGCAAAGGTGACGGCATAGATCACCCCGTCGAGGATGGAATGGATGGCGACGGCGGCCAGCGGCGTGATCGCGGCGGCGCGGCCCCGGTCCGAGCTTTCGGGAAAGGCGGCCGCGACGCCATAATGCAGCAGCAGGCCGCCAAAGAAGCCGCCCACCAGGAAGGCGGCCGCCCCATGCGACATTTCAAAGGCTTCCGGCGCGATATGCAGCAGGCTCAGCGTGACCAGCATGCCGCCCGCCATCAGGGCGAACAGGCCGGAATGGCGCGCACTCCAGTCGCCCCGCACCGACACGGTGATCAGCCCGGTCGTGGTCATGAAGGCGGCGATCAAGCCGAAGAACAGGGGGGCTTGCAACGATTGGAACATTGAGGACAGGAATACCGGCGGTGACTGGATTTGGAAATCCGGCCGGGATCCGGCCTTGAATTAATGTGATATAGTATCATTATCAGGCCTGCGATAAAAATCTTGACCTTTTCGCACTTATCCCGAGTTTGGCGCCGCGGAGGCCCAGTATGAATTCAGCGAAATTCCGGCGACTCGGGCACCTGGCAGCGGGGGTCGCGATGGCGGGCCTTGTGGCCTGTGGACCGGACATCGCCCCGTACGAGCCGCCCCCGCCGGAATCGGAAGTCTATGCCGAAGCCCCTGCCCCGGATGAGGCCGGCGCAGAACTTCACGAAGACGATGATCATGACGCGCACGATGAACACGGCGAGGGCCATGCCGGCGAAGTGCACGAGCATGGCGCCGCCGAAATGGCCGTGACGCGGGAAGAGGATTTCCTGACCCTGACGCTGGACGCCCCGCTCGCCAATTTCGGCCTGTCCGAGGACAAGCCGCCACGCGGCACGAAGGCGGAGGATTTCGCCGAGGGCATTGCCGAGCCGCTGGGGCCGACAAAGTGCGAGGAGACCGAGCGTTCGGTCACCTCCCGCTCGCATGACGGGCATGGCAACATGACCATCTCGGTCGTCTGGCGCTGCAAGAAGATCGAGCGGATCGAGGGCCTGCGCCTCAACGTGTTCACCCTGTTCCCCGGTTTCGAACATGTCGATGCGATCTATCTCGGGCCCGACGGCACCCAGGCCGCCGACGAGCTGACGGCCGCCCACACAGACCTGGATTTCGACTGAGGCGCGCATGAACGATCCGGCCATCATCGCAGAGGACCTGGTCTTTGCCTGGCCGGGCCATGCGCCGGTGCTGGACATTTCCCGGCTGGACCTGGCGCGCGGCGAGACGCTGTTCCTGCGCGGACCGTCCGGGTCCGGAAAATCGACCCTGCTGGGCCTTATCGCAGGCGTGCTGAAGGCCGGGTCCGGCCGGCTCGATGTGCTGGGCCATGACATGAACAGCCTCTCGGGCGCGGCGCGCGACCGGCTGCGGGCCGACCATCTCGGCGTCATCTTCCAGATCTTCAACCTGGTGCCGTATCTCTCCGTCACCGGGAATGTGACCCTGCCGCTGCTGTTCTCGCCGGAACGCAAGAAACGCGTGGGCGCCGATGCCGCCGCCGAAGCGCGCCGCCTGCTCGCCCGGCTCGGCCTGGAAGGCGAAGACCTGTTGTCGCGCCGCGTGTCGGACCTCTCCGTCGGCCAGCAACAGCGGGTCGCCGCCGCCCGCGCCCTGATCGGCGCGCCGGACATTGTGATCGCGGACGAGCCGACCTCGGCCATGGATTCCGATACGCGCGACCGCTTCATCCGCCTGCTGAAGGAAGAGGCCGGCGCGGCCGGCTCCGCGCTCCTGTTTGTCAGCCATGACCTGTCGCTGGCCAGCCATTTCGACCGGGCGGTGTCCCTCGGAGACATCAACCGCGCAAAGGTGGCGGCATGAGCGCGCTTCTCTCCCTCGCCTGGCGCAGCCTGATGAACCGCAAGGGCTCGGTGCTGCTGACGCTGATGGCGGTGGCCC
This sequence comes from Hyphomonas sp., assembly GCA_020425315.1. GTDB lineage: Bacteria > Pseudomonadota > Alphaproteobacteria > Caulobacterales > Hyphomonadaceae > Hyphomonas. The sequence continues at coordinate 5,887 of JAGQRO010000137.1, read as the reverse complement.
TGTCGGTCGCCCTCTTCCTCGGCGTGGAGAAGGCGCGCACCGGCGCGCGCGAAGGCTTCGACAGCACGATTTCCGGAACCCATCTCATCGTCGGCGCGCCGACCGGCAGCGTGAACCTGCTGCTCTATTCGGTGTTCCGGATGGGCAATGCGACGGCGGAGATTTCCTGGCCGACCTATGAACAGATCGCGGCGCGCCCGGATATCGAATGGACGATCCCGGTCTCGCTGGGAGACAGCCATCGCGGCTTCCGCGTTCTGGGCACCAACCATTCCTATTTCGAGCACTACAAATACGGCCGCAATGCATCGCTGCGCATCGCTGAGGGCGAGGAATTCAGCGACCTGTTCGATGCGGTGATCGGGGCCGATGTCGCGCGCGAACTCGGCTACACGGTCGGCACGCCGCTGATCCTGTCGCACGGGCTCGGCACGGCGGATTTCGGCGCGGGGCATGAGAACCGGCCCTTCCGCGTCTCCGGCATCCTCGCCCCGACCGGAACGCCGGTGGACCGCACCGTGCACGTCTCTCTTGAAGCCATCACCGCCATCCATGTCGGCTGGGAAAGCGGGGCGAAGAACCCCCTCTCCGATTCCATCAGTGAAGAGACGATCCGCGGATTCAACCTGACACCCAAGACCGTCACGGTCGTGTTCGTGGGGCTGAAGAATCCCGGCACGATCCTGCGCACGCGGCGAGAGATCAACACCAATAAGGGCGAAGCGCTGATGGCGATCATGCCCGGCGAGGCGCTGAAGGAACTCTGGAGCGTCACTGCCATGGCCGAACGGGCGCTGATGGCCGTCTCGGTCTTCGTCATCGCCGTGGGCGTCGTCTCGATCCTGACCTCGATCCTGACCAGCCTGAACGAGCGGCGGCGGGAGATGTCCATCCTGCGCGCCACCGGGGCGCGGCCGGGGCATGTCTTTGGCCTGCTGACGCTGGAGGCCGGCCTTGTCGGCTTCCTCGGCGCGCTGGCCGGCATTGTCATCGTGCATGTGCTGATCGCGATTGCCGGGCCGATGGTGACCCAGCGCTATGGCATATCGCTGGGCGGGACGGGGCCAGGTTACATGGATGTCATGGTGTTGGCCGGCGTCACGCTCGCCTCCCTGCTGGCCGGGGCCGTGCCGGCCTGGGCCGCCTTCCGCCGTTCGCTCGCCGACGGGCTCAGCGTGCGGCTTTAATCCACAGCCAAAGCCGTCTGGCCGGGCCCGCCGCAGCATCGTATGTAGGATGCCATGAGACACTGGTTCCTGGTTCCCGCCCTTGCCGCCCTGGCTGTTGCCGCCGCCTGCAGCAAGGCCCCCGCCCCTGATGCCGCCACGCCGGCCGAGACCGCTTCGGCCGAACCCGCCGCTGCCCCGGCCGGCCCGCAGGTTGGCGACAAGATCGGAACGAGCGAGGCGGAAACCTATTCCGTCCCCGATCCGAGCCTGGCTGCGGCCGCCGCCGAAGCGCTGCGCAAGGAAGAAGAAATCAAGGCCCGCGGCGTCACGCCCATCGGCTGGGAAGACCTGATGCCGGAAGGCGAGGAAGAACGCCTTCAGGAAATGTATGCCGCCCAGATGGCCGCCATGTATTCCATTACAGAGGGGTCCGCCGGCGACACGGCGGTCCAGCTCGGCTCGTTCCAGACGGTGGAAACCCATGACGGGGAGAAGATCCGCATCCCCGGCTACACGGTTCCCTTCTCCTATGATGCCAAGGCCGAGATCACCGAATTCCTGCTGGTGCCCTATTATGGCGCCTGCATCCACGCCCCGCCCCCGCCGCCGAACCAGACGATCTTCGTCCGGACAGAAAATCCGGTCCTGCTGAAGGATTTGCCGCAGGCGGCCTGGGTGGAAGGCACGCTTCATGCACAGAGGCAGGACAGCGATCTCGCTGACTCCGCCTATATCATCGACATGAGCTATCTGGAGAAGTACCAGTACTGACGGACTGACACGGGAAACATGGTGCCTCTGGCCGGACTCGAACCGGCACTCTGTCGCCAGAAACGGATTTTGAATCCGCCGCGTCTACCAATTCCGCCACAGAGGCCCCGCAGGAAAGGCACGTCCTGCCCGAGGACCGGCGGCCCGTCAATCTCGCCTCTGCGGCACTGAGACAGGACCGATATGACTGACATGACCGCCAGCCCCGCCACGACCGAGAAAACGCTGCTGCAATCCATCGAGGAGATGGCCGCCGGCGCGCCGGAGGATGGCTACACGCTGCGCGAGATTCTCGACCGGCTGGACGAGAGCGCGTTCGGCGCCGGCCTGTTCCTGCTGGCCCTGCCCTGCTGCATTCCGTTCCTTTACGGTGTGCCGCAAGTGGTCTCGCTGCCGATGATGGCGCTGGCCGCGCAGATGGCGATGGGACGCGAACAGCCCTGGCTGCCCGAAGCGCTGGCCAATCGGAAGATCAACCGCGAGGGCCTCGCCAACACGGCCAAGGGCGGGCGCAAATGGCTGGGCTGGATCGAGACCTTCACCAAGCCGCGCCTGACCGTGATTACCGGCCCGCGCTCCGAACAGATTGTCGGCCTCGCGCTTTGCCTGTTCTGCGCCTCGATCCTGGTGCCGCTGCCGATGACCAATACGGTGCCGGGCTTTGCCGTGGCGCTGGCCGCCTTCGGCCTGATGCACAAGGATGGCGTTCTTGTGATTTCCGGCCTGTTGGCCGGGACGCTATGGATTTTCGGTCTTGTCACCGCCGTGGCGATGGGGATCACGACACTCGTCTCGTGACGCTGCGCCGCACTTCACGCCCACCCCTTGCATGATAGCGTGCGCCCCATGTCGTTCCTGAGACCCATCCTGAAGGACTGGCAGTGGCCGCTTGCGGCGATTGCGGTCTCGGCCTTCATGCTGGCCGCCGCGCACGGTTTCGAGACCTTCGGCAAGCTCTATCCCTGCCCGCTCTGCCTGCGCCAGAGGGAAGTCTACTGGGCCCTGATCGCGATGACGGTGACCGGGCTTGTCCTGTGGAAACTGCGGCCGAAGCGGCGCTTCCTTGTGGCGCTGAACGTGCTGATCGGTCTTGTCTTCGGGGTCGGCACGGTGGTGGCAGCCTATCATTCGGGCGTCGAATGGGGGATTTTCCCGCCGCCGACCGGGTGCGCCGGCGACGGTCCGGTGGACCTGATGAATATCGGCGATCTCGACAAGCCGATGCTGGTGCCGTCCTGCACCGATGCGCCCTTCTATGTCGCCGGCCTGTCCATGGCCGGCTGGAACGGCGTCATCTCCGCCGTGCTGGCGCTGGCCAGTTTCTTCGCGGCGGCCGCCACCTTCCGGGGCCGGGAAACCGCCTAGACGATTTTCAGGTCGATCAGGCTGCGGGCGCCATCGATGATGGAGGCCTCCTCCGTGCGCGGGGTCCAGCCGAGCAGGTTGCGGGCTTTGTCATTGGAGCAATGGCGTTCGCGGCCGAGTTCCGGGACCAGCTGGCCGAGCGGCGGATTGATCAGCGTCATCGCCTTCAGCAACCAGTTCGGCAGCTCGCCTTTCGGCAGTTTCCTGCCATAGGCGGGAAACTCCTTGCGCAGCACATCGGCGACTTCCGACATCCACATGAACCGGCCGGACGCCAGGAACCGTTCGCCGGCGGCGGCCGGCACGGTCATCGCCTTCACATGCGCATCGGCCACGTCGCGCACATCGACGACGCAGAAGCCGACCTTGGGCGAGGCCGGGGCCTTGCCGGTCATCAGCTGGGTGAGGATCTGGATGGAGCTGGAAACATCTTCGCTCATCGCCGGGCCCAGCACGGCGGAGGGATTGATCACGGCCAGTTCGAGGCCTTTGCCCTCACCGTTCACATAATCCCAGGCGGCTTTCTCCGCGATCGTCTTGGACCGCGTATAAGCCGTATTGTCGGCGAGATTGTCCGGGTTCGACCAGTGTTCCTCAGTCAGCGGATTGGGCCGCTTGTCGCCCCAGCCATAGGCGATGGCCGCCATGGAGGACGTCATCACCACGCGCTTCACACCGGCAGCCTTGGCCGCCTTCAGCACACGCAGGGCGCCGTCCCGCGCCGGCGCGACCAGTTCGTCGGGATGCTTCGGAACCGTCGCCGGGAATGGCGAGGCGACATGCTGGACATAATCCATGCCCGCCACGGCGGCGGCCCAGCCGTCATCGCTGCTGAGATCGGCGGCGACCAGCTCCACATGCACCGGCTTGCCGGCATAGGCGCTCAGCACCTGGTCGAGCTGGGGCCCGCGCGAGACGGAACGCGCCGTTCCGCGCACTTCGTGCCCGGCTTCGAGCAGCTGGTGGATGACATGGCCGGCAATGAAGCCGGTGGCGCCGGTGACGAGGACTTTGGCCATTGGATCGCTCCCTGATCGCTTTCGTGATCAATGAACGAAATCAACAGCATTCACAAGCCCTTCAATTTCTCCCGCCGCCGGAGGCGCTGTTCGCGCAGGGTGATGTAGGCGGTGGCGGAAATGATGATGGCGGTGCCGACCCAGGTCCAGTGGCCCGGCAGGGCATGGAACAGCAGCCAGTCCACCGTCGCCGCCATGGGCAGGCGCAGATAGTCGATCGGCGAGAGGAAGGAGGCATCCCCGATCGACATGCCCCGGATGTAGAGATACTGGCCGCCCACCCCGCAGGCGCCCATCAGGCCGATCAGGCCCCAGTCCTGCAGCGAGGGCATGGCGTCGGGCCATTTCCAGATGGCCAGCGGCAGCAGCAGGACCGACGAGAGCATGTTCGCCCAGATCAGCAGGGTCACCGGCCGGTGCAGGCGCGAGAGCACCTTCACCAGCGTGATCGCCCCGGCCGTGCAGAAGGCCGCCGCCAGCGCCAGCAACGTGCCCATGCTGAGCCCGCTCTGCGGCTGGGTCATGATCAGCACGCCGGCAAAGCCGACCAGCGTGGCGCCCCAGCGGTGCCAGCCGACGGTCTCCTTCAGCAGCAGCGCCGCCAGCACGGTGACGAACAGGGCCCGCGAGAAGCTGATCGCGTTGAACTCCGACAGCGGCAGGCCATATTGCGCCGACACCGCATAGAAGCCGAACATGAAGCCCAGCGTGCCGAACATGCTGCGCACCAGGATCAGGCCCGGCTGGCGGATGCGCAGGATCGACAGGCCCTGCTGCAGGATGACGGGCACAGTAATTGCGAGGGCGATGAAGGCCCGCCAGAAAGCGAGGAACCCCGGATCGAAGTGCGAGGACTGCACCTTGGACAGAGTGACGAACACCGTGAACACGGCGCCCGAGGCGGCCATCCACAACGCCCCTTCCAGGTTGCGGGCGCTGGCGGGCTCATTAACTTCCGCTAAACCGGATTGGTCAGGACTGATTGCCATGCCTGTGTTCACGCCTTCCGAGATCGACGAGATCGACGCCCTGTGGCGCAGCTTGCCGCCAGACCACATGTGGACCGGATGGGCAAGTGCCGGCGAAGCGCCGGAACAGGTCTGGATCTTCCGCACCCGCGCCCATTGGCGCCGTTTCCCACTGGTCAAGACCGGCGAAGGCTATGCCCTGTCGGATGAAAAGGGGCGCCGGGTCATCCGCGCCGCCACGCTTGAGGACCTGCTGAGCGCCGTTGAGGCGATCCCGGCCCTTGGCACGCGGCGCGGCTGAGCGGCGCCGCCGCCTCACTCCCCCGCTGACGCCGCGGCCTGGGCTGCTGCCATCTGTTCGGCCTGTTCCGGCGTGATGCCGAGTGCATCGAGGATCGGGCCGCCCGCTTCCTGGTCCCAGGAATGGCGCGGGCCGACCGTGATGCCGCCATCGACGGTGAACTGGCTGCCGGTGACGAAGCCGGCCGCGTCCGAGCCGAGGAAGGCCGCCATTTCAGCAATGTCGCCGCCGCGCCCGACCCGGCCGATGGGCTGCATCGCGCCGCCCTGCTGGGCCAGCATCTCGGCCATCTGG
>JAGQRO010000136.1 GCA_020425315.1 Hyphomonas sp. | reverse complement strand
CCACGTCATTGGCGCCGATATTGAGCGCCATATAGCCGCCGATGGCGGCCGCCGCGGTGATCAGGATGCCATTGTCCTGGCCCGACAGGAGCGTGCCGCCAATCACAATGATTGCTGCAAGAAACAGGAAACCGAGCCCCGGCGCGGCCAGGCCGCGCGACAGGTTGGACAGCGCCTGTTCGGCGGTGGCCACCTTGGCGAGGTCCTTGTCCAGGGTATCCTTGCGGAGTGTCACGTCCTCGACGTCGGCCATTCGGAGCCCCCTCGCGCTTTGGTCGGCTGTTCCTGCATGAGCCGCACGGCGGGGAATTTGGCAAGGCGCAGCAGCTGTACGGGCCGCTCCGGCGTGTAAATTTCACAAGACTGTCACAAAACTTCCGGGCGCATCTGGGCGATCGTGACCTGGAAACCGTGTGCGATACGGGCGGCGCGGTCCAGGAAGAAGGCGTGAGCGGCGGGATTCGGCGCGATCTCGTCGAGCGTCTCGCGGAACAGGGCCAGCCAGCGCGTGAAGTGCGCCGCGCCGAGGCCTGGCAGCTTGAGGTGCGCCGGCATGGGCCGGCCGGCATAGCGCCGCGTGCCGAGCGCCATGGAAGACCAGAAATCCTTCATCTTCGGCAGGTGCGTGTCCCAGGCGTCGCCGATGGCGGCGTCGAAAATGGGCCCGATCAGATCGTCCTGCCGGACGCGGCCATAGAAACCGTCGACCAGCGCGCTGACGAAGGCCTCGTCAATGCCGAGCGCGGCGGCGGTCTCCTCGATCGAGGCCTGCCGCGCCGCGCCGGACCGGCGGACGATGTGGGGATCGGTCATGCGGGGATGCGGCTCAGGATTGCGCGTCCGGCCCTTCGCCCGAGGACGGCGTGGAATAGGCCTTGCGCACGACCCAGATCGTAATGCCCGCCATGATCACCAGCAGGCTGCCAAAGCCGACCAGCGCCCCGATCGCCAGCGCGTCAAAATGTAGGTTTCCCATTATTAGCCTCCCTCACTGCGTGGTTAGCACAGCATCCCTCGGCTTGCTTCACACGAGTCGCAATAGGGAAGGTTACGGAGGTCGCGTAGCAATGTGGGTTGCGAACAGCGGGCCTTGATCGGGCCGCAACCGTGAAGCCCGGAAACTCCGATGCTGACATTTTCGCACCAACCGGTATCGTGTCTGCGAGATCGAACTCGCGGGGACACTTTCAATGCGCGCGTTTCTGGCTTTGTGGACCGCCAGCCTGCTGATCAGCCTTATTGCCTCAGCACAAGGCACAATTCAGGGCGTGAACGGAGACTGGGTGGTCTACAAGGCCTCGAATGAGGAGGTTCGCCCCTGCCAGGCAATCTCGGTTGCGCATCCGAATGATCGACCGGCAAGTGACGCGCTTTCCCTGGAGGTCGTGGTATCCTTCAACGAATATGAAGAAGACATCGCGATCAAACCCTCTGAAGGACATGCCTTCAGAATCAATGAGATCGGCACAATTCAAATCGGCCCGTCACAATGGCCTCTGTTCGTCCCCACTTCCGGCAGCGCAAAACTCTATGGCGAGCACATTGAACAGGTGCGTGATGCCTTGGCAAAGGGAAGTTCCGGAACAATCAGCCTGTCGATCGAGGGGACGGGGGAGGTCACGTTCGATCTTTCACTGCGAGGATCATCGAAGTCGATGAGGTCGGCGGCCTCGCTTTGCAACGCACCGCCGCCGAAATTGCAGACAAGCGCCATTGCACCGCAGAGCGTGGAACCGGCTTCAATCGAAGTGGATGGCGCACAGCAGTGTCTGAAGCTCGGGCCCGCCTCCAGGGGGGTGGCCCATATTGAAAATTCCTGCGATGTCCCGGTCACTTTCTCATGGAGTGATACGGAAGGTTATTGCGTCCAGGATGACGCGCGGAGGAAGCTTACCTGCTCGACCGTCATCCCCGCCCGGGAAACGAAACCCGTCAAAGTATACACCCAACTGACATATTGGGCAGCCTGCAGGGAAGGCTCGTACGTACAGGCAGAAACAGGCCTTTGTCTGCAGCATTCCGGCGTGGCGCTCGGCATCGCAGAGAATGAGTTGTCTGATATGACGCTGCGCTATCTGGACTCCGGTGGACCCTATCCAAGGCTCCAGCCCGGCGAAATGAAGTGCCTGAAGAAACCCGTACACTCCGGTTCTTTCACAAAGCTGCAAAACACGTGCGGTTTTGACATCAGCGTTGCGTGGAAGGACGAACATTACTGCAAGCCGGTCGGGGATGATCAGGGCTTCAAATGCCTGGCATGGGTGGTGGCCATGGGAGAGACCCAGGCCATCCGATTCACGGGCAAGGCCCAATGGGCGGTGTGCCATTATCCTGACCATCCAAAACTGACGGGAGAGAAGACTTTCGAGTGCAGGCAGCTTGTCTCGGGATCGGGCGAATCCAGCGAGGTGCGAGCGCAACTCTCCGAAACGGAAATCCTGCGCAGGCAGCAACAAACCGAGTACCGCAAACAGGAGCAGGCTAAGTCGCAACAAAGGCAATCCCAGACGGATGCACTTTTTGCGGCCTGCCGGCGGGAACTTGAATGGTGTTTGGAGCGCACCAGCCGGATCGATATTTTCGATCCCGCCAGAAACCGGGCAAGGGACCAGTGTGAGGAAGGATACAGGACCTGCACGGACCGGGCACTTGATCAGCAGTCATATTCGTTTGCCGACAGCGTATCAGTCACCCCGTCGCGCACCCCCAATTCAGGCGGCCTGCCACCAATCTCTCAACAGCTGAACGAGCTGCAGGAACAGGCAAAGCGATCCTATGAAGAAGCGCTCGCAAATGAGCGGAATCAATCCAACACCAACCAGGATGAGGAGATTTGCGGTCACTACGAAGGTGACCTGTATTTTTCGTGCGGAGTTCGCTGACAAAGCCGGTTTGGAAACGCCTGATGCGCAGCTGCTGACGTGCCCCACCGAAGTGCAGACGCGCATATTCGAACCAGGTCGCTTACAACCAAAGATGCGTCTTGGTGGCGATGTCGGATGGAGCGGGCCCTAGGCTACCGATCCTGCATGTGACCTTCGCAAGTGGCGAAATGGCCCTCAACCGATCAGGGTGACCTTGTTGCGGGCGCGCTCCATCTCGGCATGGCCGGCGGCTTCGAGGCCCATGTCACTCATCAGGGCGGCGTCTGCGTCCACGTCGGGATTGTCGGTGGTCAGCAAACGGTCGCCGACGAAGATGGAGTTGGCGCCGGCGAGCAGGCACAGCGCCTGGCCTTCCTCGGTCATGCCCTCGCGCCCGGCGCTGAGGCGCACCCAGCTCTCAGGGAACACGATACGACAGACGGCAATGGCGCGGGCCATTTCGATGACGCTGATGGCGGGGCTCGTCCCAAGCGGCGTGCCCTTGATCGGCACCAGCATGTTGACCGGCACGCTTTCGGGGTGCGGCGTCAGCTTGGAGAGTTCGTGGATGAGGCCGATGCGGTCTTCGCGGCTTTCGCCCATGCCGAGGATGCCGCCGCAGCAGAGCTTGATGCCGGCCTCGCGGCAATGGCCGAGCGTCTCCAGCCGGTCACGATAAGTCCGCGTCGAGACGACGGTGCCGTAATATTCCGGCGAGGTGTCGAGGTTGTGATTGTAATAGTCGAGGCCGGCCTCCTTGAGGGCGCTCGCCTGGTGCGGCTCCAGCATGCCGAGCGTGACGCAGGTTTCGAGCCCTTCGGCCTTCACCGCGGAAACCATGGCGGCGACCTTCGGCAGGTCACGGTCTTTCAGTTCCCGCCAGGCGGCGCCCATGCAGAACCGGTCGGCGCCGTTTTCCTTCGCCCGGCGGGCGGCGGTGACGACCTCATCGAGCGGCATCAGCTTGCTGGCATCGAGGCCGGTGTCGAAATGCGCCGACTGGCTGCAATAGCCGCAATC
>JAGQRO010000135.1 GCA_020425315.1 Hyphomonas sp. | reverse complement strand
GCTATGCCAGCTTCGACTATGAGATCATCGGCCACCGCGCGGAAAACCTCGTCAAGCTTCAGATCCTCGTCAATGACGAGCCGGTCGATGCCCTCGCCATGCTGGTCCACCGCGACCGCGCCGAAAGCCGCGGCCGCCAGATGTGCGAACGGCTGAAGGAGCTGATCCCGCGCCAGATGTTCAAGATCCCGATCCAGGCGGCCATCGGCGGCAAGGTGATCGCGCGCGAGACGCTCAGTGCCCTGAGGAAGGACGTGACCGCCAAATGCTATGGCGGCGACGCGACCCGGAAACGCAAGCTGCTCGACAAGCAGAAAGCCGGCAAGGCCCGCATGCGCCAGTTCGGCAAGGTGGAGATTCCGCAGGAGGCCTTTGTGGCAGCCCTGCGGATGGATGGGGACTAATGAATTGAGACCCCACCTTATTGAGGAAGCAATATCACCAGTTGCTCGCTGTACGGTAAAAGATCGAATTGCCCACGTGGAAGCATTTCTTGGGACAGCCTTCTTTGTTGATGGGAATGGTATTTTCTTAACGGCTGCTCATGTTGCCAGCGAGTTTGAGACCTTGGATGTTTGGTTGTGCGTAAAACCCAACCCCGTAGATGATCCGTACAAGAATGAATGGGCTAGAGTTGTTAGCTACGAAAACGCGCCCTCTGGATTTGATGTCGCAGTTGGAAAGGTCGCTTATCGAACGACTCGCTATTTCGATACTATGGGTAGAGCCGCAAGCATTTGGCGCGAAGTTTCTGCATGCGGTTACCCTGAAAGCACCCTGATTCGGGGAGGAACCAAGTTCGGCATGCCGTTAAGAGGCGTTCGCGGACACATCCAGAGAACTATCGAAAGCGTTCCAAATTTTGAATCCCCGCTTCCCGGCAAGAACTTCGAGTTGAGCTTTCCTATAGCGAAAGGGATGAGCGGGTGTCCCTTGTTCGGCACAAGCGCAAATGAGTTGCAGCTTCTTGGCATTTGCGTAGGCAATACAGTTTCGGAACTGATTGACTACGAGCACTTAGAAGTGAGTGACGCTGGTCAAAGGTACAGCGAAAGGAAAGTGCGCGTCGAAGAACATGGGGTCGCCATCGCAATAGAATCCTTGAGCGAATGGAAGCCCGCGTTGCTGAGTGGCAGGACGCTCGCGACTGTGTTGGAGTCAGCTAGCTAAATTGAGAAAAGGGCAGCCACCTTTCAGCGACTGCTCTTGGAGTCTCCCGGCGCTCAGGTGGAGGAGTCTACGCCGTGGCTTTGCGGCGGGTGGGCATGTCTGGAATGAGGGACGGCGCTGCGGATGGATGGGGACTAGCCCGGCCGCCCCGGCGCCGCACTCGGAGGCGCCGCAATCCGTCCCGTCGTTGCGGCCCTCAGAATGCGCCGGAAGCTCGGGCATTCCATATGGCTGGGCGCGCGGCAAGCGGCCGCGTGGCGCAGGCCATCGCGCATCACCGTCAGCTGTCGGATCTTCTCGTTCAGTTCGCGCGCCTTCTCCGACAGGCGTTTGCGATCAATCTGCGGGCCGGACGCCGACATCATGGCGCCGATCTCGTCCAGCGTGAACCCGGCCGCCCGGCCGAGCGCGATGAGGCCCAGCCTTTCAAACACGCCGGGATCGAAGGTGCGCCTCAGGCCCCGCCGGCCGTTGGAGGCGATCAGCTCCTTTTCCTCATAATAGCGCAGCGTCGAGGCGGGCACGCCGGACTGCCGGGCGACCTCTGAAATATCCGGATCTTNNGCTTGACCTCAAGTCGGCTTGAAGTGGCAGTGTGCGCCCACGCATCCACGCTGGCAACCGGAAAGGGCCGAGAATGAGCAACACGCACCCCGCCAATGCAGACATGGCGGAACTCTGGAACGGGCCCGGCGCCCATAGCTGGATCCAGGCCCAGGCGCTTCTCGACCGGGCGTTTCTCGGCTTCGAGACCCTGCTTGGCGATATCGCGGCGGAGGCCGGCGCCCGTACGGTGCTGGATGTCGGCTGCGGCACCGGCGCGACGACGCGCGCCATTGCCCGCCGGCTGGGTCCGGACGGGCGTGCGCTGGGCGTCGACATTTCCGCACCGATGATAGACCGCGCCATCGAACTCGGCGCCGCCGAAGGCTCTGGCGCAAACTTCCTTGCCGGAGATGCGCAGACGCATGTGTTCGAACCGGCGCGCTTCGATCTGGTCGTGTCGCGTTTTGGCGTGATGTTCTTTTCCGATCCGGTTGGCGCCTTTGCGAACCTGCGCGGGGCGGCACGGCCGGGCAGCGGGCTGGCCATCCTGTCCTGGCGCAGTCCCGCCGAGAACCCGTTCATGACCGCGGCGGAGCGCGCCGCCGCCCCGCTCCTGCCGGACCTGCCGCCCCGCCTCCCCGGCAAGGCCGGCCAGTTCGCATTTGCCGACCAGAGCCATGTCCACGCCCTCCTCGAAGGGGCCGGATGGAAAGACGTCAGGAGCGAGGCCATCGACATGGCCTGCGCATTCCCGGCTGATGCACTCGACACCTATCTCAGCCTGATGGGCCCGGTCGGACAGATGCTGGCCAAAGCGGAACCGGACTTGCGGCAGCGCGTCATGGATGCCGTCCGCGCTGCGTTCGCCCCGTTCCAGTCCGGTTCCGACATCTAGTTCACGGCGGCCTGCTGGCTGACGCGCGCAACGGCCTGACCCGGCGTCCGGCCTGTTCGTCGCCAGCGGCCAGCGGTACACTCGCCCGAAAGAACGGGAAGGGAGGGCATCGCCTTGAGCAATGAACAGGTCATCCGGGAGTTCATCGCCGCCTGGTCGCGGCTGGATGTGGACGAGCTGGTCGCCTATTTCACCGAGGACGGCATCTATCACAACATGCCCATCGCGCCGGTTCAGGGCCATGCCGCGCTGAAGCCGTTCATGGCGAATTTCCTGAATGGCTGGAGCAAGACGGACTGGGAAATCCTCACCCTCGCCTCCGCCGGTGACACCGTCATTGCCGAGCGCATTGACCGGACCGTGGTACACGGAAAGACCGTCGACCTGCCCTGCTGCGGCGTGTTCGAGATGCGTGGCGGCAAGATCGCCGCCTGGCGCGACTATTTCGACATGGGCACCTATATGAAGGCGCTCGGCGGCTGAGCCCCATGTCAGACCGCGACGCGATCCTCACCCTTCTGGCCCGCTACTGTTTCATCACAGACCGGGGCAGCGCCGACGAGCTGGCCGCCCTGTTCTGGGAAGACTGCACCGTCGATTTCGGCGGCAATGTGCATGAGGGGCGCGAGGCCGCGCACAAGGGCTTTGCCCGCTGGATCGGGAAGATGCGCGACCCGGTCGAGGGCCTGCGCCACATCCTGCACACGCCGTTGATCGAGATCGCCGGCGACACGGCCAGTTCCGAAGCCTATTACGACGCCGACTGCCACTCAAGGAAGTCCGGCCGCGCCATCCGCCTGCGCGGCCTTTATCGCACCGCATTCGAGCGCCGGGATGGTGACTGGCGCATCCTGCGCCATGAGGTCCAGATCTGGAGACCGATGGACCCGAAACCTGCCGGAAAGCCGACATGACCGCTCCGCCTGCTGACATCTTCCCGCTTTCAAGGCCTGACCTGCCGCGCGTCACGGCGCTGGCGCGGGTGATCTGGCCGCATGCGTTTGACGGCCTCATTCCGGCAGACGAAATCCCGAAGATCGTCGAAACGCTTTACGCCCCCACCCAGCTGGAAGCGGACATGGAGGCCGGCCATGCCTTCTGGATCGCGCAGGTCGGCGGGCGCGATGCCGGCTTCTGCGCCGCCTATAAGGAAGACACCACGATCTGGCTGAAGAAGCTCTACATCCTGCCCGACATGCAGGGCCACGGCCTTGGCCGCCTGCTGACGGACACGGCCGTCGCCCATTTCTCCCCGGCCGGCGAACTCGCCCTGTTCGTGAAGAACGACAATGCGAAGGCCATCGCCTTCTACAGGCACACAGGCTTCAGTGTCGCGCGGGAAGTGCCGGTCGTCATGGGCCACATGCACTTTACCGATTTTGTGATGACCCGCCCGCTCTGACCCGCTCTAGCCCTTGAGGCGCGAGACCAGTGCGCGCGTCGCGCCCTGATGCATCCGGTCCGTCCGCGTGATCTCCAGCGCCAGCGCCCGGCGCTCTTACTTCGTCCGTCCCCGGTCATAAAGCTGCACAGCGAAATCGAGCGCGGCGCGCTGGTCCTGCGTCACCGGGCGGCGCGGGCGGTCATCGTCGGCCCACAAGCCCGGATGAAAGCTTTCCGTCGTCTTCGGCTGGTGATTGCCGAGATACCACATGAACATGACATCGGCCGAGACATTGAGAATGGGCGTGTCCGGAATATGGTGCAGCCAGTCCTGCTTCTGTTGCCAGCGGTCCGTATTCGGACTGTTCTTCGTACGCACACGCAGGCCGATGATGCGCAGGCGCCGCTGCACTCCATTCCAGTCCGTGCCAGCGTCTTCGGCTTCCCGCATCAGGGCCGTGATGAAACTCTCCATCGTGCCGCCACGGGCAACGAAATCGACCAGGGCCCGCGGGCGGGGACCGGTCGCAATGCTGGCCGAATCGACGCCTGCCGCACGCAATGCCTCGAACAGGCCCTGCAACTGATCCGGCCGCGCCGTGTCCAGAGCGCCCGCCCAGCGCAGGGAGAACGGCACCAGCGTCAGGCCGGGCGTCCCCTCCACCCCGTCGAAACAGCCGGAGAGATAATCGAACAGGCTTTCCGGCGTGCGCCCGAGAAAGGCGAGGTCCGCATCGTCGGCAAAGGCCAGCATACGGGCCGCCGTCACCCGGATCGCTTCGAGGAATGCGTCCGACACGACCAGACGCTGCGGCAGGTCCTCGATCAGGCTGCCCAGCTGTTCACGCCGCGCAAGGCTCCATCTGAACGGCGCGGCCATGCGTCGGGCTCCTTCCGGCGGGCGTCGCTGCCATCATGCCGGGCCGGGACATGCCTGCCAAGCACGCCGTCTTTCCGCACGGCACGGGATCAGCCTGCGCGGTCGCGGTCCAGCGCCTCGATCTCGGCATCGAGATGGCGCACGGCCAGCTGGTTGAGAAAGGCGATGGCGCCGAACATGGCCGCAACGATGCCGCCGGTCATGAGGAACATGACGGCCTTCATGGCCAGCGGCGCGGGCAACTCCGGCGCGAAGCAGACCCCGGCGACAAACACCAGCACGCCGGGCACGAAGGGCGCGAGATACCAGCGCCAGACCGTGGCGAGCGCTGCGCGCTGGCGCACCAGCTCCCGGCGGTGGAAATCGGCCAGCGTCTCGGCGCGGTCGCCATCGACGGCGGAAGCGCCGGCCAGCCTGTGCAGCTTCCAGACGACATAAGCGGCGCCCAGCGCGATCAGCACGGCCCCGGCGCGCACCGCCGGCAGGGGCACCTTGACGGCCATCCAGCCGAAGATTCCGATCACCAGCGCGGCGGCGGCATATTCCACAATATTGCGGCGGCGGATGCCCGACTGGAAGCGGCGGGCACGGCCGTGAATTTCGGCAAGACTCATGGTGAAGGTCTCCTGTTCCTGATGAGTCCAGAGGGTCTGAAGGGGGTCCCGGTCTGTCATGACGTGCCTCCTTTGAAATCGTGGGCGAGCTGAGCCTTGAGGCGGGAAATCCGTGTCGCGACCGCGCCGGGCGACAGGCCCGTCACGTCGGCAATTTCGGCGCCGGACAGGCTTTCGAGATACAGGGTCATCACCTGCCGGTCCTGAGGGCGCAGCCGCCGGATCCAGGTGGCCAGGCGGCGCGCCGCGTCGGTCTCTTCCACCAGGCTGGAAAGGCTCACCGTATCCGGCAGGTCGCCGGCATCGGCCAGCGGCATGCGGCCGGAATTGCGGCGCGCCTCCCGCCCGACATGGCTGGCGGCGACATTCTGCGCAACGCGCCAGACCCAGGTCTTCAGGCTGCACCGCCCGTCAAATCCGGCAAGGCTCTGCCACAGGGCGACATGCATGTCCTGCAACAGGTCGCAGCGCCGGTCCTCATTCGCCTCGGTCGCCCGGGCAAGGCGCTGCAGCGCCGGGCCGAACACGCCGGCGGCGTCCAGATAGCGCGCATCCTGTTCAGACGTCCGTGTCATATCGCTTTAGTCTGCGCAGGCGTGGATTTCTTACAAACTTTCTTTCGCAGGCTGTTGGCGCGGCCCGCGGCGCGCCCGCATTGACCTTGCCGCAAAAATGCGCCGCACTGGCGCCAAAGGGAGGGCCGCCCCATGAGCGAAGATTTCCGCGCCATCGCCGCGCAGGCCGAGCTGCACCATCAATACCTGCTCGGGCTCGAACTGATGGTGGCCACCCGCGAAGGGCCGGATGTGGTGGGCGACTGGATGTTCCGCCTGTTCCGGCGCCAGCATGAGGAGAAATTCCTCTCCTCCTTCGAAAAGCTCGGCCTCGCCGGCCAGCCCCATGCGGTGGCCTGCGCGAAATACCACGTCCTCTCCAACGGCATGGGCGGGGTGAAAGTGGAATACATGGAAGAGAGCGACACCAAAGCCTGGGTCCGCTTCCGCTATCCGCGCTGGATGTATGATGGCGCGGTGGTGTGCGGCGTGCCGGTGGAGGCGAGCCGGGGATTCCTGCGCGGCTGGTATGGCCAGAACGGGGTCAGCCTCGGCAATCCGCGCCTCGGCTTTGTCTGCGTGTCGGAAGACATGACCGGCCAGTTCGGCCTCTGCGGTTATTTCCGCGAATACGACCATGACCTGGCTGAACATGAGCGCCTCGTCTTCGCGCCGGACGAACGCCCGCCGCCCTTCGACCCGGACCAGCAACCGAGCCCGCCGGATGCCGACTGGAACGAGGAGCGCCTTGCCCGCGCCAACCGGAACTATGCCGCCGAATATATCCGCAATGGCGTGCGCGAACTCGTGAACGTGCTGGGCGAGGCCCGCGCGCTGGAACTGGCCACGCTCGCCGCACGCCTCACCGGCCTGCAGCACTATCCCCGCATGGCCGCCGAAGTCGGCAGCGTCGATGGCGGGCCGGACGAGGCGGCGGCGTTCCTCGCGGCCATGTTCGAAGGCATGGGGGACAAGGTGTTGGTGACGCGGGCGGGCGATGAGGTGATGCTGGCCCAATCCGGCCTGCGCATCGCGCGCGGGCTGGAGGGGGACGAGCGGCGACACCTGCTCACCGCCTGGACCGAAATCTGGATGGGCGCGGTTGCCTCGCACCGGCGGTTCATGACGGTGGATGCGGCGGAGGCGGATGACGGGGCGGCGCTGATCTGGACGATCCGCGAGGCCTGATCACCGCTTTCGGCACGTGGCGCCAACAAAAGCCGGTGGCAGGTCAACTATATCGACCTCAACGGCAACATCGCAGTCAACACCTCGGCGGCTTCTGCCCGGCCGTTTTCGGGTCTATAGGGCGCCCATGACCCGCGCCCTCACCGTCCTTGGCATCGAAACCAGCTGCGATGAAACCGCGGCGGCCGTGGTCCGCCTCCATACCTCGGGATCTGTAGAGATCCTTGCAGAAAAGGTGCACACGCAGCTGGAGGAACACGCGCCCTATCTGGGCGTCGTGCCGGAAATCGCCGCCCGCGCGCATGCTGAACTGGTCGACGCCACCGTCCGCGCCGCCATGGCCGAAGCTGCAATGGATTATACAGGACTGGACGGAGTCGCAGCAACTTCCGGGCCCGGCCTGATCGGCGGCGTCCTCGTCGGCATGATGACCGGCAAGGCCGTGGCCCAGGCCGCCGGCCGCCCCTTCATCGCCGTCAACCACCTCGAAGGCCACGCCCTCAGCCCCCGCCTGACGCTCGATTGCCCCTTCCCCTATTTGCTCCTGCTGGTCTCCGGCGGGCACTGCCAATTCCTTGAAGTTCAAGGACTTGGCGCCTATCGCCGCCTCGGCTCGACCATCGATGACGCGGCCGGTGAGGCCTTCGACAAGACCGCCAAACTGCTCGGCCTCGGCTTCCCGGGCGGCCCCGCCGTGGAGCGCATCGCCCGGTCAGGCGACCCGAAAGCCGTGGACTTCCCCCGCCCCCTGCTGAACCGCCCCGGCCTCGATATGAGCTTTGCCGGCCTCAAGACCGCCGTCGCGCGCGCTGCAGCGGCTGCACCACAAAGCGAGGCGCGCATGGCCGATATCTGCGCCAGTTTCCAGGCCGCGATTGTCGATGTTCTGGTGGAAAAGAGCCGCCGGGCATTGGAGGGCTTCGAACCGGGCGACGGACTGCCCAAACGCTTCGTTGTGGCGGGGGGTGTGGCGGCCAATTCGGCCATCCGGGAAGGGCTACAATCTGTAGTAAATGATGCAGGTGCCGTCCTGATGGCACCTCCGGGGCGCCACTGTACGGACAATGCCGCGATGATTGCCCTGGTCGGGGCGGAGCGCCTCGCGGCGGGCCTCGAAAGCGAGGCCGGGGACCTTGGCGCCGGGGCGAGACCGCGCTGGCCGCTGGATGAAGCGGCGGCGAAGTCCGATCCGGCCTATATCACAGGACGCCGGGGCGCCAAGGCCTGACGACAGGCCACACTTACACCACGAATTCGGTGAGCGAGACCGTGAGCGAGATCAGCGCTGCCGTCAGCGGCAGGGCGGCGAGCAGTGCATAGATCGACTGGCGGGATTCGGTTCTGGAGAAGGTCATTGTTCTGGTCCTTGCTTGCGGGGCGGCGACCATCGCCGTCCACAGCCTCCATATAGCAAGGCATTGAACAAAAATCAATGAACGATTTTAAAATTATTCAGCGCTCAGGGGTTTTCCATATCACGGCACCTTCGCATCGGCCGACAATCCGGCCAGCAACAGGTCCATGACCCCGTCCAGTTCCCGCTTCAGCTTGGGCAGGGTGAGATGGGAAAACAGCTGGGGAAAACGGAACTTCATCAGGGCCGCCTGCATGAACTCGGCCGACTCCTCGATCCGCTCCAGCGGGCGGAACACGCCGGCGCGGATGCCATCCTCCAGGATCTGCACCAGATACACGCGCTCCTGCGCCATCTGCTCATTGAAGAACAGCGGCCGCTCTTCGGACAGGACTTCGGCCACTTCGAGAATCTTCGCTTCATCTTCAATGGCCTGATAGGTGTGGTTCAGGCCGAAATCGAAGAAATCGCGCAGCCTTTGCGGCGCCGGCTTCTTCTCCCGCGCGATCGAGGCATAGGTCTGGTAGAGATCCGCATTGAACTTGCGGGCCATGGCCTCCGCAATATCCAGCTTCGACGCGAAGAAGCGGTAGATATTGCCGGCGGACATGCCGCAATCCTTGGCGATCTCGGACATGGTCGTCTTGCCATAACCGTAATGCTTGATCCGCTCTACGGCGGCTTCAAGAATCTGCTGGCGGGTATCGGGCGTTTCACTCATGGGCCTGTAACATACTCACAAATGCTGAAGGATCAATGATTCATTCAGCCTGCACAAACCATGCCCCGGAATCCCGGTAGGCACCCGGCGCACGCTGTGTCATAGGCAGGTCCACCGCCACGGAGACGATCAATGCCCCTCTACTGCCTGCACTGCCTCGACAAGACTGATGGGGGCGCCGAAGCCCGCGCCAAGGCCCGCCCGGCGCATCTCGCCTGGGCCGCCGGTATCGGCGACACGCTCCGCATGGCAGGCCCTCTGCTGGATGCGAGCGGCAACATGGTCGGCTCGGTCTTCCTGGTCGAGGCCGACAGCCTCGAGGCCGCAAAAGCCCTTCACGAACAGGACCCCTATGTTACGGGCGGCGTGTTCGGCCATGTCCATATCAACGAAACCCGCTGGGCAATCGGCGAGGGAAAGCCCGCATGAGGCAGCTTGTCCTCGGCAATCTCAACTATTCCAGCTGGTCGATCCGCCCGCTGCTCGTCGCCCGGAAGGTCGGCCTGCCGGTCGAGGAAGTCATCGTTCCCCTCGATTTCCCCGAAACCAGCGCCCGGTTGAAGGAAATCAGCCCTACTGCGCGTGTGCCGCTGCTGATCTGGGATGATCTGACTGTCTGGGACAGCCTCGCCATTACCGAATGGATCGCCGAATGGGCGCCTCCGGGAGAGGTCTGGCCGCTGGACCCGAAAGCCCGCGCGGTCGCCCGCGCCGTCTGCGCAGAGATGCATTCCGGCTTCCCGGAACTCCGCCGCGAGTGCCCGATGGACATCCGGTCGCGCCACGACACGCCGGAAATGACTGCGGCGCTCGATGCCGACATCATCCGCGTCGAAGCGCTCTGGAAATCCGTCCGGGCGGAGTTTGGCGCCTCCGGGCCCTTCCTGTTCGGTAAATGGAGCGCGGCAGACGCCTTCTTCACGCCAGTCGTGACCCGCTTCCAAACCTATGGCCTCGCCCGCACCCGCGACGCCTCGGACTATTGCGCCCACATCCTGGAAGACGCCCTGTTCCGGAAACTGGAAGCACAGGCGAAGGCCGAGCCCTGGTGGATCAAATACACGCCCGACGGTCGCTCCAGCGGATACCTGCAGCCGCCCGCCTAGGCCGGCGGAGCCAGCAGGTCATAGCCGAGGTCGTATCGGAACAGTTCGCCGATCTTGCGAATGTAGATATCCATCGCATCGCCTGTGAACAGGTCCGCCAGACTGGTCTTGCGGTTCTGCAGCACATTGGGCTCGGCCTCGGGATCGACCTTTTCGGCCATGGCCTCCTTGGTGCCGGCCGCAAGGGCCGCATCGATGGCGGCCGGCGTCAGCCCGAGCGACCAGTGACGATCGACAGCTTCAAGGATTTTGCGCGGGTCTTTCTGTGTGTCCTCATAGTGAACCACGAGGATCGAGTCGCCATGGCGCTTGAGGATCTCGCCCCAACGGTTCCAGAACCGGGCGAGCCAGTAGAGGTCGCAGCGATACCGCGATCCGGCCGGGTCGCCCTCGAGATAGGTCTTCCAGTCGACCTGGATGTCGTATTCCCACTTCGCATGATGGCTGGCGAGGATCGCCATCGGATGGCGCACGGCCAGAACGTAGGGCGGCAAGTGCGCCATCCCGCGCGCCCAGCCCCAGTCCGTGAGGCGGTGTGGGATCGTGTGGCTGAAAGCCAGGCGCGGCAGCTGCGGGAAGACCGGCGCGTCCTTTGGCCAGCCGATATAGGGCCGGACCGCATTCTCGGAGAAGTATTCCGGACGCGGAATGCCATGCGTTTCGGCGAGCGCCACGGCGAGCATGTATTTCAGCCAGTGCGTACCGGAGTTCTTGGAGGTCACCAGAACACCGTCGAACGCGCCATGCCGGAGAACGGAGAAATTCGTCCAGTTCTCGTTCAGCACTTTCGCGCGATAGGCAGCTGGCAGCGTCATGCCGGAAGGCGTAGGCGGATCAGCGCCGCTTAGCAACTCAGGTCTTCAGGCCGGCCTTGTCGCGATACACCTGCAGCAGCGCCAGCTGGTCGCGGGTCGGGACACCCTCGGCTTCGGATACGTTCACCAGCATGGCATCGAGATCGACAACTTCCTTCGGCCCAAGGTCCGGCGAGTTGATAATAAGTGCCGACAGTCTCCGCATCGTCTCGCCCGGCGGCGGTGCCGAATTCGTGACCCAGGCCGCATGGGCGGCGAGGTCTTCGGCCTCCATCGCGCTGAATGCGAAATTCTGGCGAATCTCCAGCTCGATCGCTTCCGACTGGCGCTCGGTCACCGGGCCGCCGCGGGCGCGGGCGATTTCCATCATCATGATCGCCGCTGCCTCGCGCGGGTCCTGTATCAGCGACAGACCGTTCTTGGACGCCTTGTAGCGGAAGGCCAGCTTGCGCGGCATGTTCGCCGCCGCTTCCGCCACCTTGAACGCCTCATGGGCCGCCCCGCGTGCCATGCGTATGCGCCACGACCAGATCGCAATTGTCGCAATCAGTCCAAGGATGAAGATGAGGACAGGCATCGGAAAAACAGTAGCGCGGCCCGGGGGGCCGCGCTACGGAAATTCGATCCGGGATGGATCTATTGCTGACCGCCGCTGTCGCCGGCAGCATGGGCCTGCGCCAGAACGTAGGCGCGGATCGCCTCCACATCGTCCTCGCTCAGGTATTCAGCAAAGGACACCATGCCGTTGGCGGCGAAGTGACCATCGATCACCACGCCCTTGAAGGCTTCCGGTTCGGCAGAAATGCTGGACCAGCGAAGGTCCGGCAAGACGCCGGAGCTGACCGCCAGCGGGCCGTGGCAAACGGCGCAGTTGCGGGCATAGTCCACCACGCCGGCGGCTACTTGCGCTTCTGTTCCAAAGGCCTCGGCCTTTGGCGTGCGGTCGACCGGCGGCAGGTCTGCATCCGCGATTTCGCCGGTCGCGCCGAGCTTGAAGGTCACGACCTTCCCGACAGTCGACAGCACTTTGTCGTCATAGGCGAAGCCCGCCGAAAGGGCGAAGGCGCTGCCCCAACCGGTGGCGATCGTCACATACTGTTCTCCATCGATCATGTATGTGCCGGGGCCGGCGCCGGCGCCGGACTTGACGTTCCGGCTCCAGAGCTTTTCGCCGGTGGCCGCGTCATAGGCGACGAAGTCACCGTTCAGCTTGCCCTGGAAGACGAGGCCGCCCGCTGTCGACAGGACACCGCCGTTCCAGGCATTGCCATGTTCCACCGTCCAGCGCGGCGCTTGGGCAACCGGATCCCAGGCAATCAGCCGGCCTTTCAGGGTCGAGCGCAGGAACTTAGCCACTTCCGGGGTGGCAACCGGCGGAACACCCGCGGAAAAGTCCGCCCCTGTATTCCACTTGGTTTCCTTGCTGAAGAAACGCGGGTCTTCGGCATAGGCCTGCGGGATTTCCTGAGCCGGGATGTAGGCGAGGTTCAGGTCCGGATTGAACGCCATTGGGTGCCAGTTATGCGCGCCCAGTGGGCCAGGCACCTGATTGTACGGAACCTTTCCATAGCGCGCCTCGGGAATTTCGATCGGGCGTCCATTATCGTCGAGGCCCGTCGCCCAGTTCTGAGGAACGAATGCGTCGCCGGAGAGGAACTCGCCTGTCGCCGCATCGATCACATAGAAGAAGCCGTTCTTCGGAGCCTGCATAGCGACACGGCGGCTGGCCCCACCTTCGCCGAGCGGCAGGTCCGCAAGGATGATTGTCTGAGTGGCCGTGTAGTCCCAGTTGTCTCCGGGGGTGGTCTGGAAGTGCCACCTGTAGGTGCCCGTATCGGCATCGACCGAGACGATGGACGACAGGAACAAATTGTCCCCGCCCGACGGGTCACGGAAAGTCCGGTTCCAGGGCGAGCCATTGCCGACGCCAAAGACAACGGCATTGTTCACTTCATCATAGACGATGGAGTCCCACACCGTGCCGCCGCCGCCATCGGTGACCCATGCACCCTCGTCGCCCCAGGTCGCGTTGCCCACGCTCTCGAAAGCGGCGTCGGAAACTTCGCCATCGGGCTGCTTGGCCGGGTTCGGCACCGTGTAGAAGCGCCAGACCTTGTCGCCGGTTTCTGCGTCATAGGCCGTGATGTAGCCGCGAACGCCAAGCTCGGCGCCGCCATTGCCGATCAGGACCTTGCCATTCACGACGCGCGGCGCACCGGTGATCGTATAGGGCTTGGTCTGGTCGACCGTGACCTTCTCCCAGACGAGATCGCCGGTCTTGGCATCGAGCGCCTGGAGGCGGCCGTCGATAATGCCGACATAGACCTTGCCGTCGAACACGGCGACACCGCGGTTCACGACATCGCAGCAGGCATTGACGCCAACCGCACGGTCGACGTCCGGGTCATGTTCCCAGAGCTGTTCGCCGGTCTTCGCGTCGAGCGCATAGACGACAGACCAGGCAGACGTCACATACATCACGCCATCGACGACAATCGGTGTCGCTTCGACACCGCGATTGGTGGCAAGGTCAAATGTCCAGGCCACGCCCAACTCGCCGATATTGTCCTTGTTGATGGCCGACAGCGTTGAATGACGCTGTTCGTCATAGGTGCCGCCATAGGTCAGCCATTCCTCGCCGGCCGAGGCCGTGCTGATCCGGGCCGTATCGACGGCCGCAAAAGCTGCCGTTTCACCTTCCGGTGCGGCTGGCTTTTCTTTCGGGGTACATGCGCCCAACAGGGCCAGGGCAGAGCCTGCCAATGCGATCTTGCGCCACTGAACCATCGTGGAAGTCCTCTCCTGATCGTTTCCTCAGACGGTCTTGGCGCCGCCTCACCGGGCGTAATGCTAGACGTTCTGGCCACTTTGTCGAGGCATGACCGAAGGGCACTCAGGCCGGAACCGGTATCCCGCGCAGGTCGGACTGGGCTGCAACGATCGCGCTTGCGATGAGGGAATGCCATTCTTCCAGATCGGCAGCCTCATTGGAGCCTTCCGGAAAATTCACGCCGCGTGAGGAGCTGACCACGCCGCCTTCCAGTCCGCCCGGCCCCTGAACAAAGCCCGCCAGCGCCTCTGCCGCACCAGCACCCTGGGCCCCATAGCCCGGCACAAGGAACAGCGATGAGGGCGCAAGATCGCGGATCGCCCGCGCCTCGTCGGGCCCGGTCGCGCCGGTCACCATCATCAGGCCGGACCATCCGGACGCGCCCTTCAGGCGTTCCGCCATCGGCGCAAGGGATACGGCGACCTGCCCGTAAAGTGGCGCACCTTCAAGGTTCCGTGACTGGTAATCCGCCGAGCCCGGATTGGATGTGCGGACCAGGACGATGACCCCCCGGTCATTGGCCTCCGCTTCGCGGACATAAGGCTCGATCGTGTCGAGGCCCATATAGGGGTTTACGGTCAGCGCATCGGCTTCAAATGGGGCATCCTTGCCAAGATAGGCGGCCGCATAGCCTTCGGCCGTCGATCCGATATCGCCGCGCTTGGCATCCATCAGCACAATGAGGCCTGCTTCCCGCGCCGCCCGGCTGATCTCCTGCAGCGCGGCCATGCCCTCCGGGCCGTGACGCTCGAAAAAGGCGACCTGCGGCTTCACACAGGCGACGCGGCCAGTGCAGGCCTCGACCATAGCCAACCCCCATGCCCGGATCCCCTCCGGCGTATCTCCGCCGAAGAGATCCGGCACTTTTCCGGGGTGCGGATCGATCCCGGCACAGAGCGGGCCGAGGCGGCGGGCTGCTTCGACGAGGCGGTCGGCGAATGAGGTCATTGAGCGGGCTCCACCTTGCACGCCACCTTCACCACCTGCAGGCGCCGGCGGGCGCTGTCCGAGCTTGGACCGTATGTCTGTTCGTCGAAGGAATCCACGGGTCCGTCCTCCGGGTCGACGCCGAGGCTGGTGAGAAAGGCCTCGATGGTTTCCGGCGGGGCGGTGTAGATGCGGCCCCGGCGCGGGCTTTCGGCAACAATCACTCCGCGGACATTGCCAGCGCGGTCAAACACAGGGCCACCGGAGATGCCGCCGAGCGTGCCTTCAAGGCCCTGCGTCCGGCCGACTTCAGCCCAGGCAAGGATGGGTTCATTGCCCTCGCGCCGGCCCCGCGTAATCAGCTTTGACCGCGACATCAGCTTCGAGGCGACCTCGCCCGGCCGGCCCTGGGGATAGCCGACATGGTAGCCTTCGGTGCCCACGGTCAGGGGCGAATTGAGGTCCAGCCTCACCGGATGCGGGCTGCGGCCGGTGGAGAGAAGAGCAAGATCATGGTCGGGATCCACCGTCACCGTTTCGACAGGCACATATTGATCCTGCGCCACCAGAAGCCCGACCGAATTGCATCCGTCCACGACATGCCGCGCGGTGATCCAGTCGCCCTTCGTGTTGACGGCGAAGGCCGTTCCGATGCCGTCTTTCGGTGCGTCCACCTGAACCAGGACCTGGTCGTCCAGCGGCGAAGGCGGCGGCAATGTCGGGCCATCGGATTCGAGCAGATAGGGCGCCGGCTCAGGTGCATCGGCATGCCTGTCTTTTGAGAGCAACGTCCAGACGAGCAGTCCGAAGACGAACAGGTACAGCAACCAGTCGAACTTGCGCATGCAGGCGCTGCTCCTTTCAGAAGCGCTGTAGAACCGGATCCCAGAGCCCCGCGGCCAGGATCATTGCCGAAGACAGTTTTGTTCCCGCCAGCACGATTGCGGCACCCATCTCATCCTTTTCGATGCGCGCCGGGACATCGCCCAGCAGCAGATCGACCAGGCGATAGACCATCAGTTGAAGGATCAGCGCGATTGCGCCCCAGATCAGCAGATCGAACAGCGAGATGCTGGATGCGAGGGTCGAGGCAATCGGGATCGCCAAACCGCCCACCGCAGAGGCCAGGGCGACGCCGGCCGAGGCATTGCCCTCTTTCACAAGCGCCAGTTCTTTCCATGGCGTCAGGAGCACATAGATCGTGCTGGCCGCGATCACCATTGCGCCAGCACTGGCAGACCAGATCATAAAGCGAGGAAATCCCTCGACAAACGCACCGATTTCACCGCCCATGAAAACCTGCTTAACCTGTGGCAAACCAAAAGGGCCCGGCGGGGGCCGCCCTTATCCCTAGCGGCAGCGCGCCCGCCCCTCAAGGAGACACGTCATGATGAAGGGCAAGACCGCGCTGATCACCGGGTCGACCAGCGGGATCGGCAAGGCCATCGCCACGCGCCTCGCCGAAGAGGGATGCAACATAATCCTCAATGGTTTCGGGGATTCCGGCGAAATCGATGCCCTCAAGCGGTCGCTGGCGTCCAGCCATGGCGTGGTTGCAGGATATTCGAGCGCTGATCTGACGCGCGTTCCCGCCATCGAGAACATGATGGCCTATGCCGAAGCCGAATTCGGCGGCGTGGACATTCTGGTCAACAATGCCGGCATGCAGCATGTCGCGCCGATCGACGAATTCCCGGTCGACAAGTGGAATGTCATTATTGCGCTGAACCTGTCGGCCGCCTTCCACACGACCCGCCTGTCGATGCCTGGCATGAAAACGAAGGGCTGGGGCCGGATCATCAATATCGCCAGCGCCCATGCCAAGGTCGCCTCTCCCTTCAAGGTGGCCTATGTCGCCGCCAAGCACGGGCTCTCCGGGCTGACGAAGGTCACGGCGCTGGAAGGGGCGACCTATGGTATCCGGTGCAATTCGATCTGCCCCGGCTATGTGTTCACGCCGCTGGTCGAGAACCAAGTCGCCGACACGGCGAAGGCGCGGAACATGACGGAGGAGCAGGTGAAGAAGGACGTGCTGCTCGCCGCGCAGCCGACCAAGGAATTCGTGACCGTGGAACAGGTGGCCGCCTTTGCCGCCTTCCTCTGCTCACCCGCCGCCGATCAGATCAACGGGGCGGACCTTTCGATCGATGGGGGCTGGACCGCGCAATAGCGCCTAGTTCAGGACTTCAGCGAGACAGGCCGCGATGGTCTCGTCCGTATCTTCATGGGTGAAGAAGGTCTTCAGCGACCAGTTCTCGTCCATAAGATAGAGCAGGGACGTGTGGTCCATGGAGTATTCTGACTGGCTGTCAGGCTGCTCGATGCGGGAATAGTCGGCAAGGAACGCATCAGCCGCCGCGCGCACTTCTTCCTGCGTCCCGGTCAGGCCCTGCAGGTTCGCAGGGAAGGCACTATTGGACACATATTGGGCGAGCGCTTCCGGCGTGTCACGGTCCGGGTCGACCGAGATCAGCAGGGTCTGCGGCGCTTCCACGCCCTCCGGCAGGTGACTGTAAGCGCGGTTCACCGTCACCAGCGTGGTCGGGCAGACATCGGGGCAGTAGGTGAAGCCGAAATAGATAAGCGTCGGATGGCCCTTGAAGGTTTCCTCCGTCACGCGTTCCCCAGCCTGGTTCACAAGTGAGATCGGACCACCGATCTCCGGATAGGCCCGTGTGAGGCAGCCGGACGACACACCGCCATGCGTGGCAGGCGCCGGATCCTGGCCGCAGGATGCGACCAGCGCGACCGCAGCAAGAGCGGCTGGCAGGCGAAGAGTAACCATGGCCTCCTCTACCTTGGTCGGAGGCGGCTTGGCGAGGGCGGCACGCTGCCGCATAAGGCGCGGATGGACGAACCCTTGCGTACCCAACGGCCCGATTTCGGCGACGCGATCTTCACCCTGGCCCCTGAAGGGCTGGGCTCGGCGCAGTCAGCACTTGGCCGCACGCGCCTGAGAACCTTCATCGCGCTGCGCTGGCTGGCGGTCGCCGGACAGACTGCGGCCGTCCTGTTCGTGACCTTCGTGCTGCACTTCGATGTGCCGCTGGCCGCCTGCCTTGCGATCATTGCCGCTTCGGCCTGGCTGAACGTGTTCCTGTCCTTCGCCTTCCAGAGCCAACGCCTGACGCGCGGCTGGGAAGCGACCCTGCAGCTCGCCTTCGATACGGTCCAGCTGGCCGCCCTCGTGGCGGTAACCGGCGGCCTGTCGAACCCGTTCCTCCTGCTGCTGGTCGCACCTGTGACGGTTGCCGCGCTCAGCCTGTCGCCCTCACGCGCGATCATCATCGCCCTGCTGGCGCTGAGCCTTGCTGCAGTGATGCCATTGATCTCCCTGCCCCTGCCCTGGATGAACGGCCAGACCGCCGAATTGCCCGACATGTTCCACTTCGGACAATTCGCAGCCCTCGCAGTCGGCATCGGCTTCTTCGCCCTCTCGGCCGCCCGCGTCAGTCAGGATGAGGCCAAGCTTGTACGCGCCCTCGACGCGGCCAGTGTCGTCATGGCGCGCGAGCAGAAGATTTCGGCCATCGGCGCCATGTCTGCGATGACGACGCATGAACTCGGCACGCCGCTGGCGACGATCCACCTGGTCGCCAAGGAACTACTCGCCGGAACGCCGCAGGAAGATGAGCGCTATGAGGACCTGAAACTGCTGGCCGAACAATCGGATCGCTGCCGCACCATCCTCGCGGCCATCCGCGAAGCCCGGGAAGCGACCGATATCGTCCACGCCCGCGTGCCGCTCGACGCGCTGGTTGCCGAAGCGGCCGCGCCATTCAAGGGCCTTGGGGTCACGGTCGAGGTTCGCGCCCAGCCGGGCGATGGTGCTGACGGCCGCACACCCATCCTCAATCGAAGCCCGGAAGTGCTGCATGCCGTGAGTGCATTCGTCGAGAACGCGGTCAGCTTCGCCGACACGGAAGTTTCGGTGAAGGCGAGCTGGACCGATGATCACATCGTGATCTCTGTCACCGATGACGGGCCGGGCTTCGCGCCGGAGGTGCTGCCGAAGCTCGGCGAGCCTTATGTGTCCCAGCGCAGCGACGCCCATATGGGCGGCGGCGACATGGGGCTCGGCTTCTTCATCGCCAAGACGCTGATCGAGCGCACGGGCGGGCGGATCGCCACCCGGAACCTGCCGCCGCCGCGTTCCGGCGCGGTCGTACAGGCGCTCTGGCCAAGAGCAGCTCTTGAAGCATCGGCATTGGATTAATCAATCTGGAAGTCCTATAAGTTGACAGGGCAAAACAGGGGTTCGAAGGCAATGGATCGCGCGCCGCAAATCAATCTCCACGAAAGTCTGCAGGGCGTAGACGACCGCTCCTGCCTGATCATGGACGATGACGGCCCCTTCGCACAACGCCTTGCCCGGGCTCTCGCGCAACGCGGCTTTATCGTGTCAGCTGTAAATACTGTTGCAGAAGGCAAGGATATCGCCCGGCTCAATCCACCCGCCTATGCCGTGCTGGACCTGCGCCTCGAAGACGGCAGCGGCCTTGAAGTGGTGGACGTGCTGCAGAAGCACCGGCCCGAAGCGCGCGCAGTGATTCTCACCGGCTATGGCGCCATCGCCACGGCTGTTGCCGCCGTGAAGGCCGGCGCCGTCGATTACCTCTCAAAGCCGGCCGACGTGGAAGACATCATCCGCGCCCTGACGGCGACCACGGACGAGAAACCCGCCCCGCCGGAAAATCCGATGTCCGCAGATCGCGTGCGGTGGGAGCACATCCAGCGCGTCTATGAGCTCTGCAATCACAATGTCTCCGAGACGGCGCGGCGCCTCAACATGCACCGCCGGACGCTGCAGCGGATCCTCGCCAAGCGCGCCCCGCGCTAGCGCAGGCACTCGCCCCGGTCGAACCGCATCGCGACGAAGTTCACCGGGTCGCCATTGGAATAATTGAGCGCGTAATAGGGCCGCGACTCGGTCACGCAGAGCGCCATGCCGTCTGCCTGTTCGAGCAGATGGGCGACTTCGTCCGCCATCGGCGGCTCGGCCTTCCGGTCTTCAAAGTTTACGAGATAGACGACCGGATAGGCGTCCTCATTGGACGGCAGGTCGAGCTGCGTTTCCGGCGGATGCAGGTTCTGCGTGCCGAGTGTCAGGACATAGGATGGTTCCGCATAGCCGAGCGCAAGAATGCGGGCGGGCGGAACCGTTAGTCCACCGCGCTGGCCGTCTTCTGCGCAGGCTTCCCCCGGCACGCCGCACACATCCTCGAGCGCCAGCCGTGCCGTTTCCGTTGGCTGGACCCAGACCTGGCTCGGCAGCATGTAGGTGCGCACATGCCAGCCGATGGCGATGCTGGCGAGGACGCCGAACACGATGGCGCTGGCTTCGCGCGCCCGGTTGAACTCGATGATGGCGAGGCCGCAGAGAACGAAGCCAGCCCACCAGAGCCAGAGCGGGAAGTCGCGGTAAATGCGCCAGCTTTCCAGCACGGTATTCCCGTCCACGGTTTTGAAGTCCCCGGCCGCTTCGCGCATGAAATACTGGGTCACACCCGGATAGGAGACGGTGAGGAGCAGGATCGCTCCGAGGCCGAACAGGATCAGCGACACGCTGCGCGAGACGGGCATCTTCGTCCCCTCGATCAGGCGCACCGCCGCATGACCACCGAGCAGCGCCATCGCCGGATAGGCCGGCAGAATATAGTGGCTGAGCAGGGTCGGCAGGAGCTCGAAGAAAGCCCAGGTCAGGATCGCCCATGAGGCCAAGAGGCGCAGGCCCGCCACATCCGGGCCGGGATCGGGCGAAACCGACGCCCGGCGGCGCCATTCCGGCCTGTCGGCAATCACCCAGAAGGTGACCAGAAGCAGCCCGGGATAGGCAGTCTTGAGGCCGTTTGCGAGCTTCTCCGGCAAGACAAGCGACAGGATGAACACAGCGCCGAGCACCAGCGCACCGACCAGCAGGCCCGGCCGGCCGAGGCGCGGCAGGGTCTTCTCCCTCAGCTCCCGCCAGGCCAGCACCAGCGCCGGCACGAACAGCATGGTCGCCGGGAAGAACCAGGCCGGAAGATGGGTCAAATGGTAGAGCGGCCAGCCGCCATGACCTTCGGAGGCACCGGCGAACTTGTCCTTGAGGTCCTTGCCGACGGCGCCGCGGAAGAACTGACCGTCCGTCGCGGTCTGGATCCACAGGAACCAGGGCAGGACGAGCAGCACGAACAGGGCCGGGCCCGGCCACCAGAGCAAGACACGCCACCAGTCGCCGCCCTTGCCATTCTCCGCCTTAGCCCAGACCCAGGCGCCCATGCCGGCATAGGCGGCGACCATGGGCGTCACCGGCCCCTTGATCAGGAAGCCGAGCCCCATGCAGAGCCAGAAGAGCAGCGCCATGGCCTTCGACTGGTCCTTGCGGATGTAAAGCCGGGCGAGCGCACCGATGCCGAGCGTGGTGAGGAAGACGAGCACACCATCGGTCTTTGAAATGTGCGCTTCGGAGGTCAGCAGCAGGCTCGCCCCGAACATGGCGGCGCCAAGAAAGGCGCCGCGACGGCCGATCAGCGGGATACCGCACCAGAAGCAGGCCATGGCCGCGAAGGCCGCGCCAAGCCAGCTCGGCACCCGGTAGGTCCAGATCTGTTTCGCTTCCGGCCCTGTGAAGACAGCGGTCGAGGCGGCCTGCAGCCAGTGAATGCCGGCGGGCTTCTTGTTGCGCAGCTCGTCCTGATACTGGATGCGGATATAGTCGTGTTCTTCCAGCATTTCCTTGGACGCCTGCGCGAAGCGGCTCTCGTCGCGGTCCAGCGCCGGCAGCAGGAAAACGCCGGGCGCGGCAGCGCCAAAGGTGATCAGGAACAGGAGGATCCAGGCTTTCCAGCCGGTGGAGAGGCGGTCGAGAAGGCTCATCGTGTTCCTGTAGCGGCTTCGTCGCCTTCAGTCTTGCGCTTTTGGCGGCCCAGCGGATAGGCAGCCCGAGATGAAGCTCGGGTCTCGCCATGCGGGGACTTGGCCGGTAAGAGGCGGTTTCTTTCCGGCGTCCGGGGGGCGCACCAGCAGAAGGCCGAGGCAATTGGAGTCCGCGCTTGAATTCTCCGTCGTCGTTCCGGTTCACAATGAATCCGGCAATGTCGCCACCCTGATCGGCGAGATCGCCCGCGCGCTCGACGGGCGCGCCTATGAGATGGTGTTTGTCGACGACCTCTCTTCCGACGATACCCGTGCCGAACTGGTGAAGCTGAAGGCGACCTATCCGCAGCTGCGCGTGCTGAGCCACCGCAAGAATGCCGGCCAGAGCCGCGCCATCCGGACCGGCATCCTGGCCGCGAAGGCCCCAGTGGTCGGCACGCTGGACGGCGACGGGCAGAACGACCCCGCCGACCTGCCGGACCTTTACCGCCAGCTGACCCGGCCGGATTCGCCCGAAGGCCTGAAAATGGTGATGGGCCGGCGCACCAAGCGCAAGGACACCGCCTGGAAACGCTTCGGCTCCCGCCTTGCCAACCGCGTCCGCAAGCGGATGCTGCGCGACGATTGCGACGATTCCGGCTGCGGCATCAAAGTGATGAAGCGCGAGGCCTTCATCCAGCTCCCCTATTTCGACCACATGCACCGCTATATGCCGGCCTTGATGGGGGCGGAGGGGTTCGGGGTCGAATTCCGGGACGTGAACCACCGCGAGCGCGGCAGCGGCAAGTCGAACTACACCAATTTCGGCCGCCTGAGGGATGCCTGGCACGACCTGCGCGGGGTAACCTGGTTGATCCGCCGCCGGCGCAACCCCGGCGGCGCCGACGAGATCTGACCTGAATTCCGCCCCGATTGCGCCTATCATGGTGGAAAGGCACGGTGTCAGGTGTGCCGGAAATCCTCTCGCATGGGGCGGGACATTCCGGTAAACCTCGTGTTAACAGGTTCCGCATGACGGATAATGATATGGACAAGGGATCGCGGGGCGCCCTCTTCGGGCTGGCCGCTGCGAGACGGGAACAAAGAGCACACCGGAAGGGGGCCGGAGCTCACAACGCCGAAAAGGGGTACTTTATGCGCGCAATCTTCGGTATTTTTCCGCTGCTGATCATTCCGGTGGCACTCTACAACCTTCTGGCCTTCGGTTTCGGCGGCCCGATGGAGACCACCAATGAATTCGGCGAGACCATTCGCGCCGGTATCGCCCCGATCCAGGACCTGCTGAACAGTTCCTTCTTCGGCCTGCCGATGATCTCCGGCGTCAAATGGGTCCTGACCAAGGGGGATGCGATCATCCTCCTGTCGATCGTGTTCCTGTTCCTGGAAATCCTGAAATCGACCTCCACCGGCACCTCGACCATCGTCAATCACGCCGTGTCGATGATCCTGTTCATCGTCTGCATGATCGAGTTCCTGCTGGCGCCGAACTTCGCCACGTCGACCTTCTTCATCCTGATGTCGATGACGCTGCTGGATGTTCTGGCCGGGGTTGTCGTGACCATCGTCTCGGCCCGCCGCGACTTTGGCATGGAACACGGCTGAGCCCTGAACGGCATTTGCTGAAACTGAAACGGCCCGCTCAACCGAGCGGGCCGTTTTCGTTCCGGGACGGAGGTTTCCGTCAGTCCTTGCGGTAGAGCTCGGCGAGCTGTTCCTGCATGGCGACCATCTGGGCCTGCATGTTGGCGAGCGCCTCGGCCTGCATTTCCATGATCGAGCTCGCCCCGTTCGGCTTGCTCTCCTGACTTGCCGCGCCGTAAAGCGCCGGCATGAACATCTTCATCGCCTGTTCGAACATCGCCATGTTCCGGCGTGCCTGTTTCTCGAACATCGTCATCGGATTGGCGGCCTTGCGCCATTCCTTCTGGGCCTCGGCGAAAGAGTTCATCGAGACATCGAGGAAGGCCGGCAGGAAGGTTTGCGCGCCGCCGCCATAGAAACCGATCAGCTGGCGCAGGAAGTTCAGCGGCAGGGCGCCCTGCCCCTTGGTTTCCTGTTCGAAGATGATCTGGGTCAGCACCTGGCGGGTCAGGTCCTCGCCGGTCTTGGCATCGCGGACTTCGAAGTCGCGGCCCTCGCGGACAAGGTCCGACAGGTGATCCAGCGTCACGTAACACGAGGTCGACGTGTCATAGAGACGCCGGTTCGCGTACTTCTTGATGATGATCGTATTCGCGGATCCGTTGCCCTTGGCCATGTCCTGCCCTCTGCTTCCCCTGCGTGAAGCAATTTTTGTGCTATGCGGCACAATCTCGCACAGAAATGTCATGCGACCAATGCGCTATTGAAGTTTCTGCAGCAGAAGCGCTAGCGTGCGCAGGTGCAAAAATTTCAAGGGAGGGATACATGTCGAAGACGGTTCTGGTGACGGGCGGAACGCGGGGCATTGGCCGCGCGATCAGCGAGACCATGGTGAAGAAGGGCTACAAGGTCGCCGCCAATTATGCCGGCAATGATGCCGCCGCGCAGGAATGCGCCGAGGCAATCGGTGTAAAAGTCTACAAATTCGACGTCGGCGATTATGACGCCGTGACCGCGGGCCTGGCCGCCATCGAGGCCGATCTCGGTCCGATCGATATCGTCATCAACAATGCCGGCATCACCCGCGACGCCCCCTTCCACAAGATGACCAAGGACCAGTGGCAGCAGGTCATCGATGTCGACCTCACCTCCGCCTTCAACGTCACCCGCCAGGTCTGGGACGGGATGCGTGAGCGCGGCTGGGGCCGGGTGATCAACATCTCCTCGATCAATGGCCAGAAGGGCCAGTTCACGCAGGCCAACTATTCCGCAGCCAAGGCCGGCCTCATCGGGTTCACCAAGGCGCTGGCCTATGAGGGCGCCAAGAAGGGCATCACCTCGAACTGCGTCGCCCCCGGCTATATCGACACCGAGATGCTGGCCGCCGTGAAGCCGGAAGTGCTGGAAGGCATCATCGCAACCATCCCGGTCGGCCGGCTTGGCAAGGCCGAGGAAATCGCCTCCATGTGCGCCTATCTCGCCAGCGACGAAGCCGCCTTCATCAATGGCGCGACCATGACGGTGAACGGCGCGCAATATATCGCGGGCTGAGACCGGACGTTTCCGCCAGCACATGCGGCGCCTGTGAGGGCGCTTGGGGGTACGTTCAGTTTACGGAGCTGTGGGGTCGGCCCTAGGGTTCCGGCAGGGGCAGTATGTACCTTGCAGAACCGTCTCCCCAGCGAAAGCTGGGGTCCAGCGCCACAGAGTGCAGGGCCCGCCGCTCTGGGCCCCAGCTTGCGCTGGGGAGACGGAGCAGGGCGGCTGG
>JAGQRO010000134.1 GCA_020425315.1 Hyphomonas sp. | reverse complement strand
TAAGGCCCACGCCGACAATGGCGATGCGCTGGAAAATGGGGTCCGCCATGAATTCTGTGTCCGTCTTGGCAATTTCGCCCGTTCTGGTGGGCAATGCGGGGCGCGGCGTCAAGGGGCGGCGCGGCGAGCGTGCCATGTGTCGCATTGCGGTAGGCCGCCGGAGGCCAGATGTGTCAGGAACCCGTTGCGGAGCCCCCGATGACCCAGCCTTCCCCCATTCTTTCCGGCCTTCGCCTGCGCTGCGGCGCCTGTGGCAAGGGCAAGCTGTTCCGGTCCTACCTGAAGCTCAATGACGCGTGCCCGGTCTGCGGACGGCCGATGAACAATGAAGACACCGCCGATGGGCCGGCCTTCTTTGTCGGCTTCGGCGTGCTGGTGCTGACTGCGCCCTTCATCTTCATCGTGCCGATGATGTCCATGCCGGCCGCAGCAAAAGTCGTGGCCTTTGCAGTTCTGTGCGCGGTCGTGATCGGGCTGATCCTGGCGCTGTTGCCGGTCGCCAAGGCGATCCTACTGAACCTGCAGCTGCATCACGGCGCCGAAGAAGCGAGCTTCGAGCGCGGCGAGGACGACTGACGCCTCAGCCGGAAACGGCCTGTTCGTCGCGCTCGCCGGTGCGGATGCGGATGATCGAACCGACATCGACGATGAAGATCTTGCCGTCGCCGATCGTGCCGGTGTTCGCTGCGCCGACAATGGCCTCGGCAAAGCGCTCGGCCTCGCTGTCCGAACAGGCGACTTCCACCTTCACTTTCGGCAGCAGGCGCACTTCATATTCGGCGCCGCGATAGACCTCGGTCTTGCCGCGCTGGCGGCCATAGCCGCGCACTTCGGAAACGGTCATGCCGGTGGCGCCCGCTTCGGAAAGGGCGTCGATAACGGCGTCGAGCCGGCTCGGCTTGAAGATGGCTGTGACGAGCTTCATGGCAGACCCCTGTATCGGCTACAGTTTTATACCTATCCGCGATGCCCGGCCCGTCAATGTCTTTCGCGCCGTTGCGATGCCGCAGGGCGGGCCAAGCGTACCTTTTCGGTCACAGGTGCCACCGCGCCGCCTCCCGGAGAGGCATAAAGCCGCTTCACCGCCTCCACCAGCACCACACCGCCAAGGCCCGGCGCCACCAGCCGCCCGATCGTCTCCCAGCCTTCGGCGGCCGAGGTGACAAGCCCGGCCGACAGCGGCGGCATGTAGAGCGCGCTGGTCGAGGCGGTGACCTGGAAGAGGCCGGAGGAGAGCAAATTCATCAGCTGCGCGCGGGTCCATGGGCGGCCATGGCCGAACGGGGTGCGCGTCGCGCGCGACCAGA
Source organism: Hyphomonas sp. (assembly GCA_020425315.1). Taxonomy (GTDB): domain Bacteria; phylum Pseudomonadota; class Alphaproteobacteria; order Caulobacterales; family Hyphomonadaceae; genus Hyphomonas. The sequence continues at coordinate 5,012 of JAGQRO010000134.1, read as the reverse complement.
GCCCGCCCCGGTTGGACGCCGCCAGCACGATACGCCCCTCCGGCGCCGTGACGCGCCAGATCTCGCGGAGGTATGTGCGCGGATTGCCGGCTTCCTCCAGGCCATGCAGCACGATCACCCGGTCGAACATGCCATCGGGAAAGGGCAACCGGTCGTCGGCGACGGAGACGCTGGCATTGCCGCGGCCCGAATAGTCCCACAGCACCGGCCCATGCTCGGCCGGCACGGCGGCGACCATGCGCGCCGGCCCGTCGATGAAGGCATCCAGCACCGGGATGGCAAAACCGAGGCCCAGCATGGAGAGGCCCCGCGCATCGCCCCAGAGATCCGTCAGCTTGCCGGCAATCACACGCGACGCCGCCATCCCCAGCGGGGCGGCGTAGAAACGTTCGAGCGTGACAGCATCCTGACGCATGGAATTCCCTGTGCTAGGCCGGTCTGCAGGAGGTACAGATGACCCAGATCACCCTCGACATACATCGTTTTCCCTGCCTGAACGATAATTATGGCTATCTCGTCCACGAGCATTATTCGGGGCAGACCGCTGCCATCGATACGCCGGACGCGGCCAAGTATCTCGCCGAAGCCGAACGGATGGGCTGGCATATCAGCCACATCCTCAACACGCACTGGCACCCCGACCATGCCGGCGGAAACCTGAAGATCAAGGAAGAGACCGGCTGCACCATCTATGGCCCCGCCGGAGAAGCGGCGAAGATTCCCGGCATCGATGTGGCGCTGAAGGAAGGCGACACGGTGGAACTCGGCCGCGCGACGGCGACCGTGCTGGACGTGCCCGGCCACACGCTCGGCCATATCGCCTATAATTTCGAAGAGCAGAGACAGGCCTTTGTCGGCGATGCCGTCTTCGCGCTCGGCTGCGGGCGGGTGTTTGAGGGCACGATGGAGATGATGTGGGCGAGCCTGTCGAAGCTGAAGGCCCTGCCGCCGGAAACGACGCTCTATTGCGCGCACGAATATACCCAGTCGAATGCCCGTTTCGCCGAGACGATCGAGCCCGGCAATGCGGCGCTCATGGACTATGTCCGCAAGATCGACGAATTGCGCGCCAAGGGCATCCCGACCGTGCCGACAGTGCTCGAACGCGAGCTTGCCACCAATCCCTTCCTGCGCGCCGACGTGCCGGAACTGCAGGCCGCGATGGGCCATCCCGGCGACGCGGTGGCCACCTTCGCCGAAATCCGCGGCCGGAAGGACCGGTTCTGATGGTATCGCTGCCGGGAGATCTCGGCCCCAACGAGATCATCCGTCTCCTGAACATGAAGCCGCATCCGGAGGGTGGGCATTATGTCGAGACCTTCCGCGCCCCCTCCCTGCCCGGCCACCGGCCGGCCTCGACGCTGATCCATTTCCTGCTGCAGGCCGATGAAGTCTCCGCCTGGCACCGGGTCGATGCGGACGAGACCTGGCTGTGGCATGCCGGCGGGCCGCTGGTGCTGACCACCTCCCCGCCCGATGGCAAGGGCGCGAGCGCCGTCACGCTCGGGCCGGATTTGCGCGGCGGGCAGGCCTTTCAGGGCGTGGTGCCGGCCAATTACTGGCAGACGGCGGAATCGCTCGGTGCCTGGTCGCTGGTCTCGTGCGCGGTGGCGCCGGGCTTTGACTTCAAGGGGTTCGAACTCGCCCCGCCAGGCTGGCGCCCTATCCCCTGAACCGCAGGGCAAGGCCGAGCAGCGGCACCAGGATGGCCGCCGCAATGCGCTCCAGCGGGCCGCCGGGAAATTTCCGGAAATAACGTTTCAGTCCCGCCGCCTTGTGCGCCTGCACGACGGCGGAGGGCGCATCGGAAGTCTGCCCGTAATGCAACGCGCCAGCCAGCGGCTGGTAGGTCACCGAGCCGCTCGCCTCCAGCGCGCGGCGGCAAAGATCGACATCCTCGACATGCAGGAAATAGCCCGCGTCAAAGCCGCCAAGCCTTTCGAAATCCGCCCGGTGGACCAGCAGGAACGCGCCGGACACTGCGCCGACGCGCACCGGCCCCTCCGGTGGCGGCTCCCGGTTCAGCGCCCATTTGCCGAGGCCCACGGCGTTCCAGAGGGTCAGCGTGTTGCGCCGCGCGCCGCGTTCTTCCACGCCGTGAAGATCGAAGATCCGTCCCCCGACAATCGCCGGCGCCGGCGCGCTGCGCCAGGCTTCGACCAGCGGCCCCATGGCGCCGCGCTTGATGACGCAATCGGGATTGCAGACGAGAAACATCTCTCCCATCGCGACGGCTGCCGCACGGTTCACCGCCGCGCCATAGCCCGGATTGGTGCCGTCGCGCAGCAGGCTGACACCGGTCGTCTTCGCGGCGAACCGGTCCAGCCATTCGCGCTCTTCCGGTGGATTGCCATTGTCGACGATGATGATCTCGGTCACGTCCGGATCGCCCTTCAGGGCATAGAGGCATTCATGCAGGCGCGGGCCGGTATGATAGGTCACCACAAGCGCGGTGATGGTGGGGAACGGGTCGCCGCTCACAGGGAGGCGCGCTCGCGTTTTGCCAGGAGTATGATGGCGATGGCCGCCAGCACGAGGCTGGACCAGAAGGCCTCGTTCCACGCGCTATAGGCAAAGGAGAAGAGGCTGAGCGCCACGCCAGTGAGACCCGCGGCGGCAAGGCGCACATCCTGGCGCATGTCGCCCGGTGACGGCAGGCGAAAGGCCAGCGCCGCCAGTGCCAGCGCGGCAAGGCCGGCACCGATAATCCCCGTCTCGGCCCAGATCTGCAGCGCCATATTGTGCGGGTGGCCCGGCACGACCGGATAGGAGGCCCAATAGCCCGGCAATTGCGCCAGCCAGTCCGGATGATCCGCATACGTCTCACGCCAGGTCTTCGAGGCGGCAAGGCCGTGACCCATCAGAGGCTTCTCCGCGATCTTTCCCAGAACCACGTCCCACGACCAGGCGCGGGACTGGAAGGAGCCCGGCAGGGAAACGCCGCCCGCCGCGAGGCCACGCACCAGCACGCCGAAGATCACCGGCGCGAAAGCGACATAGGCGGCGAGTGCGCCGAAGAGGACGCGGAAGCCATTGCGCGGCAACAGGGTCACCAGCGCCATGGCGCCCACCATGAAGACAAGGCCGATCAGCGCCGCCTGCGAATCCGCGCGCTGGAACGCAAACGCCCCGGCCAGCACAATCAGCACCGCCACGCCCTTCCACATCAGGCCCGGCCGCACACCGGCATAGCCGGCAAGCACGGGCAGCACGAGCGCATAGGCATTGGCATTGCGCGCCGCATTCTGGATGCCCTCATTCACGCGCAGCGAATCCTCGCCATAGATCATCCTGATCAGCACCGGCGCGATGAAGGCGATGGTCAGCACGACCAGCCCCTGCACGGCGAGCGCGCCCAGCATGACCCGGCTGGAGCGCTGCGCCGCGCCCGCCCGGATCCTCAGCGCACCGCCAACGGCCAGCAGGGCGAAGACCATGGTGAGGACGATGCGCAGGCTGGCCGCGCGCACGGCGAAGTCGCCGTCGGCAAGACTGCCCGAGATGAAGCCTTTCGAGGCCGGCGACCAGACTTCACTCGCCGCCGCCCAGGCAACGAACAGCACGGCCAGCACGGCATAGAGCGCCGGGCGCCCCTTCGGGCGGGCGAGCGCCAGCGCCGGCAGGGCCGCAAGGCCAAGCAGTGGCGCATAGCCCTGCCCTCCCAGGAACCCCATGACGGGCCAGAGGAGGAAGACGGCGGCAAGGATCGGCGCATAGGTCATGAGTACACTCTCTGCCCCCGCCCCTTCAGTCAGCCGCCCCGATCAGCATCACGCCTTGAGGTCGGGCGCAAGGCCTTCCTGCGCCAGCGATGCCAGGGCCGCGTCCAGCGAGATCATTTCCTGCGCATTCGAACCGAGCCGGCGCAGCGCCAGCGTGCGCTCCTCCGCCTCGCGCCCGCCGACAACGGCGATCACGGGCACTTTCTGCAGCGAATGCTCGCGGACCTTGTAATTGATCTTCTCGTTGCGCGTATCCGTCTCGACGCGCAGCCCCGCCTTGCGCAGCAGGGCCGCGGCCTCCTCGGCATAGTCATTGGCCGCATCCGTGATCGCGGCGACAACCACCTGCACCGGCGAGAGCCACATCGGGAAGGCCCCGGCATAGTTCTCGATCAGGATGCCCATGAAGCGTTCGAACGTACCGAACACGGCGCGGTGCAGCATGACCGGGCGATGCTTGCCGCCATCGGAGCCCGTATAGTCCGCATCGAGACGTTCGGGCAGCACATAGTCGAGCTGGAACGTGCCGCACTGCCACGTCCGGCCGATGGCGTCCGTCAGGTGGAATTCGAGTTTCGGGCCATAGAAGGCGCCCTCCCCTTCGGCGATCTCGAAGGGCAGGCCCGCTTCCGTCAGCGCGTCGGCCAGCGCCTGTTCGGCGCGGTCCCAGTTCTCGTCCGTGCCGCCGCGCAGTTCGGGCCGCGTCGCCAGCTTGTAGGAAATCTCCGTCAGGCCGAAATCGGCATAGACGCGCGAGAACAGTTTGAGGAAGCGCAGCGTCTCGTCGCGGATCTGGTCTTCCCGGCAGAAGATGTGCGCATCGTCCTGCGTCATCTGACGCACGCGCATCAGGCCATGCAGCGCGCCATGGGCCTCGTTGCGGTGACAGCAGCCGAATTCGGCCATGCGGATCGGCAGGTCGCGATAGGAGCGCTGGTCGCTCTTGAAAATCTGCACATGCGCCGGGCAGTTCATCGGCTTCAGCGCCATCAGCTGCGTATCGGCCGGGATCTTCACGTCCTCTTCTTCCGTATTCGGAATGAAGTCCGGCACCACGAACATGTTCTCGCGGAACTTGTCCCAGTGGCCGGATTTTTCCCAGAATACCGAATCGAGCAGTTGCGGCGTCTTCACCTCGACATAGCCGTCTTCATCCTGGCGGCGGCGGATATAGGCTTCCAGCTGGCGCCAGATCATGAAGCCTTTCGGGTGCCAGAAAACCGATCCCTGTGCTTCCGGCTGCAGGTGGAACAGGTCCAGCTGCGCGCCCAGCTTGCGGTGGTCGCGCTT
>JAGQRO010000133.1 GCA_020425315.1 Hyphomonas sp. | reverse complement strand
TTCCTCGACATGCTGGGCAAGGCGCCGTTCCCGGCCTGGCGCATGTCCGGCATGGGCAAGCTGCAATGGGTGAACCCGGCCTATATCGAGGCCGTCGATGGCGTGAACCTCGACCGTGTGCTGGACCGCCAGCTGATGCTGGACCAGGCGACCGCCGAACAGGCCCGCAAGACGATTTCCGAAGGCGTCGATATCGACGAGACGCGCCACATGGTCGTCAATGGCCAGCGCCGGGCGATGCGTATACTGACCTTCCCGCTGTCGGGCGGGGCAGGCGCCATGGCGCTCGACGTCACCGCGCAGGAAGATGCGCGCGAAGATCTCAACCGCCACGTCCGCGCCCATGACGAGACGCTGAACCATGTCGCCGACGCCGTCGCCATTTTTGGTTCCGACCGCAAGCTGACCTTCTACAACAAGGCCTTCCGCGACATGTGGGATCTCGATGAGAGCTTCCTGCTGGACCGGCCGGGCCATGGCCAGCTGCTGGACCGGTTGCGCGAACGCCGCAAGCTGCCGGCCCGTGCCAATTATGCCGAATGGCGCGCCGAGGAACTTTCCTATTATCTCGATATCGACGGCGTGAAGGAAGACACCTGGTCCCTGCCGGAAGGCTCCACCCTGTCCGTCACGCGCCAGCGCCACCCGATGGGTGGCCTGTTGCTCCTGTTCAAGGACATTACGGGCGAACTGGAACTGCAGACCAAGTTCAATGCCATCGTGAAGACGCAGTCCTCGACGCTGGACAATCTGCACGAGGCCGTGGCCGTGTTCGGCGGCGACGGGCGCCTGAAGCTGCACAACAATGCGTTCGAGCGGCTCTGGAATCTCGGCGAAGGCAAGCTGAAGGACCATCCCGACTATGATGCGGTCACGGAGCAATGCATTCCGCTGTTCCACGACCAGGAGATCTGGGACGCCATCAAGGGCCACATCACCGACCCGTCCGCCAAGGCACGCCAGTCCACCACTGGCGAGATGCGCCGCTCCGACGGCTCGATCCTCACCTATCTCACCCATCCGCTGCCGGATGGGAACACGTTGATCGCCTTTGCCGATGTGACGGCGACGCGCCGCGTCGAATCCGCCCTGCGCGAACGGGCCGAGGCCTTCGAGGCGGCTGACCGCCTGAAGACGGAATTCGTGCGCAATGTGTCCTACCAGCTGCGCTCGCCGCTGACCGTGATCTTCGGCTATGCCGAACTGCTCGAAACCCAGAAGAATGGCGATCTTACCGAGCGGCAGAAGGATTATGTCGGCTCGATCCTGTCGGCGTCGGACCATCTCTCCAAGCTGATCGAGAACATTCTCGACCTCGCCATGATCGAGGCCGGTCGCATGGATCTCGACCTCGAAGAAGTCGATCTGCGCAAGGTGATCGAGGAATCCATCGAGATGGTGGTGACCAAGGCCGAGGATACGGAGATCGCCGTGCGCGCCGATATCACCGGCAAGCTAGGCATGATCCGGGCCGATGAGCGGCGCATCCGCCAGATCCTGTTCAATCTCGTTTCGAACTCGCTGCGCTTCACCGATCCGGGCGGCGAGATTGTCGTGGCGGCCCAGCGCATGGGCGACATGGTCACCTTCTCGGTGCGCGACAATGGCCGCGGCCTCGATGCGGAAAAGCGCGCGACGAGCTTCGACAGTTTCGTCTCCGGCGACCAGCGCGGCGCCGGCCTCGGCCTTGCCCTGGTGAAGCATTTCGTGGACCTGCATGGTGGCACGGTCGGCATGAAGCCGGTCGAGGGCGGCGGTCTGGAAGTTACCTGCTGGCTGCCGGCTCAGGCCACGCGCACGGCCGCGGCCCAGCGCGAAATGCTGCTGACGGAATCCCTGCCGGCCTGAGGCGCGGCCTTTGCCTTACCAGTGATTGCGGCCCTGCCAGGTGAGCAGGCGGCGCCCGGCCGGTTCCGGCCCTTCGGCAACGCTCAAAACGTCTTCCTGACGCTCGACAGACACTTCCTGACCATTGTCAGCCGCTGGAAGGACAGCCGCCTCCACGACAATCGGAGCTTCTGTGGCAGCGGCGCCGGGCGCTGCGGCCTTGCCGGCCACCGGAGCCTCATACAGCCCGCCGGCCAGTTCGTCGTCCGCGCTTGCCCAGGCCGCATTCTGCCGGCGGCCTGACGCATCGGCGGGAATGGCCGGCACCAGCGCTGCGGCGGTCAGCAGGATGGCGGGGTAGAGGCGGCAGCGCATGAAGCAGGTCTCCGGGACGGCTCTTGTCGCCCCGGAGGATGCATCTGGCGTGCCAGTTCCCCTAATGCGTGAACTTCAGCAGGTAGCGGTCGGTCTTGCGGCGCATGGTCGGGTCGAACACGCCAACCGTGCCGTCATCGTCCGGATTGGCGAGGATGTCGCTTTCCCCCGCCAGCGTGAACCCGGCGGCTTCGGCCATCGAGATGATGATCGCCTTGTCGATGCGGTGGGTTTCATTGCCGGTTGTCGCCGGAGAGCCGGGAGAGGCCATGTGATCCAGCACGATGAAGCTGCCGCCCGGCTTCAGGACACGGGCAATCTCCGGGAAGGTGCGGTCGGGATCGCCAAAACTGAAGGCCTGTTCGCCTTCCGGCGTGAACCAGAGCTCGTGCGGCCCGAGGAACCAGGTCACGATGTCGGCCTCGCCGTCACCGATGGCGGACAGGTTGTCGAAATTGCTCTCGACAATGTCGACATTGGCCAGCCGGTCGTTCACCCGCTTGGGCACGGCATCGCCCAGAAAGGCCGCGAAGCCCGCCGGGTTCTGCATATAGACCGTTCCCGCCTCGCCGACGACTTTCGACAGGAGCTCGGTATAGAAGCCATCGCCGGCTTCCAGCTCGACCACGGTCATGCCGGGCATCACGCCGGTGAACATCAGCACTTCGGCCGATTTGCGGACCGGATACAGTTCATAATCCGCTTCCGGACGGTCGTCCTGGGCGAACACGCTTTCATAGTCGAACCCGCCAGCGGCGACCTTTGCCGACGGCGCCTCGGGCACGGGGGCCGCTTCCGGGGCAGGGGCGGTCTCAGGGGCGGCGAGCGAGTCCGCGATGGGGGAGCCCGGTTCCGGGTCCGGAATGGAACTGGCGCAGGCTGACAGGAGCAGGGCTGCGAGGCTTATGGGGGCCAGATGTTTCATGGGGCGGGTCCTTCGGGGGGCTGTGACCGGATCGGTCGGTTCAGGCATTCGCCAGGAGTTTTTCGCTGAGGTCCCAGAGCCGTTCGGCGCCTTCGTCACTGCAGGCCCATGGCCGCACATGTTCCCACCGCTGGCTGGTCTCGGTGGCAAAGGCGGCAATGTCGCAATCTTCGCAATACACCCCGCCCTTGTCGGCAAGGCGCGGATCGGTCGCCGCCCAGACGGACGTGGAGGCGCCCTGTTCCGGCGTCTTGAACATGGCCTGCACAGCCGGCGGAATGGTGCCGTCCGGGTTCTTCCAGCCGAGCGCAGCCATCTCCTCATCCGTCAAATGGCGCTGCAGCGGGGTGAAGATGCCGCCCGGATGCACGGAGAAGGCGCGCACGCCAACGTCGCGCCCGCGCCGGTCCACCGCCAGGGCGAACAGGGCATCGGCCGTCTTGGCCTGGCCATAGGCTTCCCATTTGTCATAGGGCCGCGTCTCATAGTTCGGATCATCCCAGATGATGTCGGAGCGGACATGGCCGGTGGACGACAGCGCCACCATGCGGGCGCCTGTGGTGCGCTGCATCGCCGGGGCCAGCGCCAGGCTCATCGCCATATGGCCGAGATGGTTGATGCCGAACTGGCTTTCCCAGCCGGGGCCGACCCGGGCGAGCGGGCAGGCCATCACGGCGGCATTGTTGATCAGGATATCGAGCCCGCGGCCGGTCTCGTCATATTCGCGGGTGAACTTCTCGACGCTGCGCAGGTCGGCAAGGTCCATGGCCGCGATCTCGATGTCGCCCGCCACTTCGGCAAGCGCGGCTTCCGCCACATCCACGCGCCGGGCCGGCACGGTCACCCGCGCCCCCGCAGAGGCCAGCGCACGCACGGTTTCGAGGCCGAGGCCGGAATATCCGCCGGTCACGATGGCGTTCTTGCCGCTGAGGTCGCGCCCGGCAATCACTTCCGCCGCCGTCGACTTCGCATGGAAGCCCGATCCCATGGGTACCTGATCGCTTGCCGCCATGTGTGTCTCCCTCTGCTGCCGGTCTGTTATTTTGGCCGGATACTGCCCCGCGCCCGGCGGAGCGGCAAGGGTGGGTTAAGAAAGCTTAAGCCAGCCGCTGCGTGGACGCCGAAGGCGGCGGTCCTTATATCCGGAAGGATGAAATTCCAGAGGATGATCCCGATGCGGAAACTGATCACCGGCGCCCTGATTGCCAGCGCCTGCGTCTGGGCGCTGCCTGCAACAGCACAAGGCGATCGCCTGGAGCGCTCGCAGGCCGAAATCGCCTACGAACAGGCCAAGGGAAACTTCGCGAACGACCGCGAGGCGCGCCAGCAATCGGCCACGGCCTGCGCGGCGAAGGACTATCACGCTTGCGTGATCTCCGGCGATCTCTACCGCAAGGGCGAGGGCGGCCTGCAGGATTATGGCCTGGCGGCGAAAGCCTATGACCGGGCCTGCAAGGGCGGGAATGGCGAGGGTTGTTCCTCGCTCGCCTATCTCACTTCGCTCGGCCGGGGCATGGACGCCAACCAGCCCGAAGCCCGGCGCCTCTACAAACTGTCCTGCGACCTCGGCGATGTCAGCGGCTGTGCCGGCTATGGCAACATGGCCTATACCGGCACCGGCGGCGCCAAGAATGTTCCCGAAGGCACGAGACTGCTGCGCAATGCCTGCTCAGGCGGCTATAGCTGGGCTTGTACGCGGCTGGAGCAGCTGGGTGCATTCGACCCGTCGGCGCCTTATTCCGAACAGATGCTGCGCCTGCGCGAGCGCTAGGCTTCAGGCCGGGACCGACGGTGCCGGGGGTGCAGCCGGCGCCGGCGCGGCCGGCATGGTCGCATCCGCCGAAATCGACAGGTCTGCCGTCAGGTTGGCGCCCTGGTCCACGCGGATGGATTTTGCCCGCACAATGCCGGAGACAGCCGCCCCGGTGCAGATTTCCATGAATTCCGTGGCCAGCGCCGTGCCGTCCAGTTCGCCATAGATGACGATGGTAGGGGCCTGCACGCGGCCGGTAACGCGCGCGCCAACTTCTATGAACAGCGTGCCCCCGCAGGTGATCTCGCCGGCGATTTCGCCGGAGACGACAGTCTGGGCGGTGAAGTGCAGCGTGCCATCCAGCCGGGTGCCTTTCAGGACCAGGTTCGCCGCATCGGAGGCCGGACGGGGGGCGCCACTGCGCAGTCTATCACTCGGTGCCATCGCCCTGTTTACCCTGTTCTCATTATGCTCTGGAGGCTAATGCAGGCTTCGTGCCCGAAAAAGGGGAGGGCGTTGATTTCGTTAACCGGCAACTGCAGAAAGCCGCCTTGCTTTGGCCCCGGGCGGGCCAGATGCCTGCCTTGCCGCGAGAGGAGACTGACCCGCACGATGCGACCGGCCCTGCTTGCCCTGACCTGTCTTGCCCTTGCCGCCTGCACGCGCGGCGAACCTGCCCTGCCGGAGGCGGAGCCGCTGCTGCCAGCCAGCGCGGAAGGCATCGATCTTTCCCATCACAATGGCCGGGTCGACTGGGACCGGCTGGACGGCGCCGCGCTCGATTTCATCTACCTGAAGGCCACCGAAGGGACTGACTGGAAGGATCCCCGCTTCCAGCAGAACTGGCGCGAGGCAACCCGGCGTGGCTGGCTCGCCGGCGCCTATCATTTCTTCCTCCTCTGCCGCGGCGGCGAGGAACAGGCGGCGAATTTCATCCAGTCGGTCGAAGTGCGCGCCGGCACCCTGCCGCCGGCGGTGGACCTCGAATACGCCCACAATTGCGAAGCCCCGCGCGGCAAGGCGGCGGCAAAAGCGGACCTCGCCGTCTTCCTCCGCAAGCTTGAAGCCGAATATGGCGTCCGCCCGGTGCTCTACACGACGCCGGATTTCCATCGCGACTGGCTGGCCGGGGAGTTTGCGGACTATCCGGTCTGGATGCGCAGCCTGTCCGGCCCGCCCGAAGTCGAAGCCTTGTTCTGGCAGTATTCGATGAAGGGGCAGGTGCCCGGCATTGACGGGCCGGTGGACCTTAACAGGAGCGCGCCCTTCAGAAAGGATTTCTGAGGCGTTCGCGCGATTCTTTCCGTTCTCCGTAAACGGATGGAAAACCATCTGTGGCAATATCCATGGATGACTGGTAGGTGGGTCAAACGTCTCCTGCGTGGGTTGGTGCTGGCAGGCCTTTTGGGGCTGTCGGCGGGCTTGTCGCCGGCATCGGCCAAGGCGCCCGATCCCGGCAAGATCGGACCGCGCATCTGCTCCCTGATGGGGCAGGGGGACCTGACGCCCGCACAGGCGCTGGCCCGGTCAGACCAGTTCCGCTGCGGCGACGAAGCCTATTCGAAAGGCGCCGACCATGCCTGGTTCCTGGTGGACGTTTCGGATCTCACCGCCGCGATAGAGCATCCGGTGCTGCGCACGCGCCTCGGCCATCATGGCGCCATGACCATCAATCTTGTGCTGGCCGACGGCACGATCCGGACTGAGCGTTATAGCGGACGGCAGATCACCGAGCAGTGGCGTTCCCCGTCCAGCCTGGCCTTCGCAATCCATGATCACAATGCGCCGCGCGTGGCGAAAGTGCTGATCGGCGTGGACCAGCCCTGGGATCTGCGCAATTTCATGGATGTCTCGGTCGTCGACGAAGACGTCGACCTTGTCAGCCACACACATGCCGCTGTGATGGCGGCCTTCTTCTGCGGCGTGATGTTCGCGCCGCTGGTGCTGAACGCCTTTTTCTTCCTGATGGTCCGCCAGCGCTTCATCCTGTTCTATGCGGCCATGGTGGCGCAGGTCCTGGCCTATTCCTTCCTTTGGTCCAATCTCGTGTTCGAAGTGTTTCCGGGCTTCGGCATTCTCACCCGCTCGATCCTCGACCATCTGCTGCTGGCCGGGGCGATCCTGATGGCCTGCCTGCTGGTGCGGGATCTCTGCGAGAAGGAAAAGCTCGGCCGGTTCTGGCGCACGGCGCTGGTCGTGACCGGGCTGATCCCGCTTGCCGCGGGCGTTTTCTTCATGTCGCTGGTGCCGCATTTCCCGCTGACCGGATCGACCATCTTCCACGGCGTTTTCCTGTTTCCCTTCCTGACGCTGATCGGCGCACTGGTCACCGCGTCGTTGCGCGGCAGCCGGTTCGCGCTGGCGCAGCTGATCGGCTGGGCGCCGGCCTTCTTCGTGATCCTCGGCCGGATCGGGCGCGGGCTGGGCCTGATCGGGAACATGGAATTCTTCGATACCGGCTTCTTCCCCTCGGTCATGGTCGACATCGTGTTCACGGCGGTTCTGGTGATGATCCGCACGCGCCGGATCTGGCATGAGCGGGAGGAGGCGCTGGCGGAGCATACGTCATTGCGCGAACTTGCGCTGACCGATCCGCTAACGGGCCTGGCCAATCGCCGCGCCTTCGAGGAGCAATTCGACGAGGCTCTGGCCTCGGGCCTCTTCCGCAATCGCAGCCTGGCGTTGCTGCTGCTGGACATCGATCACTTCAAGAAAGTGAACGACACATTTGGCCATGCCGCCGGCGACTATGTTCTGGCGGAACTCGGCAGCCTGCTCGAATCCGGCCTGCGCGAGCGCGATGTCGTGGCCCGGTTCGGCGGAGAGGAATTCTGCGTGCTGGTGGATGCCAATTCACGCCACGCGGCGGAACTGGCCGCCGAAGCGCTGCGCGCCCGTATCGCGGCGCACGAATTCGGCGATGTCGGGCATATCACCGTGTCGATCGGCCTGGCGCATGTCCATTCGGATGAGCCGATTGCCTTCCTGACCTATTACAAGGCGGCGGATGCGGCGCTCTATGCGGCGAAGGCGGCCGGGCGCAACCGACTGCGCATTTCAGGCTGGCGGCCGCAACTCCCCACGCCAGGCCCGGACGACCTTCCGGACGACCAGGTCTGGGTGGTGAAGCAGGGCTGAGCCGGCGCTAGTTGCGGGCCTTGTCGACCAGGCGGTCGTTCTGGGCCCAGTGCATCATGCCGCGCAGCTTCTCGCCGACATCCTCGATCGAGTGTGCGTTCATGCGCTGGCGCATGGCATGGAAGCTCGGCGCGCCGGCCTGGTTCTCCAGCACCCAGTTGCGCGCGAACGCGCCGGACTGGATGTCTTCCAGCACCTTCTTCATCGCCGCCTTCGACTCCGAGCCGACCACACGCGGGCCGGAGACATATTCGCCATATTCGGCCGTGTTGGAGATCGAATAGTTCATGTTGGCGATGCCGCCTTCATAGATCAGGTC
>JAGQRO010000132.1 GCA_020425315.1 Hyphomonas sp. | reverse complement strand
TCCACATGATCAGGTCGCGCACGGCCGGGTCGGTGGCCTGGCGTTGCATGCTGGCGACGGTCTGCCAGTCATAGCGTTCGGCCGCTTCCAGCGCCTTGTAGAGGATTTCGGCATTCTTCGGATCGGTGACGTCGGAGGCATAGGTCCGGGCCGGTTTCAGGCTCGGCGGCCCGGGCACGGCGGCCACGGCCACACCGGCACTGCCGAGGGCAACGATCAGAGAAAGAACGAGGGGTCGCAACATATGGATGGTTACCGGGTGTTTATTTCTGAGCCAAAGCGTGGGAAGGCTCTGTCGATTCATATATGGATCTTCGCAAACAACACCTGAATCGCGGCAAGAATACGATGTTTCACGGCTCAATCCCAGCTCTCGTTACCCCCTTCAAGAACGGTGCCGTGGACAGCAAAGCCTTTGCCGAACTGGTGGAGCGCCAGATTGCCGGGGGCTCGTCGGCCCTTGTTCCGGTCGGCACGACGGGAGAAACCTCGACCCTGTCGACCGAGGAACACAAGGATGTCGTCTCCCTGTGCGTGGAGGTCTCCGCCGGCCGCGTGCCGGTGATCGCCGGGGCCGGGTCCAACGCCACGGATGAGGCGATTGACCTTGTGGAACATGCCAAAAAGGCCGGCGCGGACGCCGCCCTGGTCGTCTGCCCGTACTACAACAAGCCCAATCAGGACGGCCTCTACGCCCATTTCAAGGCGATCAATGACGCCGTCGCTCTGCCGGTGTTCCTGTACAATGTGCCGGGCCGCACGGTGATCGATATGTCGGCTGAGACAGTCGCCCGGCTCGCCCGCCTGCCCAATATCATCGGCATCAAGGATGCCACGGCCGACATGGGCCGGGTTTCCCAGCATTCGGCCCTGATCGGAGATGGAGAACAATTCATCCAGCTCTGCGGGGAGGACACCGCCGCCCTCGGCCACCTCGCCATGGGGGGCAAGGGCTGTATCTCGGTCACCGCCAATGTCATGCCGGAGGCCTGTGCCCAGATGCACAAGGCCTTCAATGCCGGCGATGTGGAAACTGCCCAGGCCATCGAGCGCCGCCTTGTCGCGCTGCACAAGGCTATGTTCTGCTCGCCCTCGCCGGGGCCGGCGAAATATGTGCTTCACCGGCTCGGCCTGTGCGAACTCGACGTGCGCCTGCCCATCACCCCGCCGGACGCGGCCGCGCGCGAACAGATCGACGCGGCCATGGCGCTCGCGGGCCTGCACCCCTAAATAGGGCCCATGGCTAAGAACGCACAAACCAAAGGCCGCTCGGACGGGATGATCGCGGAGAACCGCCGGTCACGCCGCGACTATGAAGTGGAAGACACGCTCGAGGCCGGCATCATGCTGACCGGCTCTGAGGTGAAATCCCTGCGCGAGGGCAAGGCCAATATCGCCGAGGCGTATGTCAGCCCGGAGGGCGGCGAACTGTGGCTGATCAATTGCGACATCCCCACCTATGCCGGCGCCAACCGCTTCAACCATGAACCGCGCCGCAAGCGGAAGCTGCTGGTCTCGAAGCGGGAACTGGCGAAGCTCGCCCAGGAAGTCGAGCGCGCCGGGCGCACCATCGTGCCGCTGAAGTTTTACTTCAACGAACGCGGCCGCGCGAAGCTGCTCATCGGCACGGCAACGGGCCGCAAGAATTTCGACAAGCGCGCCAATGAAGCCAAACGCGACTGGAACCGGCAAAAGGCGCGCATCCTGAAGGAGGGCTAGCCAGGCTGGTTTTTCGCGGTGATCGCCACGCCATAAACCGGCGGTCCTTCGGCGTTTTTCTCACCAATTGCGAACCAGAATTCCAGCAGGTTGCACATCTCCTGGCCGTCCTGCACATTTTCGCGCAGAATCCACGCGCGAAGGCTGGCAGCAAAAGCTTCAAGATCGGCCCGCGCCTGGTTGAGCGCTGCGGCCAGTTCTTCAGCCGGGACTGTCAGGGCCTCCCCCTGTTCGCCTTCGTCCGTATGCAATACGATTTGTCCGTCGTGAGCCTCGACCCATGGTGAAGGATCGTGCCCAAGCCAGGGGCTGCCATGACCATCCAGCAACCAATACCATTCCCGCCAGCCTTCAAGGCCGCAGCAACAAGATGGCTCAATTTTGAACGCGCCTTTCTGTGCGGTCAGGCCACCAGAGAGAACCCGCGCTGCGTCGGGCGTTAGTGCGGTCAGAAAGGCAGCAGCTTCGCTGGCTGACGAGACCTCCGCTTTGGGGGCGCCGTATGAACAGACGGTGCGCAGGAAGTCCACCAGCTCAGTTTCCCCCAAGCGCCCGTTCAGGGCATGGAATTCCGGATAGGCATCGCCCTCAGGTTTTCCTTCGTAGCAGGGAATGAGTTTCAGCTTTTCCATCCGGTAACCTTGGCGCGCAGATGGTCAGTTGTCTATCGCCTCTCTTGCCATTGCGAACACGTCTTCGAACATGCCCGCTGTCAGGCGCCCGGTGTTCGTGTTGTAGCGGGAGCAGTGATAGCTCGACAGGAGGGTGAGGTCGCGTCCGCCAGCGCTCACGGCGTAATTTGTTCCGTGTCCGAACGGATGGTCCTTCAGCTTCAGGCCGAGGGCACGGACGGTGGAATCGTGCGAGATCTTGCCGAGGCAGAGCATGACTTTCAGCTTCGGAAGCGCCGCGATGCGCGAGACAAGGAAGGGCCGGCAGGCATTGATCTCGGCGC
>JAGQRO010000131.1 GCA_020425315.1 Hyphomonas sp. | reverse complement strand
TGGAGCCCGTCCGGTCGAGCAGGATGTAGGAATGTACCGCACCCGGATCAGTTACAACCGGCGTGGTGGCCGGAGCGGGCTTGGCGGAGGCAGCGCCGGCGAGCGCGATGGCGGCCGTGCCGGCAGCGAGGATGGAGATCAGCGATTTCATGGGGCGTCCCTTTCCCGTTAAGCGATGGGCGTGAGCTTCCGCCCCGATTGGGGCGCGTCTGTGGCCGAAGGTTGCCGTTTGGAAGAAAAATGGCCCGCCGGTTTCCCGGCGGGCCGCTGAACCTGAACAGGCGTTCAGACTGGGCTTATTTCTTCGACTTGAAGAAGCCACCGCCCTTGCGTTTCTGCACGTCGGACTCGCCGGCCTCGGCGCGGTCGGCCTCGTCGAAAACGACGGCCGCCTCGGCATTCTGGTAATAGGCCTGCGCCTTGCGCGAAAGCGAGGTCATCGAGGCGGCCATGCGGTCTTTCCCGATGGCCATGGATTTCGCCGCGCCGATGCCGACCGAATCCGCGTCGGCAAAATTGGCAAACTCGGCGCCGAGGAAGACGGCTTCCCAGCCGCGTTTCTCCACCCTTTCGAGCGCCGCTTTCACGCCGGCCTTGGTGACCTCGCGGGAGGAGTTTTCCTCGCCGTCTGTCATGATGACGATCATCGCCTTCTCCGGCTTGTCGGCCTCGGCCATTGCGATGATGCGGGCGATGGCATCGAAGAGAGGCGTCATGCCGCGCGGGCTGGCCTCGTCATTGGTCACCGGTTTCCATTTGTCCGGCGTCACGCTGCGGCGCAGCACGTCGAATTGCAGGCCGTCATGGGCATCGAACACGGCGAGCGTGAGTTCGGGCACAACATCGCCAGCTTCGCCCGACACATTGCCGGCATAGGCGTTCACGGAGCTGAGCGCTTCGTCCCAGATGCCGGACATCGAGCCGGTGCGGTCCAGAAGAATGTAGGAATGTACGTTTGCTGTAGACATGGGGGCGCCTCCGTCGCTGGCCCCCCGGCCTTGCGCGAGGAGATGGGGATCAATTCGGCGTGAACAAGGGGCGCGGGCAAAAAGGATTTTACTGTTGCGTGCGGCCGTATGGTCGGCTACATACTGAACCCAATGGTTCAGTATGTGCAATCCCGCTTCGATGCCTCCTTCGCGGCGCTCGCCGATCCGACGCGGCGCGGCGTACTGGCCGAGCTCGGACAGGCCGATGCGTCGATCACGGAACTTGCCAACCGGTTCGACATGACCCTGACGGGCATGAAGAAACACATACGTGTGCTGGAAGATGTCGGCCTCGTCGCCACGGAAAAGATCGGGCGCGTGCGCACCTGCCGGCTTGGCCCGAAGGGGCTGGAGGAAGAGGCCGCCCTGATCGAACAGTATCGCCGACTCTGGGCCGCGCGCTTCGGCGAGCTCGACAAGGTTCTGGAAGAAATGAAAGCGAAGGAGAAGGCCGATGGCCGCAGGCGAAGCTAGCGGGCAATCCGCACCCTATCCAACGACGGCGGAGCGCACCTCGCCCCGCGAAATCGTCGTCACACGGACGTTCAACGCCCCGCTCCGCCTCGTCTACGAAGCCTGGACGAAGCCTGAATTGATGATGCGCTGGTGGGCGCCGAAATCGATCGGGATCTATTTCGTGTCCTGCGAGATGGAGGTGCGCACCGGGGGCAGCTACAAATTCGTGTTCGGCCATCCGGATTTCGAAGAGCCGATGGCTTTCTTCGGCCGGTATATCGAGGTCGTGCCCTATACCCGCCTCGTCTGGACGAATGAGGAAGGCGGCGAGGCCGGGGCCGTCACCACGGTGACCTTCGAAGCGCGCGGGGACGAGACGCTGGTCGTCATGCACGATCTCTATCCCTCGGCCGAGGCACTCGACGAAGCCCTCGCCACAGGCAGCGCCGGCGAATACACCGAATCCTTCGCGCAGCTGGACGAATTGCTGGCCGCGACAGACGCGCCGCAGGCCTGAAGGCCTAGTTCCAGAGCGGCGGGCGCACGGTCTGCCAGGGGTGGGCCGCTTCGAGCTGGGCGGCGAGGCGGAACAGGGTTGCCTCGTCGCCATAGTCCGCGGCGAACATCATGCCGATGGGCAGGCCGTTGCCATCGCGTCCCACCGGCAGCGACATGGCGGGCTGGCCAGTGAAATTCTGCGGCGGGGTGAACGGGAAGACCTCCGCCTGGCGCTTGTCGACATCGCGCGGCTGCATGTTCACCGGATCGATCTCGCCAATCCGGGGCACCGGCGTGCCGAGCACGGGCGACAGGATGACATCCCAGGTCTGGTGCAGGGCCAGAATTTCGCGGCCCATGGCGCGCAGCGTCGCCCAGCCGGCCATCGCATCGGTGCCGGTGAAGTGCTTGGAGCCGCGATAATTGCGCCAGGTCAGCGGTTCGAGTTCGTCCGGCTCCGGCTCGCGGCCCTTCGCCTTGATGGCGGCATCGATGGAGGCGGCGAAATTGCTGCCCGAGACAGCGCGCTGGGCGCCATAGAGGCGGCGATAGTCGATGCCGGGCGCGTGTTCCTCGACATGATGGCCGAGCGCTTCGAGGCGCCTCGCCGTCTCCTCCAGCGCGGCGCGGATTTCCGGATCGATCGGGCGGCCGTTCGGCGTTTCGGAATGGAAGGCGATGCGCAGGGCGCCGGGGGCACGCCCGACCTCTTCCACATAGGGGCGTTCCTTGGGTGGATAGGCGAAGGGCGAACCGGGTTCGCGATAGCCCGTCGCGTCCAGCAGGCCGGCACTGTCGCGCACGCTGCGCGAGACGCAATGTTCCACCGTCAGGCCGATGGAAGCGGCGTGATCAAATGAGGAGTTCGGATTGCGGTCGCGCGTGATCTTCATGCCGAAGAGGCCGCAGCAGGCCGCCGGGATGCGGATCGAGCCGAGCCCGTCGCTGGCATGGGCCATCGGCAGGATGCCCGCCGCCACTGCCGCCGCCGCGCCGCCGGAGGAGCCGCCGGTGATATGATCCGGGTTCCACGGATTGCGGCAGGCGCCGAGGAAGGCGCCTTCGGTGGTGCCGGTGATGCCGAATTCCGGCGTATTGGTCTTGCCGAAGAGGACGAGGCCCGCCTCACGCAGGCGCTTGGTCAGCGCGCCATCCTGTTCAGCCACCACATCGCCGAGGAATTTCGAACCGCTGGTCTGCGGCCAGCCGGCAACGGGGCTGGCAATATCCTTGATGAGGTACGGCACGCCGCGGAACGGCCCGTCCGGCAACGTTCCGGCAGCGTTCGCGCGGGCTTCGTCATAGGCCTTGTAGGTGATGGCGTTGAGGGCGGGATTGTGCCGCTCGGCCCGAGTGATCGCCTCTTCCAGCAGCTCCGCCGGGGTCACCTCCCCTTTCCGGACGAGCCCGGCGAGTTCGGTTGCGTCGTGTTCGGAATAAGTCTCGATGGCCATGCGATCCTCCCAATGATGTCCGCTTCCTGTCGTGCGGATCGTCTTCAGGAGAAATCATCGCCGATGAGACCGGGCCCGGCAAGCCTGCGCCGGTCCGCACTTAGCGAACCAGAGATTCCAGGCGCTGGCGCAGGCGCGACAGACTCCAGGCGTGGCAGTCATCGTCGGACCGGCAGACGCGGAATTCCTCGCTCGGCACCAAGACCCCCTTCTCCGTGTAGAAGACCGGCAGGTCACCCTCTCCCGCCGACGCTCCATGGACCTTGTTTTCTGCATTCAGCTGGTCTTCCAGCAGCCGCGTGATCACCACCCGGTTGGCAGGGATATCGAGCCTGAGTCTCCAAATTCCCGCCGTCTGGGATATCGCATAGGCGTCGGCGCCGGCATTGCAGCAGACAAGATCCACGAAATCGCCGCCTTCGGGCAACGGAATCCTGCCCAGGGTGTCGATGGCACCGGCGTCCTCCGACAACAGGCCCACCTCTCCGGCCGATGAAACAAGCACGAGCCTGCCGCCAACCAGCGCGCCGCCCGTAAAGATCCCCTCATGTGCGCCGCCGACCGCCTCGAACACGTTTGTGTCCGCATCAAAGGCGGTCGTGCTGCCATCGGTGCCTGACAGGAGGAACCGTCCATCCGGCAGTGGAAGGGCGGCAATCACCCGAACCTCACCGACCGCCGGGAGAGGCGGGATCTGCGTCCAGGTCGCGCCGCCATCATGGCTGATCACCGGGCCGTCGCGCCGACTGTTGAGCACCGCCAGCACCGTGGCCGGCCCTTTGGCCGAGGCGACCAGCGCATTGACCACGCCCTCGCCCTCATAGGTCCTGGACCAGACTGTCTCGCCCGCATCCTTGGCCAGGATGAGGCCATTGCCCATGCCCGCAAGCAGGCGGCTTTCGGCATATTCGTGGAAAGCCCGCGATGCCTGGCTGCGGTCTGCGGCGCCGCTGGCAGATGCCGGGCCGGAAACGACCAGGAATGACGTGGCATTGGCATTGGTTTCGATGACCGGGCTTTCGGCACCGAACCAGAAGGCGAAGGGCGTTGAGACCAGGTTGTAGTTCGACGTCCGGATCCCGGCATAGGTGCCGACCGGTTCCGATCCGAACTGGCCGGCCATGTCCATGCTTTGCCGGTCGAGGCGCAGGACGCCCGCCCCGCCAGTTGCCAGCAGGACCGAGCTGCCGCACTCCAACGCCTGGTTGACATGGCGGACTGGAAGCGCTGGTGCGATCTTCACCAGCCCGGTGAAATCGTCATCGAGACTGTAAAGACCCGTCAGGGAGGCAACGTAGATGCGCCCGTCCGCGCCCTGGGAAAAATGGTGCGTTTCCCGGATGTCTGAAGAAATGCGGGTGGCGACGGGCTGAGTGTCCTCATTATCCGGCCATGCAACCTTGTACAGGCCGTCACGGTCGCCCACCAGCAGGCTGCGGCCATCGCGCGCAAAGTAGACGGTCAGCGGAGTGGACCCCGAATAGGAGTCGATTTTCCGGACGGTCCGCAGACGATCCTTCGAATAGAACAGGCCGTCATTGGCGGCGGCCATGACAATGATGTCCGGGTCCGAAGGATGAAAGGCGATATCGTTCAGCTGGACAGACAGGCCGCGGACTTCGTTCGTGGACCGGTCGACAAAGCCTGTACCGCCCGGATGGGAGGAGGCCTCGATCGGCGCGCTCGAGCCGGCAGCGGCGGAGGTGCCAGCGCCGGCAGACGCGCCGCCAGGACGCTGCGTGCCATAGAAGAACTGGTCCGGCCGGTCCGGGGGCGAGACAGCAACCAGCACCGCATGGCTCAGCCCCTCCGTTTCGATAAGCTTCCATGCATCTTGCGAGGCATCGACAGCCCGGTCGAGTGACCAGAGGCCATTGTCCGTGGCCAGCAGAATCTCGCCTTTGGTGATACTGACGCGATTGATGGACCCGCCGGTATCGGCCGGTATGGGAAACTCGGTCCACTCCTCCCCACAGTCGGATGTAACGAACAGGCCCGGATGGCCAAGGGCACCGGTATCCATTGCAAACACATCCTGCGGGTCCAGCGGATCGCGCTGCAACTGCATGAAGGCCCCGCCGGCATATTCCGACAGGTCCCATTTGCCATAGGCTGGATGGCTGAACCCGAGGGCCAGGAACCCAGATACCATTGCCGCCAAAGCCGCCATGATCACAAGGCGCGACATCTTTCTGGGAATGCCCCTGCGGATTCGCAGGAATACGTCGTCAGTGGGCTGGACATCCGGCCGGATGATCACCTTCTGGCGCCGGGATTCGAAATCGGCAGCGTCCTGCGCGGTCAGCGCAATCGGGATGACCGCCTTGTTCAGCAATTTGGTTGTCTTGTATTCGGCCTGGCACCATTGGGACTGTTTCCACGGATCGGTTACCAGGACGATGACCGCATCGGCCTTCTTCAGGTGGCGGCTGAGCGCGGCGAGCCATTCTTCGCCCGGTGTGATGCCGTATTTCTCGTCATGGTCGGCGAACACCCGCACGCCGCGGCGGGTCAGCCCTTCGGTCACGACATCCGCGAGCGCGTCGTCATTGCTGGAGTGGCTGAGAAAGATCCGCCTGCGCCTGAACACGTCCGACAAGCTCCCCTGCTAGGCGGACACTAGCCCTGCCGGCGGGGATTCGGCAAATCAGGTTGCGTCGTGTTCGGAATAAGTCTCGATGGCCATGCGTTCCTCCCATTGGCGCCCGCATCGTGTCGTGCAGGTCGACGATAGGAGAAATCATCGCCGACGAGACCGGGCCCGGCAAGACCGGGCACCTCGCGAAGGTCGACATGTGCATGCGTCGAGCGGTATGCTTTGATATCCATGTTCGCTGCAGAAAAAGGGAGGCGGCACATGATGCGTGTTCGGCCAGGCTGGGTTTCTATCGTTGCCGGATTGGCGCTTGTGGCATGCGGCGGCCCCGCCGATGAACCACCTGAAACGGCAGGCGCTGTGCCCGCTGCCGAAGACCCATCCGATACACCACCACCTCCCGCCCCTGCCGATGCGGCAGATGTCGTGGTGGATGAGGATGGGAGTGTAGTTGTGGCTGAGGATTCGGCTGCAGATGTTGCCGAAGATGTGGCCGCGCCCCTTCAGGACTTCAGCGTCGATGCACAGGGAGAGCCGATCGACTTCCTGACCTATGGCGCCGGGGCATTTCCCATCCGTTTCGACCGGGAGAGCCAGGGCACCGCCGCGGCCGCCGTGCTGGACGGCCGGCTGGGCTATGCCTCGATCTCCAGAAGCCCGACAGGGCCGGAACAACCGATCACCTTCCACGTCGAACTGCCGGCGGACACCACTTTCACCGTGTTCGGCATTCCGCCCCAATCCAGCTTCGGCTGCTGCTCCGGCGCCCATATCCGGACCGTCACCGTGGAAGGCTCGGCAACCTCGCCCGATGACGGGTATGAGCAGCTCGCCAGCTTCGAGGTGGAACCGGAAGTCTACAAGGAAAAGCAATTGTTCCCTGCCGACAGGCAGATGCCGGTGCGATGGGTGCGCATCACGCTGGAAGGCCGGCAAGTCCCCGACCCGGACGACTATCGGGGGACCTCCTTCACCGAATTGTTCGGCTACGGCTCCCAGGAGCCCATTCAGCTGGGCGAGGATGCGTTCACGGGCCGCTGGCTCACCGGCGGCGGGGGCGGCGGCGCAAACGCCAATCGCATCGAGCTGATCCAGGATGGCGCGCTCGTCACGGGCTGCGGCACCAGCGGGGGCAGCAATTTCACCGTCTCTGGCGGCATTGAGAACGGTCTCCTGAAATATGTCGTGGGGGCCGACACGGTGCCCATCGTCGCGGTGATCAATTCGAAGGACCAGTTGTCCGGTGCGATGATCGGGCGCTCTTTCGGCCGGGTGATCGGCGAGTCAGGCGGGGCGCCGACGAGCTGCACGCCGGGTGAGGCGCCGCCTCCCAACCCGGTCACAACGGCGCTCGACCAGTGCCGCGCGGCAATCGTCTACGGGATCAATTTCGATGTCGATTCAGATGCCATCCGGCAGGACGCCGAGCCGGCCCTGAACCAGATCCTGAGCGCGCTTTCCGAACGCCCGGACATGGCCGTCGTCATTGAGGGGCACACGGACTCTGACGCCTCCGACCAGTATAATCTCGACCTGTCCGGGCGGCGGGCGGCAGCTGTCATGACATGGCTGGCCGGCCATGGCGTCAGCGCGGACAAGCTGTCCGCTGTCGGCAAGGGTGAGGGCGAACCCATTGCCGACAATGAAACATCCGCCGGCAAGGCCTCAAACCGGCGGGTCGAGATTGAACCCCAGTGCGGCTAGAGGCGAGCTGGAGGTGCTGGCCCAGTATGCTGGCCCTCCCCGTCGGTACCTCAGGCGAATTGCGGGGCGATCTTGAGGTTGCGGACCCAGCCGATCTTTTCCATGGCGAGCAGGATGGTGCCGTTATAGTCGACGATGCGGTTCCAGATGCCCTTGCGGGGGCGGTGGAGCGCACTGATCGGCTGGTCATGGTGATGGTCGTGGAAGGCCTCGCCGCCGGTGAGCAGGCCGATCAGATGGTCGGCCCAGAGCGGCGTCTTGAGATGGCCAAGCACATTGATGCCGTAGACGGTGGCGTGGAACTGGATCGCCCGGCCGATCACGACGCTGGCATGGATCAGCGCGGTGAGGATCAGCGAGCCGCCGGCGGCCCAGACGATGAGATAGATGATCGCCGGAATGACGAGGTGAATGACCAGGCTGATCTCATTGTAGAACCGGTCCATCCAGACCACGGCGGGCTGGTTCTTCAGCCACATGGCCAGCGGGCGCTGGGTATCCTTCTCGTCGCGCCACAGGATCCAGCCGACCCAGGCCCAGCGCTTGGACTCGAAGGGGTTGTGCGGGTCGCCGGGCTGGTCGGAGAAACGGTGATGCTGGGAGTGATAGTTCACCCAGTCCTTCACATTGCCCTGCATGGCGATCATCAGATTGATCATGGTCATGATCTGGCCCGGCACGGCGAGCTCTCCGGCGCGGTGCTGAAGGATGCGGTGCAAGGGGCCGATGCCGGCATTGCAGACGAAGATGGTGAAGGCGACGACCCCGCCGGCCAGCACGAAATACCACCAGCGCAGCGTCAGCTCGCTGAGGAAAATGCCGAGAAGCACCATGGTGACGAACAGCGCGACGCCGAGGACCGGATAGCCGATGGCGGAAAAGAAACTCGCGAAATTGAACGTCTTCCAGTTCTTCGGAATCGCGAGCGAGCGCGGCAGTGTCATGGTGTTCTTCCCTCCTCCGCCCACGCGAGGCCGCGCAGGCATCTTGCCGGCATTCTCCGGCGGACCGTCTTAACGCATCATTAAGGGGCGTTTCGATTGGGTAAAGACGCAATCCTGCCGCGCCTGCGATGCGCGGCGGGGGTGTTGCACGCACGCCCCATCGGATAGACAGGGGCGGCGGTTGGCGAGGGCACCGGACGGGGTCGGAACACATGGCGGATGAGCGCCTGCTTCGGGAGATCAAGCGGCTCGAGGAGCTCGGCATCGACTTCGGCGCGAGCCAGGACGAGAGCGAAGTGCGCGTGCCGTGCGACCTGACGGCGGACTGCGCGGCCTCCGGTGACAATTCCCTCATCCTGCACCCCCAGGCCGGCACCTTCTGGTGCACGGCGTGCGAGACGCACGGCAAGTTCGCGGACCTGATCCGGCTGAAGGAAGCACTGAAGCGCGACCTGGTGCCGGCAACACCGGCAGAGGATTTCACCGGACAGGACGTGGTCGATGCCGTCTACACGCCCGCCCCTGTGAAAGCCGCCCGCCCGGTGGCGAAACAGGCCGCGAAAGTCGTACATCTCGGCGAGGCCGACCGGCTGGACGTGCGCTTCCCGCCGCCAAAGCCGAAAGAGAAGAAGCCCTTCAATGGCGAGAGGCTGATCATTGTCCTGCTGTCGCTGGTTTTCCTGTGTGCGGGGCTGGCGGCGGCGGGCCTGTCGGGCTTTGCCAATTACCAGTCCTTCTCCGGCTCCGTGGCAGACCCGCTGCAGTCCGGCATCTGGGGCTGGACCGGCGTGATCGCGGCGGTGATCTCGTTCGGCGGCTTCACCTTCTTCTACTGGCACACGGCCAACAAGCGGATGAAGGAAGGCTGGCGCGCGCTGTTGTTTGCCCTCGCTGGCATGGCGACCTCGATCATCGGCACCGAGGCCTATATCAATGCCAACAATGCCGCCGCCGCCGCCGAACTGACCCGCGCCGGCACGAACCGCGAAATCCTCGAAACCCAGATCGCAGACTGGCGCCGCCAGCTGGACGGCATTCCGCCGGAAACCCGCTCGGTCGAGGGCCTTGAAATCTATCTTGCCGAAGTCGAACGGGTCGGGCGCACCGAGCAGAAACCCTATCGCGACGCCCAGAACGAACTCGGCCTCGCCAGGCGCCGTGACGAACTGCAGGCCCGCATCGACGGCGCCAATGCCGAACTGCTCGGACAGGGCAATGGCAACATCCTCACCAATGCCCAGTCGCGCACGAACCTGCCCTCCTGGTTCTTCGCGGTGATGCTGGAACTCTTCTCCAGCCAGGGCACGTCCATCGGCCTCGTCGCGCTGCTGATCCTGTTCGGGCGGCGCCCGGCAAATCCCTGACAGGACGGCCCGCCGGGTTAACCCTTGCCCCTGCAACAAGATGGAACGGTATCGGCCGGCGCGCATAGGTCCGGCGAAGCACTGTTTGGGCTTCTCCATCTTTACCTTTTTTCGGCCAGCTCAGAACGAGCTGGCCAATTTTTTGTCCGCAGGCCGCCCCCCGGGTGAGCGGTCACATTGCCGGGACTGTCTTGAATTCAGCAGGTTCACCCGCATAGTCACCTCCGGTTGCCGGAGGGCGGCAGGCCACCAGCCGTTAACGCCTTCTTCCGGTGTGAGGAGTAGGCCTGCAGCATGAACCTGTTTTTCCGGCTCCTGCGGATCCTGATCGGCGCCTATTTCGGCGGCAAGCGCACGCATTTCCTGGACGTGCACACGATCCGTTCGTCGGTGTGGATCGGGGACCATGACATCCTCGGCCACATGACCAATTCGCGCTACGCCTCGTTCACCGATCTTGGCATCATGAATTTCATGGGCCGCACCGGCACGATGAAAGTGTTCCGCAAGCATGGCTGGATCCCGCTGATCCAGCATGAATCGCTGACCTATTTCCGTTCCATGAGCTTCCCGCAGAAGTTCGAGCTGCAGACGCAGATGGTCGGCTGGGACGGTACCTATATGTGCTTCCGGCACATCTTCATCGCGCGCGGGCGCACCATCGCCACCAGCCGCATGATCGCTCGCCTGGTCGGCCGGCGGAAACAGCGCGTCACCGCCGACATGGCACTCGAAGCGCTCGGCTCCCCGATGCCCAGCCCGCCGCTGGACCAGGCCTTCCAGGATGCCATCGCGGAGCTGCGCGCCGCCCGATCGGACGCGGCATGACCACACCCCTGATCATCGATTGCGACCCCGGTGTCGACGATGCCGTGATGCTGATGATGGCGCTCGCCTCGCCGGCGCTGGACGTTCGCGCCATCACCACGGTGGCCGGCAATGTGCCGCTGCACCTGACCAGCCGGAACGCGCGCATGATGTGCCAGCTGATGGACCGGCCGGACGTGCCGGTGTTTGCCGGCTGCTCGCGCCCCATCCTGCGCACGCCGGTGACGGCGGAAGACTTCCATGGCGAAAGCGGCATTGCCGGGCTCGACCCGTTCGAGCCGGACACGCCGCTCGCCACCGGCCATGGCGTCGTGCACCTGATGGAAACGCTGCGCGCCGCCGCGCCCGGCGAATACACAATCATCGTGACCGGGCCGATGACCAATATCGCCGCCGCGCTGGTTCTGGACCCATCCATTGCGCGGGGCATTTCGCGGCTGATCCTGATGGCGGGCGCCGACACCGAGGGCGGCAACATCACGCCCTTTGCCGAGTTCAACGTGTTCGCCGACCCCCATGCCGCCGCCATCGTGATGGACAGCGGCATTCCGGCCACCGTGCTGAGCCTCGACGTGACGCACACCGTGCGCGCCGAGCCCGAACGGATTGCGCAGCTGAAGGCGCTCAAGGCCCCGAAGGCGCCGATCATGGTGAACCTGCTGGAGGCGGCCAACGACCTCGAAAGCCGCTGGAAAGAGGGCCTCAAGGCGCCGATGCACGACCCCTCCACCATCGCCTTCCTGCTGGCCCCGCACCTGTTCGGCACGCGGCCGGCGCGCGTCACCGTGGTCACCGACAGCGGCGAGGTCTTCGGCCAGACCCGCCCTGCCCCGATGGCCGGCGGACCACATGACTGGGTGACAGCGGCCGACGCAGATGGTTTCTTCCAGCTGATCGAAGATCTGCTGGAGAAATCATGATCACGGTTGTCGGATCGATAAACCTCGACATCGTCGCCACCGGCCCGGACTTGCCCCGACCCGGCGAGACCGTGGCCGGCGCGCGTCTGGCCATGCACCCCGGCGGCAAGGGCGCCAACCAGGCGCTGGCGGCCAAGCGGCTCGGCGCGGCTGTACAGATGGTCGGCGCGGTCGGCGCGGACGATATGGCCGCCGAGGCGCTGAAGCTGCTCGAAGCCGGCGGCGTCGGCCTCACCCATGTGGCGCATATCAATGGCGAGACGACCGGGGCGGCGCTGATTGCGGTGTCTGCATCCGGCGAGAACCAGATCGTGGTCTGTCCCGGCGCCAACAATGCCCTGCGCGCCGAGGATGTGGACCACCCGCCATTGCTCAACT
This sequence comes from Hyphomonas sp., assembly GCA_020425315.1. Classification (GTDB taxonomy): domain Bacteria; phylum Pseudomonadota; class Alphaproteobacteria; order Caulobacterales; family Hyphomonadaceae; genus Hyphomonas. Next base: position 5,955 of record JAGQRO010000131.1, on the reverse strand, counting down.
TGATGGGCGTGCTGGAAGTGCCGGTGCCGGTGCTGCTGGCGGCGGCGCGGCGGGCGAGCGGCTTTGTGACCTTGAACCTCGCCCCCGCCCTGCCCGTGCCGGACGAATTGCTGGCCGAGGCGGACCTGATCAGCGTCAACGAGACCGAAGCTGCCGCCTATGGCGCGCGCCTTGATGATTGCGGCGCGCGGGTCGCCGTCTCGCTCGGCAGTGAGGGGGCGGTACTGAAGCGGAATGGCGCGGAGATCGCGCGGGCCCGCCCGCCGCAGGTCACCGTGGTCGACACGGTCGGCGCCGGGGATACATTCACCGCCGCGCTCACCGTCGCCCTGCTCGAAGGACGGGGCGAGGCCGATGCGCTCGCCTTCGCCGTCACCGCCGGGGCGCTTGCCTGCACCCGTCCCGGCGCCCAGCCCAGCCTGCCCCACCGCAAGGATGTGGACGCCCTTCTTTCCGCCACTGCCTGACCTCCCGAGGAGACCCACCGTGTACAAACTGATTGCCAGCCTTGCCGCCGCCGCGCTCTTCGCCTCGCCCGCCTTCGCCTGGGGCAAGACCGGCCATCGCGTCGTCGCCGAAGTTGCCACGCACTACCTGACCCCGGAAGCCGAGGCCGCTGTGAAGGATTTGCTCGGCCCGGAAAGCCTCGCCGAGACGGCCGACTGGCCGGACTTCATGCGTTCCAATCCGGATGAGTTCTGGCGCCGCGAGGCGAGCCCCTGGCACTATGTGACGATCCCGAAGGACAAGCTCTACAATGATGTCGGCGCCCCGCCGGAGGGCGATGCGGTCACCGCGCTCGCCCATTTCCGCGAGATGGCGCTGGACGAGAGCCAGCCACTGGAACAGCGCCAGCTGGCCCTGCGCTTCATCGTGCACATTGTGGGAGACCTGCAGCAGCCCCTGCACGCCGGCAACGGCACCGACCGGGGCGGCAATTTCTTCACCTGCTATTTCTTCGAGGAACTGACCAATCTCCACGAAGTCTGGGACGAACTCCTGATCAATCGCGAGGAATTGTCGTACACGGAATGGGCGGCCTGGCTGGTGCCGAAGATCACGGCGGAAGACGTGCTCGTCTGGGGCGCCGCCGGCCCCTCGAAATGGGCCGACGAAAGCGCCGCCATCCGCGACACGATCTATCCGGACGACCAGATCCTCTCCTACAACTATGTGTATGAGACCCGCGCCATCCTGCGCCAGCAGCTCTCCAAGGGCGGCGTGCGCCTGGCGGCGTACCTCAATGACATGTTTGCCGAGGAAGCGACGGAGAGTGCAAAGTAGAGCCGGTCAACACGGGATGCCTGCATTCAACGACACGGCAGACGCATGAGAGCTGCACCGGCGGACCGGGCCGACGGCACAGCAAGATGCCGTGTGCCCGGCAAATATGCAGGTTCGACCCTGGAGCCATGACCAGTAATTGTTGCGCCCATTTGGAAAGTTCCACTCGAATGAAGTGACGGTTCTGGGATTGGGGGGGGTTCCGCCACAAAGAAGTTCGTGCGAGGCATCACTCTCCAGGGAAGGAGAACGCATGACTCTTTCAAAGGCGGCCGCCGGGCGAACGCAACTGACTGCGGCCATCCTGGGCCGCGGATACACTCAGCACTCGGAATTCCTGAATGAGATGTCGCGTGCTGGACGCCTGGACGAATTCGTCGACCGGTCCGCCCTGGAAGACATTTTGACCAGAGCAGAGGACGTCGACGAACTGGACTATTTTGGCGACTCTCCGCTCTCCCTGGCCGCGCATGGTGGGGACAAATGGGTGGTGCAGAAGCTGCTGGATTGCGGCGCTAACCCGACCAGGCAGGATGGTCGGGGACGAACGCCGCTTATGAACGCGCTGATGACACGGCATTGGGAAGTCGCCGAAATGCTGCTTCAGGCTGGCGGTGTCCCCTCAGCACGGGACAGTCTCGGTCGCGACCACCTGGCCTACTATGAACTTGCCAGGAAATCAGGGATGGTGGGCATCCCAAAATCCATCAGGAAGGCATTTAAAGAGCAAGCCCTGACTGGCCCGTTCGGACATGCGTCTTTCGGTACAAGCCCGGCCATAACTGCCACAATCATCGTAAACCAGTTCATCGAAACGAAATTCAAAAAGAAGAAAGGGCTATCCCGGTTCTTGTCCGCCGTATTGCCCGGTGCCGGCCTGCTGTTCAGCGCGTTTGGCTTTGTAAGGATGATCGCCGAACGCATCTGGTTGTTCCTGGCAGTCGTCTCTTCAATCATGATTGCGTTTGTCGCGGCAAAAGACCCCTATGGCTCGATACAAGGGGCGTTGGGCCAAGGCGCCCTGATGGGTTTTTGCGCGTTCCTGTTGCTCTCAGTGCTCATCGAAAGCTGGCGCGAGGACTCATATTCCAGCGCTTCAGAGGTTCACCTCTATGGCTTCGCGGCCAAACGAGAATTGACCGACAGCGAAAGCAAGTCTTTGGCAGAGCAAGTCTCGGAAACCCTGCGTTTCGGATACAGGAACATACAAAATGGCATTGAAAGAGAGAATCCGGAATGGAAGAGAACACGAGGGTTTGTTGGGCGGTCGCAATTCAGCCTCCGCTTCACCTGGCTTTTCCAATACATCATTCAGATCGCGTTCCTGTTCTTCTTGTACCTGATCGCCGGCCTGATGGTGACATATGATCCCTATCTGGACGAATATATAGGATGGTTGGCGTTTGCCACGATCATGCTCTTTGCATTGCACATCGCCGTACAGGGATGGAGGCGGTCAACCGTATATGGACTAAGAGACCGTCTGGTCCACTATATTGCGAAATCCAGAAGCGACTTTGCGCGCGAGTGGTCGGAGCGCGACGGGGAGACAGATTCCTCGAACCTTCCCGGGACGATTGTGTACCTGCGGCCGTTCGATATCGATCCGCAGGATGCGGTGGCGGGACAGTCTCTCGAAACCATGATGGTCGATGCCCTTCGATCATATGCTCCGGTACTTGCTCTGGGGTCAGAGGAACAGGGATTGGGCGCGGGCCGCATCAGGTCTACCGATTCTGACTGGAGGGACGAAGTGCGGCAGCTTCTGGAGCAGGCCCGCGCGGTGATAATGATCCCCCACCACAGTAAAGGAGTTCGCTGGGAGATGCAGGAGCTGCGCTCAACCGGCCTCCTTTCGCGCACAATCCTTGTCATGCCCCCCAGTTGGTCGTTCACGCCTCAGTATTCGCAAGAGTCCTGGGACCAAACCCGAACTGCGTTGCACCAAGATGGGTTTGAACTGCCGCCTTATGTGAGCGCTGGCGCAGTGTTCCAGCTTGGGGACGATGGCAGGATGAGCCATCACGCGCCATTTGGACTGGAGCCGACCCCATGGCACAAGATTCTGGGACATCGCCTTTCGCACACGGACGCTATTTCGCCGGCCGCAAGGGCGATGATCCACACGCTGAAATCCAACCACGAAATCACGAGCGACGGCGACTATGGAGTCGATTTTGAAGATTTCGGATCTGGTCTGGAGCCCGGCAGCCTGGAAATTTCAGACGGTGAGATTGCGTTTGACCTGTAGCGACCAGACTTATCTTATTTGAGCCACCGCAGTCTCCTGAATGGAGATCGACAACCAGATTATCTGTTCCAGAAGTCACCAGGCAAGAGCAGTGCGCCTGCCTGGATCTAACGGCGAAATAAAGTCAGACACTCGATGCCGGGTGAAAATTCGGCAGGAAATGGCCCCTTAGGCCATCTACTCACATGGCCGCCAGCGGCCTCAGCTCGCCCGATTGATGCGGCGGCGTTGGACGCTGGAGGGGATGTTGAGGCTTTCGCGGTATTTCGCCACCGTGCGGCGGGCGATGTCGATACCGTAGCCGGTGAGGATTTCCACGATCTGGTCGTCGGAGAGCACGTCGTCGGCGTCTTCCTTCTCGATCAGCTGCTTGATCCGGTGACGGACGGCTTCGGCTGAATGGGCCTCGCCTCCGCCGGTGGCCGGAATGGCGGCGGAGAAGAAGTATTTCAGTTCGAACATGCCGCGCGGCGTGGCCATGTATTTGTTCGTGGTGACGCGCGACACGGTGGATTCGTGCATCTCGATCGCGTCGGCCACCTGTTTCAGGTTCAGCGGGCGCAGATGTGCGACGCCGTGCGCGAAGAAGGCATCCTGCTGGCGCACGATCTCGCTCGCCACTTTCAGGATGGTGCGGGCGCGCTGGTCCAGAGACTTGATCAGCCAGGTGGCGGAGGCCGCGCAGTCGGAGATGAATTCCTTCTCCTTTTCGCGCATCGGCAGCGCCGTGACCTCGGCATAATAGGCCTTGTCCATCAGCACGCGCGGCAGCGTGTCGGAATTCAGCTCGACGGCGAACATGCCATTCGGCAGTTCACGGACGAACACGTCCGGCGCCACGGCGACCGTCGTGTCGCTGGAGAAGCCGGCACCCGGCTTCGGCGAGAGCTGGCGCACTTCCGCGATCATGTCGGCAATGTCTTCCTTGCTGACACCGCACAGCTCGACCAGAGTCTTGACGTCATGCTTGGCGACGAGGAGGAGATTGTCCACCAGCACTTCCATGGCCGGATCGAAGCGGCCGCGCTCTTTCAGCTGCAGCGCCAGGCATTCGGGGATCGAGCGGGCCATCACGCCGGTCGGCTCGAAGCCCTGGCAGACGGCCAGCACGGCCTCGACATTGGCGACATCGGCGCCCAGCGCCTCGGCCACGTCTTCAAGCGGGGCGAGCATGTAACCGGCCTCGTCGGTCTCGTCGATCAGGCGGGCCGCGATCAGGCGGTCGGCATCCGACAGGCCGGCGAGCTTGAGCTGTTCGTGAAGGTGTTCGTGCAGCGTGACGTCGGAGGAGACATTGGCGGTATAGTCGAAATCCTCGCCCGAGCCGGCATTGCCGCCGACGCCGGACCAGTCGGCCTTGGCCGACGGGCCGGACAGGCCGGCCGGCATGGCGGCATCCGAGCCGGTGCCCGGTTCGAACACGTCCTCGCCCGGCGCGTCGAGCTGGTCGCGCGCCTCGCCGAGGCCGGACTTGTCATCGAGGGAGAGCTGTTCGCGGCGCTTCGGCTCCTCCGCGTCCGGGGTTGCCGGGTTGTCGGAGTCTTCGCCCTTGTTGAGCAGCGGATTGCGCTCGATCTCGGACTCGACGAATTCGGCGAGTTCCTGATTGGAAAGCTGAAGCAGCTTGATCGCCTGCTGTAGCTGAGGCGTCATAACCAGGGACGTGCCCTGGCGCATGTCGAGTGACTGTTTCATTTCCTAGCCCGCGCCCTTCGATCAAGCGGCGAACTGTTCACCCAGATAGACCCGACGCACGTCTTCGTTCTTCAGCACGCTTTCCGGCGTGCCGTTGAAGAGGACTTCGCCATCATACATCACATAGGCCCGGTCGACGATCTGAAGCGTCTCGCGCACCTGGTGGTCCGTAATCAGGACGCCCAGGCCGCGCTGCTTGAGATAGCGGACCAGTTCGGAAATGTCAGAGATGGCAAGCGGGTCGATACCGGTGAACGGTTCGTCCAGTAGCATGAAGCTCGGACGAGATGCGAGTGCGCGCGCAATCTCCACACGGCGGCGTTCACCTCCCGAAAGGGAAGTTGCGGCCTGACCACGCAGATGTTCGACGTGCAGTTCGCTGAGCAGGCTGTCGACCTGTGCCATTCGGGCGGCGCGGTCTTTCTCGACCAGTTCCGCCACGGCCATCACATTTTCTTCCACCGTCATGCCGCGGAAAATCGACTGTTCCTGAGGCAGGTAGCCGACGCCGAGGCGTGCACGTTGGTACATGGGCAGGCGGGTCACGTCTTCGCCGTCGATCGAAATCGATCCGGAATCCACCCCGATCAGCCCCATGATCATGTAAAAGCAGGTCGTCTTGCCGGCCCCGTTGGGTCCAAGCAGGCCAACCACCTCGCCACGCTGGAGGGACAGCGAAACATCGCGCACGACCTGTCGCTTGCCAAAGGACTTGGCAATATTCT
>JAGQRO010000130.1 GCA_020425315.1 Hyphomonas sp. | reverse complement strand
TCGCAGTGGGTCACCCGTACGGTGTGTCGGGCGCGCGTCTGGTCGGCCATGCGCTGATCGAAGGCAAGCGCCGAGGCGTCAAGTACGTCGTGGTGACGATGTGCATCGGCGGTGGCCAGGGCGCTGCCGGCCTGTTCGAGATCTACAGCTAAGCCGAACGGGACGTTCGTCTCGGTCAGAAATGCGGAAGGCCGGGCCAGGGTGCCCGGCCTTTCTGCATGGGCAGGCCACAATGCGTCACGAACGGGCGCACAGGCTCTGGCGTCCGGGTTTCCGTTTCGCGTTCGCAAGGATTGCTGTTAGGCAGAACCGCAAGATTTGTGGAGGTTCCGATGATCCGAGCATTCCTGGCCACCCTGGCCCTTGCCAGCGCCGCCTGTGCCTGTTCCCCGGCCCCTTCAGAGTCACCTATATCGACCCCTGCAGCAACCATTCTCCCCCCTGATGCGACCGGCTTCATCACCGCCAATCCCCTCCCCCTGGGGGAGGATTGGAAGGCCGATGTCCGGCGGGACGATTATGGCCGCCCGTTCGAATACGCCCTCCTCGGCGAGCATCTGCCGGCCTTCACCGGCACGCTGATGGACGGCACGCCCTTTGATTCCACACAGATTTCGCGCTGGACCGTGATCGATCTCTGGGGCATCTGGTGCGGCGACTGCATGGCCGACGCGCCCTATGTCGCCGCGCTCTCCACGGCCATCGACCAGGATCCGGACCTCGACTTCCTCTCGATCCACACCCCCGCCAGCGCCGCTCGCACCACCCCGGCCGAAATGTTCGGAAAATACGGCTCGCTGGAGGCATATTTCGCCGGCAAGGGCTATGCCTATCCGACACTGACAGACACCGATGCGAGTATCCGCGAAGCGCTGAAAATCGCCTGGACGCCGTCCTATCTCCTTGTTTCCCCGGAAGGTATCGTGAAGGGCTATCGCAGCGAGTTCTCCGCCGCCCGGGGCGAACCGGTGAAGGATTTCCTGAAGGATATCGCCCGGGTGAAATCCGAGTCGAAAAAGACCGAACTCGACGCCCCGCTGCTCGGCCCCGGCGGCGCACGCGGCATCGGCCCGGGCACGCCGTTCACGCTGGACATCGTACAGGCGGCCTTCGGCGGCTACGACATCGTCACCACCCGCGTGGAGGCCGCCGGCGACATGGTTCCGGCCTTCGAGGTCCGCCGCGAGGGCGAGGCGCTGCTCACCCTGACACCCGACTGGACGCTCGGCCGGATCGAGCGCGTTTCCAGCACCTCACCGGCGCTGGCAGGCCCGCGCGGCGAGCATATCGGCTCGGCACGGCTCTCCGATTTCCCGGATATCGATCCTGCCAACTGCACCAGTGGCGCAGCCGAAGCCCCGGATACACTCATCTGTCCCGATCCCGCCGATATCGGGTTCCTGCGCACCTTCCGGCCGGCCGCCCCGGGCGCGGCACCGGATTTGCTTGTCTCCATAGCTTATGAATACCCGTTCGTTCCGCTTGGCGAATAGGGGCGCGTGCAACAGGCACGGCAGATTCCGTCCCAGCGAGGTGGAGTCCGGGCGCCCTGCCGAGCCGTCTTGCGGGATTTGAATATTCAGCCTGCAGGGGCTAACTAGAAACCACCGGACCGGTAACGGGAGACACCCCGGAATGCTGCACCCTTCGACCAAACGCCTGATCGACAAACTCTCGGAGATGACGCGCAAGCAGCGCATCGCCTGGACGGAAGGCGATGATGGCGACGTCACCCATGATACCGAGGGCTATCGTGTTGCCGTTTCCGCAGCTCCTCACAGCGTGCGCCTGACCGATGTGCGCGGCCGCGATATCGAAACTGTGGCCCCCGGCGACTATGCCGGCGACACCGACGCCGCAGGCAGGCCCTATGCGGAGTTCATGGCCGATCTCTACAATGAGGCCCACCGCATCGCGCGCGGCACCGAAGAGGCAATTTCCGCTGTGCTGGAAAGCCTCGACGCCGCCGAGGCCGAGCCGGAAGAAGAGGTACCGGCGCCGCAGCCCGCCATGGATGGCGAGGAAGACATGCAGCGCGCCGTCGCCAGCATGGCCGACGAGGTCAATGCGCCCGAACCGCCGCCTGTTTCGGAACCGGAACCGGAAGCAGACCTGCAGCCGGCTGAAACACCGGAAGCCATCGCGGAGGCTGAGGAAACTGAGACGGACGAAGAGCCGGCTCCAGAGCCTGTGGCTGTGGCCGAACCGGAACCTGTTGCCGAAGTAATTGCCGAACCTGCACCGGAAGTGACGCCAGACCCGGTTGAAGACCCCGAACCTGAACCGGTGCCAGAGATCGCGACCGAAGCCGAACCGGAGCCTGCCGCCGAAACGGACACAATGCCCGCTCCGGCACCTGAGATGCCGGCCCCGGCCGAAGCAGAGATCGCTGCGCCTGCCGAGAGCGAGGCTGAAACTGTCAGCCCACCGGACCCCGAACCCGTGCAGGACGTGGCGTCCGTGGAACCGGAATCCACGCCCGAGCCGGAATCCGAACCGGAACCCGTGATTGCGGCCGAACCGGCGCCCATCGTCGCCGAAACGCCGCCTGCGCCGGAACAGACGCCCTATCGTCCGTTCGGATCGGACCTCCCCGTTTCGGAGGCTCCTCCGGCAGAAATGCAGGAGACTGTTGCCGAACAACAGCCATCCCCGCCGGAGCAACGCCCGGCCTCCCGTCCGCCGATCTTCGGCTCCAGCCTGTTCGGCGGCGGGGTCAGCGATCTCAGCCGCTACCGTGAGACCGACGATCCCGTGCCTGCGCCGGCCGAGCCGGAGCCTTCTGTCGCCGAAACAGTCAGCGTGGCACCTGAACCGAAGGAGCCGCCGGCGCCGGAGCCGATGCCACAGCCGACGTCGCCGAGCCTGTCGCGGCCGATCAGCCTGTCTGGCATCACGTCCGGCTTCGGCCTCGGCGCTACGGGCATTGGTCCTCGCGCAGAGCCGGCACCGCGGCCTGCACCTCCGGAGCCAGCAGTTCCGGACACGGCCAGCATGGTGATCGATGGCACCGAAGACTTGCCGGACGACCCGGTTACGCCGGCACCGCAAGAGGCCCAGGACATTTCGCTCGACACGCCGGAGACGGACACGCCCGACTTCACCGAAGACGACCTGATGCCGGAACCGGAGCCGTCAGCAGAGGCGGACCAACCCGCCCAGCCGGAACCAGCCAAGGCAGATGCCGGCCCGGCCACTGCTGCGCCAGACGAGTCGCAGGAGCCGAAGCCGGTTCGTCGGTTCAATCCCTGGAACTGACCCGTCCCACATTGCCGGACCTACGCTGAATATCCGGTTTTCTGCAGCATTTTGTTGCGCAGGTGCAACATATTGCTTGCAACCGCGGCAGGAGCTGCCGCCCCATAGACGGGGCGTGTTCATCGCCTCCGTGATCTGTGTCAAAGGGCGCTCATAAGATCCCGCGCCGAGACGGGCTGCCTCCAACACAATCAGGGTGTTCATTCCATGACCACGAAACTCTCCCTCCGAGCCCTGCTCGGCACCAGCGCCCTTGCGCTTGCCGCTGCAGCGTTCCCGGCGGCCGCGCAGGATGCCGGTGACCAGGAAGCCCGTCTCACGACCGTTACCGTGACGGCACAGAAGGTCGAAGAAGACCTGCAGGATGTTCCGATCTCGATTACGACCGTTTCCGACGAGAAACTGGACGTGCTGAAATCTTCCGGCGCCGATATCCGCTTCCTCTCGGCCAAGGTGCCGAGCGTGATCGCAGAGAGCTCATTCGGCCGCGCCTTCCCGCGCTTCTATATCCGCGGCATCGGCAACACCGATTTCGACCTCAACGCCTCCCAACCGGTCAGCCTCGTCTATGACGAGGTGCCTTATGAAAGCCCGATCCTGAAGGGCTTCCCGGTCTTCGACCTCGAAAAGATCGAAGTGCTGCGCGGACCGCAGGGCACCCTGTTCGGCCGAAACACGCCGGGCGGCATCATCAAGTTCGACTCCGCCAAGCCGGACATGGAAGAGTCCACCGGCTATGTCCGCGCCGCCTATGGCAACTACAACACGCGTGACCTTGAAGGCGCCGTCAATGCGCCGCTGGTGCCGGGCGAACTGGCCGCACGCATCTCGGTGCTCTACCAGGAACGCGATCCTTATGTGGACAACGCCTTCACCGGTGAGAAAGACCGCTACGAGGGCTTCCGGGAAATGGCCGGCCGGGCCCAGCTGCAGTGGACGCCCACGGGCACAGGCTTCAGCGGCCTCCTGAACGTTCACGCACGCTCCAACGAAGGCGACGCCCGCCTCTTCCGCGCCAACATCATCGATCTCGGCAAGAAAGGCCTCGGCTCCGGCTTCGACCGCGACACGGTTTATTTCGACGGCGACAACTTCCTCGAGCAGGAAGCCTGGGGCGTGACCCTGACCCTGAAGAAGGAGCTCACTGACGCGATCGACCTCACCTATGTCTACGGAAACGAGAACGCGAACATCGAAAGCCGCGGCGACATCGATGGCGGCTTCGGCGCGGCCTTCCTGGACGACAATGATCCGGCAACCGGCCCCGAATACGGCCCCGGCTTCATTCCCTTCGCCTCGGAAAGCTCCGGCGCAGTAGACGACCTCGACCAGGACACGCACGAACTGCGCGTGGCCTATGATGCAGGCGGTGCCTTCCGCGCGCAGGCAGGTGTCTTCCTGTTCAACGAAGACGTGTTCATCACCTCCAAGAGCTTCGACACGCTGGCCCCGGGCCGGCCGGTCAACGGCATCGCGACGCGCTCCAATGAGACGGAAAGCACGGGCATCTTCGCCTCGGTCTCCTATGACCTGAGCGAGCGCCTGACCGTCACCGGCGGTGCCCGCTGGAGCGACGAGAAGAAAGTGTTCGAAGTCGAACGGACACTTGGCCCGTTCGGCGCGCCGCCGCTCGGCCCGATCCGCGGCGAAGCGTCTGACGACCAGGTCAGCTGGGATGTGTCGGCCACCTATGAGGTGAACGACGACATGAACGTCTACGGCCGCGTGGCGAAGGGCTTCCGGGGTCCCTCGACACAAGGCCGCCTGGTGTTCGGCGACGAGGTGTCGACGGCCGACTCCGAGACCGTGCTGTCCTACGAGGCCGGCGTGAAGTCGGAACTATTCGACAATCGCGTGCGCCTCAATGCCGACGTCTTCTTCTATGAACTGAACGACCAGCAGCTGACGATTGTCGGCGGCATCAACAATACGGTCGCGCTGTTCAATGCGGACAAGGGCGAAGGCTACGGCTTCGAAGCCGACATCGAAGCGGCACCGATGGACAACCTGCTGGTCACGGCCGGCCTGTCCTACAACCACACCGAGATCAAGGACGCCCTGCTCCTCGCGCCCGGATGTGGTGCCGGATGTACTGTTCTCGATCCCGCTGTGTTCGACAATGCCAACAACCTGCTGGGCTACAACATCTCCGGCAATTCGTTCCCGAACGCCCCGGAATGGATCGCCAATATGACCGCCCGCTACGCCATCCCCGTCTCCACCGGCGAATACTACGCCTACACCGACTGGGCCTTCAAAGGGGAAACCAATTTCTTCCTCTATGACAGCGTCGAGTTCGGCCAGGAAGGATACTGGGAAGGCGGCCTGAAAGTTGGCTTCAAGTCCGACCGCGGCTATGACGCCTCCGTCTTTGTGCGGAATATCCTCGATGAGGAAGCCCTCGAAGGCGCGATCGACTTCAACAACCTGACCGGTTTCGTGAACGAGCCGCGCACCTACGGCATCCAGCTGCGCTGGGAATACTGATCCCTTCAGGGGCAGAAATTCAGGGAAAGGCCGGGCCGTAGGGTCCGGCCTTTTTCTTTTGCGCTATCCGCGCCAGAAGCGGCGCGTCAGCACCACGAAGACCACTACGAATTCCAGCCGCCCGAGCAGCATGGCGATCGTGCACACCCAGGTGGAGAAGTCCGGCAGGGGCTGGAAGGTTCCCGACGGTCCGATCGTCGGGCCAAGCCCGGGGCCGACATTAGATACAGACGTCGCGGCGCCGGAAATGGCGGTCAGCGCGTCCGCCCCGTCGAGCGCCAAGAGGGCTGCCGCGACCAGGAAAGTTGTCAGGTAGAGGAACACGAACACCATGACTGACTGCAGCGTGTCTTCGTCCAGCGTCTTGCCGCCATAGCGGATGGGAACCTTGCGGTGCGGTTGCACCATGCGCTGGGAATAGGCCACGAGCGCCTTCGCGCTGATCTCCAGCCGGAACATCTTGATCCCGCAGGCAGCCGAACCGGCACAGCCGCCGACAAAGGTCGCGCCGAGGAACACGGCCATCACCGGCTGGCCCCATGTGTCATAGGGCGCCGAGGCGTATCCAGTACCCGTCATCACCGAAATGATGTTGAACAGGGCTTCCTTGAAGCCGTGGAAGATGTGGTCGAAGATCGGTGGGTCCACCACAGCTTCGTGATAGGCCACGATCACAAATGAGAAGAACAGGGCGATGGCGGCGTATACGCGTGGCTGCGGATCGGACAGCATCGGCATCAGGCGTCCCTGCAGGAGCAGCATGGCCAACAGGCTGAATGGCAATCCGGCGATGAACATGAAAACCGTCGCGACATAAGGCGCCGGCGAATCGTTGAAATAGCCGAAGGACTGGTCGTGGGTCGAATATCCGCCTGCGGACATCGTCGTCATCGCGTGGCAGATCGCATCGAACCAGGTCATGCCGCTGAGATAGTAGAACAGCGCGCACATGCAGGAGATGATCAGATAGGTCAGGCCGAGATAGGTCGCGATGTCCGTTACACGCGGCAGGAACTTGCCGGACCGGTCAGAGTTCTCAAGCTGGAACAGCTGCATACCGCCAACGCGCAGCTGCGGCAGGATGGCGATGGCCGTCACAATGATGCCGATGCCGCCAAACCACTGGATGATCGAGCGCCACAGGAGCAGACCGCGCGGCATGGAATCGAGTCCGGTGAGGATGGTGGCGCCGGTCGTGGTGAGACCCGAGACGCTTTCGAACACGGCATCCGTGAAACTGAGGCCAAAGGCGAGGAACGGGATTGCCGCGACGAGTGGCAGGATCGTCCAGACCAGCACGGTCAGCAGGAATCCTTCCCTCTGCCCCGTCCGTTCGACTTCGCCGCGCGAAAGAACCCAGAGCGAGGTACCGAAGAATACCGAACCGAAGGCGGACACCGCGAACACATGCGCCTCCGGGCGCTTGTCGGCCCAGTCGATCAGGGCGCACGGCAGCATCGCCACGCCGAGAAGCACGGTCATCAGGCCGATGGCAAGGAAGAGCGGGCGCACCTGCATGTCAGGGGCGGACCCTATCGGGCAATTGCTGAAAAGACGTCAACACGGCCAAACCGGTCGATCCCTGCAGCCCCGAAAGGGCTTGCAGGAGGCTGGAAGGGGTCCCATCCGGGCTCATGACCGGGGAAACCTATGCCTGAGCCGCCCGGATTGCTAGCATTCCCGGCAGACACATGGCGACCGGCTGTGGCTGCATTGACCCTGCGGCGGGCCCCGACTAAAGCCGGAAAATTGGTTTCATTTGTATCTATCTGGCTGGGTCCTTCATGTTCGATCATCCCTCCTATGATGCCCATGAGGGCGTGCACCTGTTCGAGGACGCGGCAAGCGGGCTGAAGGCGATCATCGCTGTCCACTCCACCGCGCGGGGGCCCGCCGCCGGCGGATGCCGGATGTGGAACTACGAGACCGGCGAAGCCATGCTGAAGGATGCGCTGCGCCTCAGCCAGGGCATGAGCTACAAAAACGCCATGGCCGACATCCCTTTGGGCGGCGGCAAGGCCGTAATCTGGGGCGACTCGCGCAAGGACAAGTCCGGGGAGCTGTTCCGCGCCTTCGGCCGTGCGGTCGAGAGCCTGCAGGGCCGCTACATCACGGCCGAGGATGTCGGAATCGATGTCAGCGACATGGAGATCGTGCGCCAGGAAACCGCGCATGTTGCCGGCCTGTCGCATGGCGAAGCGGCGAGCGGTGACCCCTCTCCCGTCACGGCGCTCGGCGTGTTCCGCGGCATCGTCGAAACGGCCAGACGCGCCTTCGGGTCCGCCGACCTGTCGGGCCGCACGGTTGCCGTGCAGGGCGTCGGCTCCGTGGGCGGCTATGTCTGCGGCCATCTCGCCGCTGCCGGCGCCCGACTCGTGATCACCGATATCGACCAGGCTGCCCTTCAGGATGTGGCCGGCCGGACCGGCGCAAAGATCGTCGACCCGAATGACATCTATGACGCCGAGGCGGATATTTTCTCGCCCAATGCGCTTGGTGCCGTGGTCAACGAGAAGACCCTGCCGCGCTTTCGGGTGAAGGCAATTGCCGGCGGAGCCAACAACCAGCTGGTCGTGCCCGAAATGGGGGAACTCCTGCGCCGGCAGGGCATCCTCTATGCCCCGGACTATGTGATCAATGGCGGCGGCATCATCAATGTCGCGGCCGAGATTTCGGGCACCTATTCACGCGACTGGGTGGACGCCAAGCTGGACCGGCTGATGGAAACGCTGGGCGAAGTGCTGGACGAAGCCCTGTCCACCGGGGCACCGACAAATGAGGTGGCAGACCGGATCGCGCGGCAACGTATCGCGGACGCCCGCCCGACTACGTAGAACCCCCTAGAACACCTCCGGACCTGCCGTGTTATGTGGAGATCGGGACGCGACCTGTCCCGGCCGAAAAGCGGAGAAGTCCATGACCGTCGTGGCAATGCTGCAGGGTGCAGACGAAGCTGATACAGCAACATCGCAGGCTGCCCTCGCCCTCGCCCAGCGCCTGAACGTACCGGTGCGCGGTGTGTGCGCGCTGCCCGATCCGGCCACGGCGATGATCGTGATGTCGACCCCGGAAGCAACCGGGCTTACCGCATCCGCTACCCGTGACCTCGCCGCCCTGCAGGAAACCGTGATTGCCAACGCACGCGGAACATTCGAGGCCGTCACGTCCACCGGCGCCCATGGTCTTACCTGCACCTTCACGCATGAGGTGAACCTTGCCGAGCGCGCCGGAGCCAGTGCTGCAACCCTGGCCGATGCCGTCGTCTTCCCGCATGGCGCGCCGGACGGAATGAGCCCGCTCAATCCGGCTTTCGAACATGTGCTGATGGAAGCGCGCCTGCCGCTGGTCATGGCCGGCACACGGCCGCTGGAGCCCGGCCCGGTGGTCATCGCCTGGGATGGATCAAATGGCGCGGCCCGGGCCGTGCGGTTTCATCTTGGCCTGATCAAGGCGATGGGCAAGGTCATCATCGCCCAGAACCAGAAGGACTTGGCCCGCGACGATGCACGCGGCGCGGCCGATCCCGCGATGCTGGAAGACTGGCTGACAGCCCACGGCGTCTCCGCCGAGCGCGCAGACATTGACGGCGAAGTTGCCGCCGGTCTCCTGTCCCTCGCCAAAGGCAGCGGCGCTTCGATGATCGTTGCCGGCGCATATGGGCATTCACGCATTGGCGAACGCCTGTTCGGCGGCACGTCGCGCAGCCTGCTCGAAGCGAAGGACGCCCCTGCTCTAGCCCTTGCCCGCTAAACATCCGGAGACCCAGAATGACCCTGAAGCGCATTACCCTGCAACTTGCCCGCAATCCCGGAATTACCGAGGGCGATGCCCGAATCGGCTACTTCATTACCGCGCCGCTGACCGGGGATGGCCATCTCGACGTCGAAGCATGGCGGGAGCACAAGAAAGAGTGCCGGGTCGTCCGCTTTCACCCCGATCCGGACGAGCACGCCACCGGCCTGCTGACCCATCGCGGCAGCCATTGGAAGTTCCACTATGACGAAGATGACGAAGGCGATGATGAAGCCGGCTACCGGCTGGGCGACCATGTCTTCCAGGAAGGCGAGTATGTCACGGTCGCGAGCCATGGCGAGACGCCGCTGACCTACAAGATTACCGACGTCTCCGCCTCCTGACAGCGCGCCCTTGCGTCACGCTGGACAGGGCCATGTTTCCTGCCCACACTGGGGCCAAAGCGCCCTGAAGGTGCGTGAGGGAGGAAATCATGCTGAATCGTACAACGGCGCTCGCCGCCATCCTGCTGTTGGCGTCCTGCGGCAAGCCCGCCGCAACGCCGGATGGAGAATCGGCAGATAGCGGGGCGCCGCCGGCAGGCGCGCAGACGGCAGGCTACAATCCGGACCGGAACGCCTATTTCGGCGACCTGCACATCCACACGAGGTCGAGCTTCGACGCCTACATCTTCAATGTCCGCCGCACCGCCGACGATGCCTATCGCTTTGCCCAGGGCGAGACGATCCAGCACCCGTCCGGCTTCGACATGACGATTGCCGGCGGCCCGCTCGATTTCTATGCCGTGACGGACCATTCCGAATATCTGGGCATCCTGCCGGCCATGAACACGCCGGGAACCGCCCTGTCCGAACTGCCCCGCGCCAAGGACATGTTCTCGACGGAACCGGAGAAGATCCAGGCAGCCTTCCAGGGCGTCGGCGCCTCAGTCCGCTCGGGCGAACCGATCAGCGAGATGTATGACCTCGACACGATCAATTCCGTCTGGGCGCAGAACATCGCGGCGGCGGACAAATACTACCAGCCCGGAAAGTTTACCACATTCGCGGCCTATGAATTCACATCCGTCACGTCGGAAACACCGGAAGGCGGATTTGGCGGCGGCAATTTGCACCGCAACGTGTTCTTCAAGGGGGCCGCCCCATTCAAGGCCTTCTCGACGCTCGACTCCACCAATCCGGAAGACCTGTGGGACTGGATGGATGCCCAGCGGGCGAACGGCATGGAAGTCCTCTCCATCCCGCACAATTCCAATGTGTCGGACGGACAGATGTTCCGCCTCGAAACCTATAATGGTGAACCGCTGGACGCCGCCTATGCCGAACAACGCATGCGCAACGAGCCTCTGGTGGAAGTCACGCAGGTGAAGGGAACCAGCGAAACCCATCCCGACCTTTCCCCGAATGACGAATGGGCGAATTTCGAAATCTATGAGGAGCTGCTCGGCTCGCACGCAGTGTCAGCCGTCCAGGGATCCTATGTCCGCGAAGCCTATCGCAATGGCCTGAAACTTCAGGAGGACGAAGGCTTCGACCCGTTCCACTTCGGCCTTATTGCGTCGTCTGACTCCCATGTCGCCGGCGGGGCTTATTCCGAAGCAGACTTCTGGTCGAAGGTCGGTATTATCGACGGCACACCGGTCGCGCGCGGCTCGGTTCCTTTCCCCGGCTCGACGGGCTGGGATGATCAGCCAGACAACCTCATTGTGGAGAATGCGACCCACTGGTTCTCCCGCTGGAGCGCCGCCGGCCTGACCGGCGTCTGGGCCGAGGAGAACACGCGTGAAGCCATCTTCGATGCGTTCCGCCGCAAGGAGACTTTCGCGACGACCGGCCCGCGCATGAAAGTGCGCTTCTTTGGCGGTTTCGGCTTTGACGAGGGCATGCTGAATTCCGCCGACCTCGCGCATACGGCCTATGAGGACGGCATTCCCATGGGCGGCGACCTGATCGGAAGCGGCGCGGCGCCAAGCTTCATTGTCTGGGCCCAGCGCGACCCGAATGCCGGCACGCTGCAACGCGTGCAGGTGGTCAAGGTGACCAGCGATGGCGAGGAAGTCATCGATGTCGCCTGCGACAATGGCACGCCCGACCCGTCCACCAGGCGCTGCACGGACAATGGCGCAAGCGTCGACATGGCAACCTGCACGCCGGCCAATCAGGGCGCGGGAGAACTGAAAGTCCTGTGGACCGACCCGGACTTCGATGCCGCGCGCCGGGCGACCTATTATGTCCGTGTGCTGGAGAATCCATCCTGCCGCTGGTCGACCTGGGAAGCCATGCGCAACGGTACGCCGCCGCGCCCGGATGTGCCCACCACCATCCAGGAACGGGCCTACACGTCTCCCATCTGGTACATTCCGGGCAACTGATCGGACACAATGACTGACGACAATTCGCAATCTCCGGGGCTGCGCCTCTTGCGCGAGCCGCTGGTTCACTTCGTGCTGGCGGCTCTCGCAGTTTTTGCTGCGTGGAGTTTCACGTCGGCCCTCCGGGAAGATGCGGACAGGACCATCCACGTCACCCAATCGGACCTGGAGCGCTTTGCCGCCCTCTACGCGGCTGAGTCCGGCGCCCTGCCGGGCGATGCGGACATGCTGGCGATCGTCAACGATTATGTCCGGGACGAAGCGCTGGCGCGGGAAGCCCGGCGCCTGGGCCTCGATGCCGGCGATACGATCGTCACCCGCCGGCTGGCGCAGAAGATGACCTTCATGGTGTCGGACCTGAAAGAGGATTCCGAGCCGGATGAGAAGACCCTGCGTGCCTGGTATGACGCCCATCCGGACCGGTTTACCGAGCCGCAGAAGATCACCTTCACGCAGGTCTATTTCAGCGAAGACGTCCGCGGCGCGAATGCGGTCGCCGATGCACAGGCGGCACTGGGCGCGCTCGCCAATGGATCAGACTGGCGTCAGACCGGCGACCCGTTCATGCTGCAACGCGCCTATGGAGACCTGCCGGTCCGCGAGATTGCGCGCCTCTTCGGCGTTGAATTCGCCCGCGCGCTTGCCGACATGCCGGCGTCGGAGTCCTGGCAAGGCCCGGTGAGGTCCGCACTCGGCGTCCACTTGGTCAACATCTCCCAGAACACGCCTGCGCAACTGACCCCTTTCGACGAGGCCCGCGCCGCTGTCACGGCCGACTGGCGCGACGAAACCCGCCGGTCCGAGAACGAGGCGGCCATCCGCGAGATCGTCGGCCGCTACAAGGTCGAGATCGAGGGCGTCGATGCGAATTAGCCTCGCCGGCCTGAAGTGTTTCCTGCTGCTGGCAGTCGCCGGAATTCTTTTCGGCGCACCGGCCAGCGCGCATGAGGTGCGTCCGGCATACCTGGAAGTGACGGAAACCACCGCCGGCCAGTTCGATGTGACCTGGAAACAGCCCGTGCTCGACGGCCGCCGCCTGAAGCTGGACCCGGCTTTTCCGGAAGCGTGCAAACACACGAATGACCGCGTGGACCAGGCCGGCAATACGCTGGTCCAGCGCTGGCAGACCAGCTGCGACCTGTCCGGCGGCACGATCCGCATCGACGGGCTCGACCGTACCCTGACGGATGTGTTTGTGCGCGTGGACCGGCTGAACGGCGAGAACATCGCCGTGGTGCTGCGGCCGGGCAATCCGGTGCTGGACCTGTCGGGTCCGCAGGGTGCCGCTGTGCCCACCTATTTCCGCATCGGTGTGGAACATATCCTGTTCGGGTGGGATCACCTCCTGTTCGTGCTGGGCATGGTGCTGCTGGTGCGTCCGCGCCAGTTGCTCTGGACGCTGACGGCGTTCACGCTGGCCCATTCCATCACGCTGGCCGCCGCGACACTGGGCGGCATCACCCTGCCCGGCCCGCCGGTAGAGATCACCATCGCGATGAGCATCGCCCTGCTCGGCGCCGAAGCCATTCACCGGCTGCGCGGACGCATGACGCTGAGCCAGCAAGTGCCCTGGGCCATCGCCTTCGGCTTCGGCCTGATCCATGGCTTCGGCTTTGCCGGCGCGCTGTCGGAGATCGGGCTGCCGAAGGGCGCCGAGGCGCTGGCGCTGCTCCTGTTCAATCTGGGTGTCGAGGCTGGACAGGTCCTGTTTGTCGGTTTCGTCCTCGCGCTCGCCTGGATCTTCCATCGGATCGCGAGCCAGCGCATGGTGCTGGCCCGCACGGCGATGGCCTATTTCATCGGCATCATGGGCAGCTATTGGGCGATCGAGCGGATCGCCGGCAACTTCTTCTAGAGCCCCAGCGCATTCCACAGCATCCGCGCGGCCACCAGCGCCAGCAGGATCGCAAACAGGCGCCGAAGGCGTGCCGCATCCAGCTTGTGCGCAAGGCTGGCCCCGACCGGCGCCATCGTCACCGTAAAGATCGAGATCATCACGAATGCCGCAAGGTTCACATGACCGAACGAAAAAGGCGGCAGGCCTTCGCGTCCCCAACCGATGACAATCGCCGCAATCGCCGACGGCAGGCCAATGGCGACACCCCACCCGGCAGCCGTGCCGACGGCCTTGTGAATGGGACGGCCATACAGCGTCATCAGGCTGACCCCGAAGGTGCCGCCCCCGATTCCCATCAGGGCTGACAAGGCGCCGATCGCGGTGCCCAGGCCGGCACGCGGGAGCCCGCCCGGCATGTCATCCGCCAGCCGCCAGGTGGGCCGGCCGAAGAAAAGCTGGGCCGACAAGACAAAAGCCAGCGCGCCGAAGGTCCCGAGCAGAGCCCGCTTCGACAGGAAGCCCGTCAGCGACATGCCGATCAGGGCGCCCAGCACGATCCACGGCGCCCAGGTTCGGATGATCGACCAGTCCACCGCACCATGCTTGTGATGCGCCATCACGCTGCGCGCCGAGGTGAGGATGATGGTCGCCAGCGAGGTGGACACGGCGACATGCATGGCCGTCTCGCCATACCCCATGGCGCTGAACAGGAAGTAGAGGACCGGCACGATGATCGCGCCGCCGCCAATGCCGAAGAGACCGGCAGCAAGCCCGGCTGCAGCCCCGGCCACCGCCAACGCCACAAGGAGCGGCCAGTACTGAGCGAGAATTTCCATCCCGGCTTTCTGCATGACGCCTGTACCAAACGCCAGTGCCTCTCTTCTCAACAAGGTTAAGCGCGGGCCCTTGCAGCCATGGCGGGAAAATCCCCCGCTACACTCGCCTACGATTAGAATCGTCAGATTTCCGGGCACTTTTTCTGCCTGAACATTTCGCCACAATCTGTTGGAAAGACAGGTTTTTTGCCCGGGTGTTACCAATTGGTTTCAGGGGCCGTCCAACTTCGGGACACTGCCTTCAATCAAAGTGAATGTGTTTCGGCGAATGTGCTCACTGGGACGGAATAAACAGGACGCAAGCAAATGCACAGCCGACTGAATACCTGGAAGAAAGACCGCGAGGGCAACCTCACGATCATCATCGCTTTGTCACTGGTGCCAATCCTGGCGCTGGTCGGTATGGCCATCGACCTGCAGGCAACCAATACGAGCCGCAGCTTTGTCCAGTACGCACTGGACAATGCCGTGATTGCCGGCTCGAAAGAGATGCAGGTCGGCAAATCCCAGGAAGAGATCGAAGCCTACATCAAGGAATTCGTCGAAGCCTCGATTGCCGCCAAAGGCATGATGACGAGCTGCAGCGACGTGAAGGTCAACTTCTCGAAGGGTTCGCAGGATATCAACGCGTCGATCAGCTGTTCGCAGCCGACCACGCTGACAGCCCTGATCGGTCACGAGCATCTTGACTTCACTGTTTCGACTGGAACCACCTACGGTATCGGCAAAGTCGATGTTGCGATGGTGTTCGACGTCTCCGGCTCGATGGAATGGGACAACAAGATGGACGCCCTGAAGGCGGCAGCGAAAGATGCCGTCGATGTGCTGCTGCCCAAGGATGGCCCCAGCCAGGAAGGCGACGTCCGCATCGCCATGGTGGCCTACTCATCGATGATGAACGCCGGCGAGTATTTCGAGGATGTGACGAACGTCAATCCGACCCGCATTCACACCGGCGCCGGCGGCCGGTGGGTTCAGGTTTGCACCAAGTACAAGAAGCGCAAATGCAAGAAGTACAAGTCTGTCTGGCAACCTGGCGCATCGGTGTCGACGGTCACGAACACCTGCCTCAAGGAACGCATCGGTGGCGAAGCCTTCTCTGACGAAGATCCGGGCCCGTCTGCCTGGTTCGTCCCGGCGAGCGTCTCCTTCAACACAGGCAAGAACCAGTGGGACGAGGAAACCTGCAACGACGCAGAGCCGCTTCCGCTGACCTATGATGTCGACGACCTGAAGGACTATGTCGACGATCTTGAGCCTGAAGGCGGCACGGCCGGCCATATCGGCCTCGCCTGGGGCTGGTACATGATCGCGCCCAAATGGCACACGGTGTGGCCGTCGGGATCCGATCCGCTCTCCTATGACGAGCCGGACTCCGCCAAAGCCATCATCATGATGACCGACGGTGAATTCAACACCTGGTACAATCATGGACAGGGCAATTCGTTCGAGCAGGCCCAGGAGTTCTGCGACAATATCAGGGACGAAGGCGTGAAGATCTATACTGTCGCGTTCGACGCCCCGAAAGCTGGCAGGGAAATCCTCGCCTACTGCGCGTCGGGCACCGAGTTCGCCTTCGAGGCCGACAACGCCGAAGACCTGGCCGATGCTTACAAGTCCATCGCCCAGTCGATCTCCGACCTGCGCATCAGGTTCTGATACGAGCGATCAGGAGAGGGCGAGCCCACCAAGCTCGCCCTCGTCCCGCCAGGACTTCAGGATCGCGAAATAGGGGTTTGGCCCTTCCCCATAGGATGAATCCTGGCGGCTCCGGTCGCCGGGCTTTCCTTCATTATTATAGTAGCCGGGCGTGCACTCTTCGAGGAATTTCTGGCGCAGCATGGCCTTGTCGATGATCGTGTCGACCCAGGCCTGCTCGGCCTCGTCTTCCAGGTCGAACCGGCTGGCCTGACGTGCCTTCACTTCGCCGAGCGCATAGCCGATCTGCACGGCCTGCTCCGCCAGCAGGTGAGGATAATTGGCGGTGAAGCCGGCCTGCCCTGGCCCCATCACGAACATGTTCGGAAATCCGTGCACGAACAGGCCGTGCAGGGACCGCATGCCGCCTTTCCAGTGATCTGCCAGCGACAGACCGTTCTGGCCGACGGGATTGTAGCCTGCCCGGCGGGTGTAGTCCGTGCCGACTTCAAATCCGGTCGCGTAGACGAGGCAGTCGATCTTGTATTCCTGCCCGCGCACCACGATGCCATGCGGTGTGATCGCATCGACGCCCTGTCCGTCCGTATCGACCAGGGTGACATTGTCGCGGTTGAAAGCGGCAAGATAGTCGTCGTGGAAACAAGGCCGCTTGCAGAACTGGCGATACCATGGCTTCAGCGCCGCCGCCGTGGCCGGATCCTTGACGATCTCGTCGACGCGCCCGCGCACCTGTTCCATTTTCTGGAAGTCGGCGATTTCCGCCAGCTCGGCGAGCTTCTCCGGGGAGAGGCCGGCATTGCCCTCCTTCTGTGCAATGAAGAGCAGGTTACGGATGATGTCCGTCCAGCCGTCCTGCACGAGGTCGACCGGCGCAAAGCCGCCCGAAACGAGCGTGTTGAAATTCTCCATCCGCTCCTTCTGCCAGCCGGGCTGAAGCGATTTGACCCAGTCCTCGTCTGTCGGCCGGTCACCGCGATAGTCCACCGAAGACGGCGTGCGCTGGAACACGTAGAGGTGCTTGGCTCCGCGCGCGAGATGCGGCACGCACTGCACCGCCGTCGCGCCGGTGCCGATGATGCCGACCACCTTGTCGCCCAGCTTGTCGAGCCCGCCGGTACAATCGCCGCCGGTATAGTCATAGTCCCACCGGCTGGTGTGGAAGGCGTGACCCCTGAACGTCTCGACGCCCGGAATGCCGGGCAGTTTCGGCCGGTTGAGCGGACCGTTGGACATGACGGCATAAGTCGCCGTGAAACTGTCGCCGCGATTGGTCTCGATCCGCCAGCGTCCGTGATCTTCTTCCCAGGACATGCCGGTGATCTCGGTGCCGAGGAGGGCGTTCCGGTAAAGGTCGAACTTGCGTGCGATGCGGCGGGAATGTTCCAGGATTTCCGGCGCGCGGGAGTATTTCTCGACCGGCATGTAGCCGGTCTCTTCCAGCAGCGGCAGGTAGATATAGCTCTCGATATCACAGGCCGCACCGGGATAGCGGTTCCAGTACCACCGCCGAAATCGCCGCCCTTCTCGACCATGCGGATATCGTCGAACCCGGCCTCGCGCAGCCTCGCCGCCGCCAGCAATCCGCCAAAGCCGCCGCCGATGACGCAGACCTCGACATGATCTTTCACCGGCGCCCGGGGTGTGAACTCCGTATAGGGATCTTCGATGAAATGGGCGAAGTCGCCGGCCATGTTGACATACTGGTCATTGCCTTCGGTCCGCAGGCGCTTGTCGCGTTCGGCGCGGTAGCGGTCACGCAGGGTGCCGGCATCGATGTCTGGCGGGGTCGCGTCGTCAGCCATGGTCTGTGTTCCTCCGAAGAAATGCGGCCATTCCGGCTCTCGGGCCAAGAGTACCGGATTGCGCCGCGCGGCAACAGGCTGACCCGGCGCAAACCTGCCCCTGCGGCACTGGCTTGACGGAAAGTCGCGGCGCGGCGAAGGCTCGCCGCCATGCGCCTACCCCACCCTATCCTCATCGTCTGTGCCGCCGTCCTGTGCGGCTGCACGGTCGACGCCCTCATGAAGACCATCACGCTCGGCGGCACGGCCGTGGTGACGGCCACGGCGTGGCGATATTTCGTGGCCTCGGCGATCATGGTGGGGCTGTTCGCGGCATCCCGCCGGAAAATGCCGGGATGGAAGGCGATCCGTTTCCATGCCCTGCGATCGATCGCACAGGTCCTGGCGGCGGTGACGTTCTTCTACGCCATCACCCAGATTGCACTCGCCGAAGCCATTGTCCTCGGGTTCACGGCGGCGCTGATGATCGCGCCCATCGCGCGGGTGATCCTGGACGAAAAAATGGGGCCGGTGACCATCGCCGCATCGCTTGTCGGATTTGCCGGTGCTGCATTGGCGGCAACAGGTGAAGCCTCCGGCGCGCCGGTGGGGGGCAACCGGGCCTATGGCATTGCGGCGATCCTGGTTTCGGCGGTGGCCTATGCCCTCAATATCGTGCTGCTGCGCCTGCGGACGCGGGAGGAGGACAGCCTGACTCTGGTCACCTTCATGAACGTCTTCCCGGCGCTGTTCCTGTTGCCAATCCTGCCATTTGCGGGGCCCCTGCCGGAGCCGGATGCCTGGCCGCTGGTGGGTCTCGTCTCGCTGGCCGCAATCGCGATCTGGTGGCTGATGACGATTGCCTATGCCCGCGCGAAGGCGCAGACGCTGGCGCCGTTCGAATATACGGGCCTGATCTGGGCCTCGCTGTTCGGATACGTGTTTTTCAAGGAAATACCGGGACTTAGGCTCTATATGGGCGCGGCCATCATCATCGTCGCCTGCCTGGTAGTGGCGTTTGAGACGCACTTTGCGGCGCGGCGCGAGGCGCGGGCCGCGGCCGCGGAGATCGCGCCCTAATTGCCGCCCAGCAGCAGCAGCGTATCCCCGCGCCCCTTGCCGGCAATGGCGGCCTGCAGGGCGTAGAGATGGCCGATCAGGTCCAGCGTCGACTTGGCGTTCCGGCAGGTATCGTCGACATGGAACCAGTAACCGCGATACGGAACGGCCACTGCAGCGCCGTCCGGACGCTCCTTGCTCCAGCGGACGGCGAAATAGTCATCCATCACGGCTGACCAGGGCGCCGCCGGGCTGCAATTGGTGAGGATGCGCTGCGGCGTCCCGCCGGATGTGTGTCCCACAAGCCCGGCATGTTCCGGCGGCACATCAACGGTCTGCGACAAGGCCGACAGCATGCCGAGAATGGACCGCCCACGGGCCGGAGAGGTGACTGCGGTATGGCTGACGGAGCTGATATCGGCGACATGGAAGCCGGCTTCGGCGCCCGGAAGCAGGCGGATGCGATGCTGCCGCATCATGGCGGCCAGTTTTTCGCCCGACTGCGTGCCCATATGCCAGGAGACGACGACGCGCGGGGCGTCCTCCTCCCCCTCGCCTTCGATCACCTGCACGAGCAGGTCGCCGGATGTCTGGAGATCGCGCATCAGGCCGGCGAGTTCCCGGAAACGGGAATTGTCGGGCAGCCGGTCCGGTGTCGGGCCAGCGGCAGCGCGGGCATTGTCGAGGTCTCCGATGCGGGCGATGCAGCACAGCATCAGCCGCTCCACGCTCCAGCCGGACTGGCTGAGCAGGAAGATGAATTCCGGGCCGACCGGCTGCAGCAGCTGGGTCGCGTACTCGCCGCCGCGCAGGTTGCGGTAGACCACGGTCGGCGTCGCCGAACGCGAGACCGAGGCCGCCGGGTTCAGCACGT
The DNA here is from genome assembly GCA_020425315.1 of Hyphomonas sp. Lineage (GTDB taxonomy): Bacteria > Pseudomonadota > Alphaproteobacteria > Caulobacterales > Hyphomonadaceae > Hyphomonas. The sequence continues at coordinate 144 of JAGQRO010000130.1, read as the reverse complement.
CCACGAAATCACCCCCGCCGAGGCCAAAGGCGCCGCCGAGACCGCCGGAGACGGAGCCAGAATCCTCGGTCGAGAGCGTGTCGATCTCCACGAAGGAGACCGGATCATTGTAGCGCAGGCGCACGATGTTCAGCAGCAGCTGTT
>JAGQRO010000129.1 GCA_020425315.1 Hyphomonas sp. | reverse complement strand
GCTGCAGGTCATGCGGCCGTCCGGTGAGTTCCATCACCCGGATGATGCGCCAGCCATAAGAATCAGGCGCGGCGAAGATGACGGTCCCGGCGCTGCGCGCCCAGGGAGACTCAGAAGAAACACGCTGGAAGTCCCATGCCTTGCCAGAGCGTCCCCGAAAGCTGACTGCGATACCCATGTTCATGCTCCGTTCTTGGAGACATGTTCCTATCTTGTTCTCATCCTGTTCGCAAGAAGTTTTTGGTAAACAGGATATTAACACTCTGATCGGGGGAGTCAGTCCACAACCGAAAAGCGCCGGCGGTCGAACACGCGCAGCACTTGCGCCAGTTCGCGGCCCCGGCGCAGCACCTGACCGGCCTGCCCGTAGACCACATACTGGCCCTGCATGTTGGCGAGATGGGGCTGTTTCTCGATCCGCCAGGTGGGATGTTCGGCGTGCCGGCGGAAGATCGCGAAGATCGCGTGGTCCTTGTGCATGCCGATGGCATAGTCCCGCGCCTCACCGGCCATCACCAGCCGGCCATAAACATCGAGAATCGGCTGCAACTCCGTCTTGTGGAAAGCGATTCGCGGCTCCGGAGGGCTCTGACGGGAGGGAAATTCGGTCATGATTCCGTATTGTGACTCGCCTGTAATGAGAATTCGGAGAGTTTAAGCTCGCCTAACCGACATTTAATCCGAAAATGCCGGTAAACGCTGCCAATTGCGGCGAAACTGCCACTGTTCGGTCTTGCTTGCGCCCCTGCTGACAGCCATCTTGGCATTGTCGGACGGAGGTGTTCAGCAGGCACCCCGGACCCATCAGCCCCCCCAGCCCCCTGGGGCGCTTGTTCAGCCTTCGTCCGACACATCCCCTGCAAAACCCGGTCACTCCTTACCGCAGCTCAGCTGCGCTTTGCCTTGCCATTGGGCACGGCGGCGCCGACGGCGTCAAGCAAGGGGCCGAGGATCCGCCCCGCAGAGCGGCCCATGCCCGAGGCCTGGGCAAGACGCCGGTCGACATAATCGCCGAGGTCTTCGGGCGAAGGATTGTCCAGCCAATACAGCACGATGGGCGGCAGCGCGGCGGCCAGCAGGCCCCGCTTGGAATAGCGGTTATAGTCTTCTGCCGTGTCGCCGGCGGCCTGCCAGATCATGTCCGCCACCGCCCAGCTGCGCTGCAGGGCCGGCCCGGCCTGCCAGGGCACGAGGCCCCGTTGCACGGCCCGGCGCACGGCCTCCCGGTGCGGGGCCAGCGCCGCGAGCCAGGCCAGCACGCCGGCCTTCACCCGCTCCTGAACCCGCATTGAGCTGAGATTCTCTCCCGCCAGCGCAGCGAGCGCCTCCTCCCCTGCCCGGTCGAAAAAACTGTCGATCAGGTCCCGCACCCCGCCCGGCGCGGCGAGGGCCTGTTCACCATCGGAAAGCCCGGCGGCACTGGCGGCGCGGGCCGCGGCGCCCTCCGTCCAGCCGTCAAAGGCGACCTCCGGCAGCAGCGAATCCAGCCAGCGGCGGCGCAAGGTTTCGGACGGTGTGGCAGGCATCACTGAACTCCATGGCATCGGGGGGCTTGGCCAATTCGTGTTTTGCGTGATATAGCGCCCGCTTTCCGGCCAGTCAGGCCGACAACAAGACGCAATCGGGGCGACGCCCCCAGCCGATGGAGACTAAGATAGTACAGATCGTCGTCCGCGATAATAACGTCGAGCAAGCCCTGCGCGCGCTCAAGAAGAAGATGCAGCGCGAAGGCCTGTTCCGGGAAATGAAAGCCCGCCAGCACTTCGAGAAGCCCTCCGAGAAGAAAGCCCGCCAGCGCGCCGAAGCCGTGCGCCGCGCGCGCAAACTGGCTCGCAAGCGCGCCCAGCGCGAAGGCATCGTGTAGGCGCTACGCGACACCCAAGTTTCCGAAAGCCCCGCCAGAGCGATCTGGCGGGGCTTTTGTATTCCCCCTCCGACCCGCTGCGCGGGCCACCTCCCCCGCTCCGCAGGGGAGGATGAAGACCGGACACACGGCAGGCTTATCCTCCACCGCCTGCGGGGGATGTGGCAGACGGCGAAGCCGGATGACGGAGGGGGCCTGAGGCTAACCCGCCTTCCGGCTGAACATGCCTTTGATCATCTTGCCGAGGTCGCCGACGCTGGCGCCGTTCACCGCGCCGGCACGGTAGACCTTGGTGGCGAACCAGAGGACGACCAGTGCCGTCGCCGCCATCAGGCCCATCTGCGCCAGCACTTCCCAGAGCGGCGGATCGTCCGGCATGCGCAGGATCAAGAGGAACGGCGTGAACAGCGGCACCCAGGACGCGATCGACACGACCGGCGAGCCCGGATCCTGGAACGCGATCATGATCGCGAACATCGGCAGCATCAGCAGGATCATCATCGGGCTGAGCAGGGTCTGCGCCTCCTGGATCGTGTCGCAGAGGGACCCGAGCGCCATGAACACCATGCCATACATGACATAGCCGAGCAGGAAGCTGATCAGGCCCGGAATGACGATCTTGGGACTGAACACTGTGGCAAGGAACGGCGCGACCTTCTCCGCCGCTTCCGGCACCTGCGCGGCAAGCACGGCCGAGCCGCCAAGCGCGAACAGGCCCCAGACCAGCATCATGGTGGAGGTCACCGCGAACACGGCGAGCAGCTTGCCGGCCAGCAGCTGCGGCATGCGTACCGAGGTCAGCAGCGTATCGAAAATCTTGTTCGAACGTTCCTCGATCGTGCCCATCAGCAGGTACTGGATGATCGAGAAGATCATCAGCCAGAGGAAATAGGCGAGCCCGCCGGCCACGAAGACCGGCGCCTTGTCAGCGAAGGTCACTTCCGAGCCGGCCGTCTCCTGTTCCTCCGCCGTGCGGATGCGCCGGGCGGGCACGTCGACGGCGGCTTTCTCCGCCGCTTCGACAAAATCGGTATCCAGCCCTGCCCCGGTCAGCGCCGCTTCGCGGGCGAGGCGGCGGGAGGCATCGCGCGCCACATAGCGCAGCGTGCCGACATTCACGTCGTCGCTCCAGTATTCCAGCGTCTGTCCGTCTGCGGACATGATGAAGGCCGCAAACAGGGGCTTGTCGCCCAGCGGGCCGCTGACCGTCCGCTCGCCCAGCAGGTAGGGCCTCAGGCCGTCAATGTCGCGGGCCGGCGGGGGGACTTCGATGAATTTGCGCGGGCGCATCTGGGCCGCCGCATCGACCTGTTCCTGCCCGGCCGGCAGGTTCATGCGCTCGACCGCCTCCTCTATCTGCTCGGCCTGCTCATCCTCATCATTGGCGAACTGCGCCTCGATGGCGCTGGCATAGACGCCGGCCGGTTCGACCACGGTGTAATAGCGCACCGGCGAGGACTGGGCGGCAAAGGCGGCGAAGGCGGCACCGATCAGCATGAAGATCGGCACGGCCGCCAGGCTCAGCCAGAAGCCCCAGGCCTTCACATAGCCAAGATAGTCGCGGCGGAAGATGAGATAGATATTATGCATCAGGCGGTCACCTCCGCAGCATCTGCAGGCGCATCCAGCGCGGCGGCTTCGGCCTCGCCCACCAGCGTGACGAACACATCGCGCAGGCGCGCCTCGTCCGGCGCAAAGCCGGTCACCGGGGCGCCGGCCTCGATGGCGGCGCGCAGGGCGTCCTGGGGCCCCCTCCCGGCCGGCAGCACGATACGCCAGGCATCGCCATAGCCGCGCGATGCGGCCCGCTGCGCCTCGAAGCCCTTCGGCGTCAGCGCTGCGGCCAGGTCGAAGCCCTCCTCGACATCGATGCTGGCGCCCTTTTCCAGCGTCGCGAACGCTTCGGCCAGCGTGCCGTCAAACACTTTGCGGCCGCGCGCCATCATCACGATGCCGTCGCAGAGGCGCTCGGCATGTTCCATGACGTGGGTGGAGAACAGGATCGTCGCTCCGCGCGCATGTTCGCCCCGGATCAGGTCTTCCAGCACCTGCTGGTTCACCGGGTCGAGGCCGGAGAAGGGCTCGTCCAGGATCAGGAAGTCCGGCCGATGGGCCAGCGTGGACAGGATCTGCACCTTCTGCGCCATGCCCTTGGACAGTTTCGACACCCGCGCGCGGGCGAACTCCTCAAGGCCGGAGGCTTCCAGCAATTCGTCGGCGCGGGCGCGGGCCTCGGCCGCCGTCAAGCCCTTCAGGCGCGCGAAATGGGTGATCGTGTCGCGCGCGGTCATCTTCTTGTAGAGGCCGCGCTCCTCCGGCAGGAAGCCGACGCGCCGCAGCGAGGTAATGTCCGGCGCGCGGCCGAACAGGCTGACATGGCCCGCATCCGCCGGCACCACGCCCAGCGACATGCGCAGGCTGGTCGACTTGCCGGCCCCGTTCGGGCCCAGGAATCCGATGATCTTGCCTTCCGGCACGTCCATCGACAGGTCGCTGACCGCGGTGAACCCGCCGAAGCGCTTGGTGACATGGCTGAGGACCAGAGGGGAACCTGCCATTCAAAACTCCCGTGCCGGATTTTTTTGCGCGGCTTTTGCGTTTGTCGATAAGGCTTCGTTGTGTTTGGCCCGATGCGTCTTGCCAACCCCTTAAAGGAGTCGCAGCATCGAATTCGTGAAGACCGCCAATTACCTGCTGGCCCCCGACGGCACGGCGCCGGATTGCGCTCCCGCCATCCAGCACTCGCACGGCGTGCATGCCCGTGCCCACACGCTGGCGCGCATCGAAGCGGCGCTCGCGCGGATGGATGCCGGGCGCTATGGCATGTGCGTGGCGTGCGAACAGCGCATAGACCTGCAGCGCCTCGAAGCCGACCCGGCCGAAGCGGTGTGTTCTGATTGTTGCGAAACAGCCGAGGGCTGAGCCGTCCTAGATCAGGACGCCGAACAGCCAGATCATGAACTGGACGAACAGGCCGGTCAGCAGCAGCAACACGACCGTCGCCATCCAGCGCCCGCCAAGGTTCATCAGCAGGCCGGCGGCGATGCCGGCCACCGTCAGGATGCCCAGCGACACGGCCCAGTGGATGCCGAGCGAGATCGTGAACACGGCATGGGCCACCGACAGGAAGATGATCAGGCTACCCCAGACGCTGAATGTCAGGAAGCCGTCCCAGGTCGCCTTCTGGTCTTTGATATCCATATCGCCGTGATGGTATTCGCTGGCCGCCATGTGAGGGCTCTCCCCGATAAATCAGTGCTGAAGGCGGTATTATCGAAGGCGCGATGCGGGTCAAGCGTGGCAAAGCGCCCGCCTGCCTTCAGTTGAGGCGCCCCTTGGGCTTGGGCACGGGCGGGGTGAAGGCCGGCGGCAGCGGCGCGGCGGGCACGCCTTCCTCACTCAGGGCTTCGCGCTCCTCAGCCGTCGTCTCGCCCCAGATCGGGCGATGGTCCTGTTCCCCATAGAACATGGAGCGGGCCTCTTCGGCGAAACTCTCGCCGACATAGTCGAAATTCTCCGCCACATGGTCGCGGGCCTTGGCGGCGAACTCTTCCATCAGCTTTTCCGGGTCCGGCGCAGCGTCCTTTGCCTTGGTTGTCTTCACGGCCGGGGCCATGATCGCCTTCTCCACCCGCGAGGACCCGCAATCGAGGCAGCGCACCTGGCGCTTTTCCTTCTGCGACTCATAGGCGCCGGACGAGGCAAACCACGCCTCGAACTCCGCCTCACAGGCCTTGCAGGAGAGGGCGTAGCGGATCATGCCGCCTCAGGCACCCGCCAGCAGCGGATCGAGCTGTCCGGCACGTTCCAGCGCCATCATGTCGTCGCAGCCGCCGATATGGCGCTCGCCGACAAAGATCTGCGGGAAGGTCCGCCCGCCATTCGAGCGCTGCACCATCTCGGCTTTCTTCGCGGCATTCATGCCGGCATCGATTTCCTCGAACTCCACCTTCTTGTCGCGCAGCAGCGAAACCGCGCGCGAGCAATAGGGACAGAAAGCCCGTGTATAGATCGTGACCTTGGCCATAGGGCGCTCCTTTGGAACGTTTCTACATGACTATATGGTGACATCCACTTCGCGGACAACGCGTGCCAGCACCAATACGTCGACTTGCCGCGCCCCCGCCTGTTTCAGGGCACGCGTACAGGCTGCAAGTGTCGCGCCGGTCGTCAGCACATCGTCCACGAGCAGCACGCGGCGGCCCGAAATCCGCGCAGCGGCGGGCCTGCGCACGGTAAACGCACCGGCCACATTGCGCCGCCGGGCCCGGGCCGACAGGCCGCCCTGCGTCGGCGTACGGCGTGTGCGCCGGAGCGCGTCGAGGATCACCGGCAGGCCCGCTTCGCGCGCCACGGCCTGTGCCAGCCAGCCAGACTGGTTGAACCCCCGCGAAGCCAGCCGGAAATAGTGCAACGGTACCGGCACGATCATATCCGCCTCCGCCAGCAGCGGGGCGCCCGCCCGCGCCATCCAGGCCCCGAACGTGGCCAGCCCGTCGCGCCGGCCGGAGCGTTTCAGGTCCAGCACCAGCCGCCGCGAGGACGGATCGTACACGAAGGCGGCCCGCGCCCGGTCCCAGCGCGGCGGCCGGGCGATGCAGGCGGCGCACACCGCCCCCTCCCCGGCATCGACGCCATGCGGGGTGCCGCACCGGTCGCAGACGGCACTGTCGAGGAAGCGGATACGGGTAAATTCGTCCGGCGTCAGCGGGCCCTTGCCGGCGCCGCGCTCGCGGCTGACCAGAGAGCGCGGCGGCCAGATGAAATCGGCGGCCCGGCGCAGAAAGGCCTTTGCCCGATAGCCCGGCTGGTCCATATCGCGCGCCATGACGGCCCCCGGCTCCCCTCAACAGCCCCCGCGCCTGTTCGACCGCGTGCGGGTTGCCCGCAACCGCGACCGCGCGGCGGCCACCTATGAGGACTATGCGTTCCTGAAGGACCGCGTGTCGAGCGATCTCGTCGAACGCCTGCAGGACACCGCCCACACATTCGAGCAGGGCCTCGACCTCGGCTGCCATGACGGGCGCCTGGCACGCGCCGCGCTGGGCAGCGGACGCGTCGCGGCGATGGAGGCAGGCGATGCGTCCGCCGGCATGGCCGCCGCCGCACGCGCCTCCGGCCTCGATGCGCGGCAGATGGACGAGGAAACGCCCGAGCTTCCGGCGGGGCGCTACGATCTCGTCCTGTCTGCCCTGTCGCTGCACTGGGTTAATGACCTGCCGGGCACGTTGGTGCGCGTCCGGCAGGCGATGAAGCCGGACGGCCTGTTCCTTGGTGCCCTGTTCGGGGCCGGCACGCTGGCCGAGCTGCGCGAATGCCTGATGGAGGCAGAGACCGAAATCTCAGGTGGCGCGGCGCCGCGCCTCTCTCCCCTGCCGGGCCTGCGCGATATGGCGGCGCTGATGCAGCGCGCCGGCTTTGCCCTGCCGGTGGCCGACCGGGACAGCGTGGTGGTGCGCTACCAGGACCCCATGCGGCTGCTCGAAGACCTGAAAGGCATGGGCGAGCGGGCGGCCTTCCAGCCGGAGATGATCCGCCCCCTGCCGCGCCGCGTGCTGGAGCGGGCCATGGCGCTCTACCATGAACGCCATGCCGATCCGGATGGCCGGGTGCGGGCGAGTTTCGAGATTGTGCATGTATCGGGCTGGGCGCCCGCGCCGGGCCAGCCGCAGCCCCTCAAACCGGGCAGCGCGACGGTCAGCCTTGCCGAAGCGGTAAAACGGAGCGGCCAGGCCTGAGCCCGGCCCGGCGTCAGGACGACGACAGCGTCGTCGCGACGGTGTTGAACTTGCCGTTCATATTGGTGGCGATGGACGTCAGCGCACCGATGATCGACACGGAAATCACGAGCGTCACGAGGCCGTATTCAACCGCCGTGGCACCGCTTTCGTCCGCTACGAAGCGCTTAAAGGTCTGAGTGATAGCCAAATCCCGTCCTCACTTCGTCACGTCTTGCCCGACAGGACCGCGAACAGCGGAATATCCGCCGGCGGCGCCGGATAGTCATCGAGGCGTGATGGGGTCACCCAGGCGACGGACTGTCCCTCCCGTGGATGCACCTCGCCATGCCACGCATGACACGCATACAATGGCATAAGCAGGTGAAAGTCCGGGTAAGCAAAACTGGCAAATGTGATGGGTTCCAGATCGGTTTCGTTAACCGTGATGCCGAGTTCCTCATTGAGTTCGCGGCAAAGGGCGGCCTCGGGCGACTCGCCGGGCTCCACTTTGCCGCCGGGAAACTCCCAGAGGCCGGCCAGCTGTTTGCCCTCGGGCCGCTGGGCCAGCAGGATCTCGCCATCCGGGTTGTAGAGCGCCGCCGCCACAACCAGGACAAGCCGGCCGCTCATGTCCGGTAGGCCCCGTTGATGTCGACATAGCCGTGCGTCAGGTCGCAGGTCCACATGGTGGCGGACTGGTCGCCGGCGGCCACATCGACGCGGATCGTGAATTCGCGCTGGGCAAAGACCGCGCTGGCGGCCTCCTCGCTATAGTCCGGATTACGCGCGCCCTCCTTGGCCACCTGCACATCATCGAACCAGATGGCGAGCTGTTCAATATCGACCGGCTCCAGCGACTTGCCCACCGCCATGACGATGCGGCCCCAGTTTGCATCGCCCGCCGCGATCGCCGTCTTGATCAGCGGCGAGTTGGCAATGTGAGAGGCGATGATCTGGGCGGAGATATGCGAACACGCCCCGGTCACCTCGATGGCGACGAATTTCTGCGCCCCTTCCCCGTCCTTCACGACGAGGTGGGCCAGTTCCAGGCAGACCGAGTGCAGCGCCATGGCCACCGCATCGAGACGCGGATCGTCGCGCGAAGTGATCGGCGCCATGCCGCTCGCCCCGGTGGCAAACACCATGACCGTGTCGGAGGTCGAAGTGTCGCCGTCCACCGTGATCCGGTTGAACGTCTCATTGGTGATGTCTTCCAGGAGGTCCTGCAGCACATCCGGCGCCACCGCCGCATCGGTGAAGACATAGCCGAGCATCGTCGCCATGTTCGGCGCGATCATGCCGGAGCCCTTGATGATGCCGGCAAAGCCGATTTCGGTGCAGTCAATGTCCAGCGTCGCCCCGGCCGCTTTTGCGAACGTGTCGGTGGTCATGAAGGCGCGGGTGGCCGCTTCCCAGTCCGGCGGGCCGAGCCGGCTGGCAAGGTCCGGAATGATGGTGCCGACAAAGTTCGGATCGGCCAGCGGTTCGCCGATGACGCCGGTGGCGGCGAGGAAGCATTCTTCCTTCGGCACGCCCAGCGTGTCCGTCAGCGCCTTCAGTGTCGCCTCGTTCTTCAGCACGCCCTTCGGCCCGGTGAAGGCATTCGAATTGCCGGAATTGGCGACCAGTGCCCGCGCCTTGCCGCCGCCGGTTTCCAGCGCCTCGCGGCACCAGCGCACATCGGCCGAGGCCGTCTGCGAGACCGTATAGACGCCGGCGCAGGTCGTGCCCTCGTCGAACACGAACAGGAAGACATCGTCGCGCGTGATGCCACGGCGCGCATAGAAGCCGCGCGAGCCGGTGGCGGCCCGCACGCCTTTGACTTGAGGAAGGGCAGGAAATTCAGCCGGCGCAAACGGCGAGGGCGTCAGGTTCAAAGTTCGGTTCCTTCAGAGGCCGGGGGCGTTTCCAGGTCCGGCTCATCCCCCTCGCCGGCATCGGGTGCCGTGTAAGGCGCCGGGGCGAGTTCGTCGAGGGCCGGCTGGCCCCTGTGCACCTTGGCCTCGGCTTTCAGGCGGCGGATCAGCTTCGCCATCTCCTCAAACGTCAGCAGCGTCACGATTTCCGGGCGCATCTCATCGCGCGTCTTGGGCGGGGCCGAGCGGCGGTCCTTGACCTTCAGGATGTGCCAGCCGTCTGCCGTTTCGAAGGGCGGCGAGACCTCGCCAACCCCGGTATTGGCGATCACCACCGGGAACGGATCGGGCTCGTCATTCGGCTGCACATAGCCGAGGCTGCCATTCTCCATGCGGGTGCGCTGGTCGGCCGAATGGTCGAAGACAAGGCTCTCGAAGCTCTCGCCGGCCTGGATCCGGTCGAACAGGGCCTGCGCCTCGTCCTGCGTGGCGACCAGGATGTGAGCCACCAGCACTTCGTCATCGTCCTGCTGGAAGCCGACCTGCACCTTGTACATGGCCTCGATCTCTTCCTCGGTGACCTCTTCGGCCACCACATTCTCCACCAGGAGATTGCCGAGGATCACATCCCGCGCCCGTTCGAGGCGGCGTTTGGAGGCCGGATCCTTGTCCAGCCCCCGGCGCAGGGCCTCCTGCGCCATCAGTTTTTCCTCCACCAACTGGTTCAGCACGGAGTCATAGTCCGCCTGCCCCGGCCCGATGGCCTGTCCGGGCGTGACAAGGCCGCGGGCGACCGCCTCCAGCTCGACATCCGAGACGAAAATCGGATCGCCATTTACAGTTGCGGCCACGGCCCCCTCGATGCGGAGCGGGGTCTCCTCTGCCGGAGGCCCGCCGCAGGCAGCGGCCAGAAGCAGGAATATGGCTCCGGACAAGCAGTTAACGCCTGCCTTCGGGGTCTTCAGATAGGGCACAGCGAACCCTCCCATTGGCTGAGGGCGCTGCATTGACACCCTATTGCGGCGTTCTTAAGTCTCACCCGCGTGCCGGTCGAGAGGGTTCGGGCGGTACAAAACGGTGGGTGAACCCGCAAACATCCTGTGCGGTAGAACGGTCAGGATTCGTGATTTGCCGCCACAGACCTGATGGGTACTGCCTGAAATGTTCTCTGTCGCGCGTAAGATCTTCGGTTCCGTCAACGATCGCAAGCTGAAGCCCCTGAGGGCCCGCGTGAACCGGATCAACGCGCTGGAGCCCATGATGGAGGCGCTGTCCGACAGCGCGCTGAAGGGCAAGACCGCCGAATTCCGCAAGCGCCTCGCTGATGGCGCCACCCTCGATTCGCTGCTCGAAGAGGCCTTCGCCGTCACCCGCGAGGCCGCCAGGCGCGCCCTCGGCATGCGCCATTTCGACGTCCAGCTGATGGGCGGCATGATCCTGCATTCCGGCGCCATTGCCGAGATGCGCACCGGCGA
>JAGQRO010000128.1 GCA_020425315.1 Hyphomonas sp. | reverse complement strand
TCTTCCTTGTACTGTTCATCGGCTCAGGGCTGTACGCCGATGCGGGGCTGCAGATCGTGTATACGGGCCTGGCACTCTATGGCTGGTATTCCTGGCTCTATGGGGCCGAGGACCATACCGCCCTGACGGTGCACAACCCCACCCTGCCCCAGTTCATCGCCTGCCTTGGCGCGGTGGTCGTCATCGCGCTCGCCATCCAGTACGGCCTGCACCGGTTCACCGATTCCACCGTGGCCGGATGGGACGCGATCACCACGGCGCTCAGCCTCGTCGCGCAGTTCATGTTGTCGCGCAAATGGATCGCCAACTGGTGGCTGTGGATCGCGGCGGATTTGATCTACATCCCGCTCTATGCAGTGAAGGGCCTGTGGCTGACGGCCGGGCTCTACGGCATCTTCCTCGCCATGTGCGTGGTCGGCCTGATGGAGTGGCGCGCCGCGCGGGCGAAGGCGCTGGCCGCGCCGGCCTAGGCCTGTTCCGCCGCGAGCACGGCGGCGAGGCCCTCCCTGTACGTCGGATAGGCCGGGCGCCAGCCGAGGGCGGCCTTGGCGCGGGCATTGGAGGCGCGCTTGCATTCGCTATAGAAACTCAGCTGCATGGGGCTGAGTCCTGCGTCCTCGATGCGGACTTCGGAGGGTGGACTGAGGCCGAGCAGGCCCGCCGCGAACGCCGTCACATCCTGCGGCGGGGCCGGCTCATCGTCGCAGAGATGGAACACGCCCGAGGCTCCCGGCCGCTGCATCAGGGCGAGCAGGCCGCTGGCAAGATCGTCCACATGCACGCGGCTGAAGACCTGGCCGGGCTTCACCACGCGCTGGGCCGTGCCGGCGCGCAGCCGCTCGAACGGGGACCGGCCGGGGCCATAGATGCCCGGCAGGCGGACCACGCAGAGGCGCTCCCCCATCCGCTCGCGCCACTGGTTCTCGGCGAGCAGGCGCGCCTTCGCCCGGGCCGAGGCCGGCGCCACCGGGGAGGACTCGAACGCCCAGCCGCCGTGAAGGTCCCCATAGACGCCCGTGGTCGACAGATAGGTCATCGTGATCGACCCCGGCAGCAACCTCGCAGTCGCCTTTTTGACCGGGCATCCGGCCTCATTTGGGGGCACGGAAACGAGCAGATTGGCCCCCTCCGGCACCTCGAGCGCCCCCTGCCCGTCCCACACACGGGCGTCGATGCCGGCGGCCTGCAGCGCCGCGGCCTTGTCCGCGCTTCGCACTGTGCCCATTACAGGTCCCGGCCATTGCCGTGCCAGCTGCAGCGCGCTGTAGCCAAGGCCGGCCACAAACAGCAGAGATGATGGCTGAAACGTCATTTGCCTGTGGCCCCGGCTTTCGCTCTATAGCGGGTGTTACAGGTTCCGGAGCCCCCGATCCATGTCCCTCATCGCCGCCACGGCCCTCCTCGCCCTCATGCAGAGCGCGGGCGAAAAACTCGCTGCCGCCGAAGCCGACCGGCTCGGCGCCTGCCTCGAACGCATCGAGCGCGACCCCGACGGGGCCTATGAAGACGGCCTCGCCTGGAGTTTCGAAGGCAACCGACCCGGCGCGCGCCAGTGCACGGCGCTCGCCCTGATCGCCCTCGGCCATGTCCAGGATGGCGCCGAACGCCTTGTAAACCTTGCCAATTCCTCCGATGGCGGCACGATGGAACAGCGCGCGGCCTATCTCTCCCAGGCCGGCAATGCCTTCATCGAGGCGGGCGCGGCCGAGCAGGCGCTCACCGCCTTCGACGGCGCCCTGAAGATCGCCCCGGACGCTCCGGAACTGCTGGTCGACCGGGCCGGCGCGCACCTCCTGCTCGCCCAGTATGACGAGGCCATCGACGATCTCGACGGCGCCCTTGCCCGCACGCCCGGCATGGGCCCGGCCTACCATCTGCGCGGCGAAGCCTGGCTCGCCAAGGGCTATCTCGAAAAGGCGATGGACGATGTCCTCGCCGCAATGGCCGCAGACCCGGAAAACATCGACACACTCGTCCTGCGCGGCCGGGTGCGTGAGGCCCAGCGCCTCGAAATCGAATCCGGCGGCCCGCTGGAGCGGATCAGCGACAACTGACGGCTCAGGCGTAGCGGGTCTCAAGCATGTGCCACACCGCGCGCAGGCCGCAGGCGGCTGCCCCTTCCGGCCGGCCATACTTGCTCTTGCGCCAGGCCCAGACGTCGAAGTGCGCCCAGCTCTTCGCCTCGACGAACTGCTTCAGGAACAGCGCCGCCGTAATCGAGCCGCCGAAGCCGCTGCCGGAATTCACAAGGTCTGCAATCGGGCTTTTCAGCTCGGCGAGGTAAGGATCCCACAGCGGCATGCGCCAGACCGGGTCGCCGGAGGCCGCCGAGCCGGCCAGAACATCGGTCACCAATTGTTCGTCGTCTGAATAGATGGGAGCAAGATCCGCCCCCAGCGCGACGCGCGCCGCGCCGGTCAGCGTGGAGAACGTGAAAATCGTCTCCGGCGACGCCTCGTCGGCGAGCGCGAGCGCATCAGCGAGCACGAGTCGGCCCTCCGCGTCGGTGTTGCCGATCTCGACGGTCCGACCCGCGCGGCTCGTCAGC
>JAGQRO010000127.1 GCA_020425315.1 Hyphomonas sp. | reverse complement strand
CACCTGCTGACGCAGGCCTATGCCGGGCCGGGCGACGAGATCCTGTTCACCGAGCATGCCTTCTCCATGTATCGCGTCTCGGCCCTCGGTCATGGCGCAACCCCGGTGACCGTGCCGGAGACGGACTTCACGGCCGGCGCCAATGCGCTGCTCGGCGGGGTGAGCGAGCGGACGAAGATCCTGTTCCTCGCCAATCCGAACAATCCGACCGGCACGATGATGCCGGTGGAGGATCTGGCGCGCCTTCAGGATGCCTTGCCGCCGCATGTCATCTTCGCCATCGATGGGGCGTATGCGGAATATGTCAGCGAGGCCTATGAGGACGCGCTGCGCGACCTCGTCGACCGGCGCGACAATACGGTGATGATCCGGACTTTCTCCAAGATTTACGGCCTTGCCGCACTGCGGCTCGGCTGGGGATATTTCCCGAAACATTTGGCCGACGTGTTCCAGCGCATCCGCCCGCCGTTCAATATCAACGCCTTTGCCGTCGCCGGCGGAGCGGCGGCGATTGCGGACCGTGACTTCATCACGATGAGCCGCGAACACAATGCCAAATGGCGGGCGATCCTGATCGAGCGCCTCACCGGGATGGGCCTGCCGACGCCCAAATCCTCCGCCAATTTCGTCATTCCGGACTTCGGAACGGCGGACCGGGCAGAGGCGGCCTTTGCGTTCCTGAAAGAGAACAATGTCCTTGTGCGCGCCATTGGCGGCTACGGCATCCCGACGCGGCTTCGTATCACGGTCGGCACTGCGGCGGATAACGAGCGGGTGCTCAGCCTGCTCGAAGCCTTCACCGCGTCACGCTGATATTGTCGATCAGGCGGGTCTTGCCCATCCAGGCAGCGCCGAGCAGGCGCGCGGCTGAGCCGGGCGCCAGCACTTCGTCCGGCAGGTCCTGCAACGTGCCCGGATCGACCAGCGAGACATAATCGATCTTCCCGAACCCGGCCGAGGCGAGCAGCGCCGTCGCTTCGCCGAGCGCTTCGGAGGGCAGGGTGCCCGCGCCGATCCGCTTCGCCGCCCGGTGCAGCGCCGCCTGCAGCGCCCCGGCATTCCGCCGCTCCTCCGCCGAGAGATAGAGATTGCGCGAGGACTGGGCGAGACCGTCGGCATCCCGCGCGGTCGGGGCGCCGATGATCTCGATGGGAAAGCCGAGATCGCGCACCATGCGCCGGATAATCTGGAGCTGCTGGTAATCCTTCTCGCCAAACACGGCGACATCGGGTTGGGCATGCAGGAAGAGGCGGGCGACCACGGTGGCGACCCCGTAGAAGAAATGCGGCCGGAAGAGTCCGTCCAGCAGGTCCGACATCGATTCGACCCGCACATTGGTCAGCGAGCCATCGGGGTACATCTCCTCGACGCCCGGAAGATAGGCAAGGTCTGCATTAACACTTGCCAATTTCTGCAGGTCGGACTCCTCGGTGCGGGGATAGGTGTCGAAGTCTTCGCCGGGGGCGAACTGGGTCGGGTTAACGAAGATGCTGACCACCACGCGGCTGGCTTTTTCCCGTGCCTTTTCAACGAGGGAGAGGTGTCCGCCATGCAGGGCGCCCATGGTCGGCACGAAGCCGACGGTCTCGCCCGCCCGCTTCCAGGCGGCCACCTGGCGCAGGAGATCTGCCCGCGTGCGGACGGTGGGCACGCTGTTATCTGTCGTCGAATTCACTTTGAAAAAGTCCCGGCTGCGGATTTCGTAAACGCGTTGTTAACCCGTTCGGAGGAATTTTGAAGTCATGACACAGCGCATCCTTTCTTCCCTGAAAACCTTCGTCCTGACGGCGGCTTTCCGCGCCTCAGCCAGCGACTCGCGGCTCGGTGCTTCGGAATCCCCGGAACCGATCACCCGGCATGTCGATCCGGCGATGGATATCGACGAATGGATGTTCGACCGCGACGGGAACCCGGTGACCGAGGCGGCCGCGCTGTATGCCCGCGAGACGACCCGCGTGGCCGGTGCGCTGACCGGCCTGCGCGCCCTCCTGACCCAGATTTCGATGCATGCCCCGCAGCCCGAAGAGCTGCCGGTGCACGCCGCCTTCGGCCCGATCATGTCCGACAGCCTGCTGTTCGACGGCGAGCCGATGCCGGCGCAGTTCGGCATCCTGGCAGAAGACCAGGACCTGTTCGACGACCTGCCGGGGGCACGCGCCTCCTGGGGCGGCGAGCAAGACCTTTCGCACGTCGCCTGACCAGTCCCTGCCACCTGACCTGACCCCTGGAGCTTTCTGATATGGCTGATGGATTCGCGCCGACCGCTCATGTGGGTGGCCCGAACCTCTCGGCCAGCCAGAAGGATGCGCGCGTCATCGTCGTCGGCAATGAGAAGGGCGGGGCCGGCAAGTCCACCGTTTCCATGCACCTGACCGTGTCGCTGATGCGGATGGGGCATTCCGTCGGCATCATCGACCTCGATGTGCGCCAGCGCACGCTGACCCGCTATCTCGAAAACCGTGCCCGCTGGATGCAGTCCACCGGCACGCGCCTGCCGATGCCGGAAATCGTGCGCGTAGACGCCTCCACCGAACGTGACCTCGACAAGGCCGAAGCGGAAGAGACGCACCGGTTGATGTCCAGCCTGCAGCGGCTGAAGAAATCCTGCGACTTCATTCTCATCGATGCGCCGGGCGGGGACACCTTCCTCTCGCGCCTTGCGCACACCAACGCGGACACGCTGATCACGCCGCTGAATGACAGCTTCGTGGATTTCGACCTGCTCGGCGATGTGAACCCGCAGACGCTGGAAGTGATCCGCCCGAGCTTCTATTCCGAGATGGTCTGGTCGTGCCGCAAGAAGAAGGCGCAGACTTCGCGCCGCCCGATCGACTGGATCGTGATGCGCAACCGGATGTCGCCGCTGGCGGCGCGCAACAAGGAGCGCGTCGGCGAGGCGCTGGACAATCTGTCGAAGCGGATCGGTTTCCGTCTTGCGCCGGGCCTTTCCGAGCGTGTGATTTATCGCGAACTCTTCCCGGCGGGCCTGACGCTGCTCGACCTGACCGAGAAGGGCTCCAACGTCTCCTTCACGATGAGCCATGTGGCCGCGCGGCAGGAAATGCGCGATCTCCTGATCGTCCTGCAACTGCCCGAACTGGTCGGCGCAGAAATCACCTTCTGATCCTCCCACGGATGTCTGACGCGAGGTGAGGCCGGCCCTGTGCTGGCCTTTCCTGCTTTTTGGGCCCAGTGTTGGCGCCAGAGAGAACGGGAGGCGCGCATGGTGTTCAACAATTCCGACTGGCTGGCGAGCGTGGTGGAGACGGCGATCGAGCCGGAGCGGGAGATTGTCGATCCGCACCATCATCTCTGGCCGAGCGCGCAGATGGGCTACAATGTGCCGGAATTCCGGGGCGATTTGCTCAGCGGCCACAATGTGGTGGAGACCGTGTTCATGGAATGCGGGGCCTCCTATCGCAAGGACGGGCCGGACCATCTGAAGCCTGTCGGCGAGACGGAGTTCGTCGTCGCCTCGGCGGAGAAGATGCGCGCCATGGGCGGGCCGTACATTGCCGCGCTGGTGGCGCATGCCGATTTGCGCCTGCCGAACCTGGACGAAGTGCTGGATGCGCAGGAAGCTGCGGGCAAGGGCATGTTCCGGGGCATCCGGCATGCCGGTTCGCGCGACGAGAGCGGCGCGACGCTGCGAATTCCGGGCCATGCGCCGCCGCGCCTTTATCATGAGGCGGATTTCCAGCGCGGTGTGAAGCGGCTGGGGCAGCGGGGCCTCTCCTATGACACCTGGCATTACCACCACCAGAACCGGGACTATCTGGCGCTTGCGCAGGCCTGCCCGGATACGCTGATGGTGCTCGACCATTTCGGCACGCCGGTGGGTGTCGGTCCGTATGCGGACAAGCGGGAAGAAATCTTCGCCGCCTGGAAGGAGGACGTGACCGCGATCGCGAAATGCCCGAACGTTTATGCCAAGATCGGCGGCCTCGCCATGCCGGACAATGGCTTCGGCTGGGACGCGCGCGAGACGCCGGCGACGTCAGATGAGATCGTCGCCGCGCATGAGCGCTGGTATGACCACATGATCGCCTGCTTCGGTCCGGAACGCTGCATGTTCGAGAGCAATTTCCCGGTCGACCGGCTGTCGATGTCCTATGTGGTCTACTGGAACGCGATGAAGAAAATCGCGGCGAAGTATTCCGAAGCCGAGAAGGCGGCGATGTTCGCCGGTACGGCGCGGAAGGTTTACAAGCTGTAGGCTTGGACCGGAAGCTTCCTCTTATCCTCCCCCGCCTGCGGGGGAGGTGGCCGCGAAGCGGTCGGAGGGGGCTTCGAGGGATCAGAAATCGTGCCGGTGGCGCGATTTCCCCGAGAAGGCCTTGAGCGACAGCGAAAGGCCGGATTTGCGGCAAGAGCCCCCTCCGTCAGCCGGCTGCGCCGTCTGCCACCTCCCCCGCTTCGCAGGGGAGGATGAAGGGGCGCCTGCACAAATATCCGGACTGGCCGAAACCATCCGGGTAGGGAGTGTTGTGTGCCCCATGAGAAGGGCCAAGGCGCAGCGGGCGCCGTGGCGCTCCGCCAAAACAAGTAAATAATGGCTACGGATTGGAGCGTTACCGCCCGCCGCGCCGGGATGGAGATTTCGGTTGCTGCCGGCGCGCCCTCAAGACGCCTGCACCCACTCTCTCAGAGTGCAGTCCGAACGGTCCAGCCTGAGCCGAAGCTCAAACCGGGTCCGCCGGGGAGGGTGGCAGGGCTATGTCGGCCGTATTTCCCGTGGCCTCCGCCGGACCAGCTTTCCTAGACGCACGATCAGGCCGTTACTCCTGATCCTGCACCAATCTCTCCATTCCTCCCCCGCACAAGCCGAACGGTACCGGCTTCGGCCCCATGTGCGGTGGATGCGATGAAGATAGTGGAATGATCCCGCTGCCGGGTACACGGCCTCCGATCTTGTCATCCCGGCCGGAGCGAAGCGGAGAGCCGGGACCCAGTTCTGCAGTGGCCACACCGGAACTGGGTCCCGGATATTTGCTGGCGCAAATTCCGGGATGACAAGAATGGAGGGGGATTGGAGAGAATTTATCCCCACACCTGCCCCAAGTGCCGTCTCCCCAGCGAAGGCTGGGGCCCAGGGCGGCCAGCACGGCACTTCGTGGTCCTGGCCCCCAGCTTTCGCCGGGGATGCGGGGAGAGAGGAGGAATTGTTGCCCTGAGTTCCAGCCGGGATGATGAAATCGGGGCGGGGATTGCGGAGAATTTATCCCTCTTTCCGTTGCGGCAGGGCGGTGCGCTGCCCGTTTTCGGCCTGTCTCGGCGGCGGGTTTCTGATAGGGTCTGCGCAAGAGGAAAAACCGGAAAACACTCAGGAGGACGACCCGCCATGGCGACTGCAACCAATTTCACCATGACCATCAATGGCAAGGCCGTGCCCGGCTCCGAGACATTCGGCGTGGAAAATCCCGCGCTGGGCACCGTCTTTGCCGAGGCGCCGAACTGCACGCGCGAGCAGGTGGACGAGGCGGTTGCCGCCGCCCGCGCCGCGCTGCCGGGCTGGAAGAAGACCCCCATCGCCAAGCGTAAGGAAGTGATGCAGGCCATCGCCGGCACGATCGCTCAGAATGCGGAGGAACTTGCCCGCCTGCTGACCAAGGAACAGGGCAAGCCGTTCGAGCAGGCGATGGGCGATGTGCTGGGCGGGGCGCACTGGTTCGCCGAAACCTCGAAAATGGATATTCCGGAAGTCGTCTCGCAGGATGATGAGGAGCGCTACACCGTCACCCGTTACGAGCCCATCGGCGTGGTGGCGGCGATTGTGCCGTGGAACTTCCCGATCATCCTGGCCGCGTTCAAGCTCGCCCCGGCGCTGCTGGCCGGCAATGCGGTCGTGCTGAAGCCGGCGCCGACAACGCCGCTGACGACGCTGCGCCTGGCCGAACTCATCCGCGACATCGTGCCGGCCGGTGTGGTCAACGTGATCTCCGGCGACGACCGGCTGGGCCCCTGGCTGACCGGGCATTCGGGCATCGACAAGATCAGCTTCACCGGCTCCACCCAGACGGGCCGCAAGGTGATGGAGGGTGCGTCCAAGGAGCTGAAGAAGGTGACGCTGGAACTCGGCGGCAATGATGCGGCCATCGTGATGCCGGACGTGAATGTCGAGGCGGTGGCCCAGCAGCTGTTCTGGGCGGCGTTCCAGAATACCGGGCAGATCTGCATCGCGACCAAGCGGATGTATGTGC
>JAGQRO010000126.1 GCA_020425315.1 Hyphomonas sp. | reverse complement strand
CGTGGCGCAGGACTGCATCATCACCGAAGACGATTGCGGCACCGAGAAGGGCATCGATATCTCGGCCGTCATGGATGGCGCCGACGAGATCGTCTCCCTCGGCGAACGCATCCTCGGCCGCGTGACGGCAGAAGACGTGAAGGGGGCCGATGGCACTCTCGTCGCCGTCTCGAACACCTATGTCGATGAAGAGATGGCCGACGTTATCGACAAGGCCGGCGTGGACGTGGTGAAGGTCCGTTCGGCCCTGACCTGCGAAACCAAGAACGGCATCTGTGCCCAGTGCTACGGCCGCGACCTCGCTCGCGGTACCCCGGTCAACCGCGGCGAAGCGGTCGGCGTTATCGCCGCCCAGTCGATCGGCGAACCCGGCACGCAGCTCACCATGCGGACCTTCCACATCGGGGGCGCCGCCCAGGTGGCTGACCAGTCGTCCGTCGAAGCCAGCTTCGAAGGCACGGTCCGCTTCAAGGATGCCGAATTCGTCACCCGCAAGGAAAAGACGATCGTCGTCGTCGGTCGCCGCATGCAGGTGGAGATCGTTGACGCTGACGGGCGCACCCGCCAGTCGTTCCGCCCGACCTATGGCACGCGCCTGATGGTCAAGGACGGCGCGAAAGTGTCTCCGGGCACGCTGCTGGCGGACTGGGATCCGTTTGCCCAGCCGATCGTTTCGGAAGTGGCCGGCGAAGCCAAGCTGATCGACGTGATCGACGGCGTGTCCGTCCGTGAGGAAACCGACGAAGGTACGGGCATCTCCTCGCGCGTGATCATCGACTGGCGCACGGCCGCGAAGGCGGCCGACATCAAGCCGTCGATCCAGATCGTCGGCAAGGACGGCAAGCCGGTGAAGCTTCCGAACGGCTCCGACGCGGTTTACCTGCTTTCCGTGGGCGCGATCCTCTCCATCGGCGATGGCGACAAGATCGAGGCCGGCGAGACGCTGGCCCGTGTCACGACCGGTGGTGCGAAGACGAAGGACATCACGGGCGGTCTGCCGCGCGTGGCCGAACTCTTCGAAGCCCGCCGTCCGAAGGACCATGCCATCATCGCAGAGGTGGACGGCAAGGTGGTCTATGGCCGCGACTACAAGAACAAGCGCCGCGTTTCCATCGTGCCGCTTGAAGAGGGCCGCGAGCAGATCGACTACCTGGTGCCGAAGGGCAAGCACCTCGCCGTGCAGGATGGCGACTTCATCAAGCGCGGTGAGTACCTGATGGACGGCAACCCCGCTCCGCAGGACATCCTGTCGACGCTGGGTGTGGAAGCGCTCGCCAACTATCTCATCGAGGAAGTGCAGAAGGTCTACCGCCTGCAGGGCGTGCCGATCAACGACAAGCACATTGAGGTGATCGTCCGCCAGATGCTGCAGAAGGTCGAGATCACGGATCCGGGCGATACCGGCCTGATCACCGGCGAGCAGATCGACATGGTCGACTTCGAGGAGGCCAACGAGGCTGTCCGCCGGTCCCGCAAGAAGGACCTGCAGGAAGCCAAGGGCATGCCGCTGCTGCTGGGCATCACGAAGGCCTCGCTGCAGACACGTTCCTTCATCTCGGCCGCCTCCTTCCAGGAGACGACCCGCGTGCTCACCGAAGCCGCCATCCAGGGCAAGGTGGATACGCTGGACGGTCTCAAGGAGAACGTCATTGTCGGCCGCCTGATCCCGGCCGGTACCGGCGGTGGCATCCGCGCGTACCGTCGCGTGGCTGCCGATCGTGACATGAAGCTGAAAGCGAAACGCGACGCGGCCGTCCAGAAGGCAACCGAAGAGGGTCTCGAACTCTCCGGCCTGCCGGCTCCGGAAAAGGCGACGACCGAGGAATAGTCCCGGACCAGCTTGAACCCATCGGAAAAGCCTGCCAGCAATGGCAGGCTTTTCTGCTTTCAGCGAAGGAGGGGAGGGGCCATGCAAATCCAGAGGAACGACCTGATCGGCGGCGCCTGTGCGGCCCTCGCGCTCGGCCTCGTCGCATGGCTTTCGCTCGACAGCTGGGCAATCACCCGGTGCGAGGAATTCCTCGCTTCGGCCACCATCGACCCGACGGCAACCTACACCCCGGAAGAAGACGCCTGCATCCGGCGCTACGGCACCCGTCCGACAGGTGAAAACTAGCTGTTTCGCGACAGCAACGGACCCTTGACGCACGCGCCTGAGGGGCTTACACGCCCTGCATCGTCAGGGAGGCCCCGGAGCGGAAGCTCCTTCGCCGCACCGGAACCCAAGTGATCCGGACAATCTGACCTCCAGTTATCGCCTGTCCCGTGGGAAGCCGTAACCCAAGGCCCTCGGGGCGTCATTTTATTGTCGGCCCGTCGGGCCAGCTTGACCAGAAGACACAGAAGGCCCGAATGCCAACGATCCAGCAGCTCATTCGTTCGCCGCGCGCGCCCAAGCGCTCGCGGACCAAGACCCCGGCCCTCAAGGCCTGTCCGCAGCGCCGCGGCGTCTGCACGCGCGTTTACACCACCACGCCGAAGAAGCCGAACTCGTGGCGTCGGACAGGCGCGAGGGTTCGCCTGACGAAGCAGTACGAAGTGGTGAGCTGCGTCCCCGGTGTAGGTCACAACCTTCAGGAACACTCTGTCGTGCTGATCCG
>JAGQRO010000125.1 GCA_020425315.1 Hyphomonas sp. | reverse complement strand
CGTCATTCCGCCGATCTTCGCCTCGGCCCTGCTGATGCTGCCGCTGACCGTGATCGGGTTCATGGGCGGCAACACGGCGGCAGGCGCTGCTGCGGCGGCCGATACGGAAATGAACGGCGTGCTGACCTGGCTCGCGGCGAATTTCTCGTCCGGCACCTGGGTGCACATCATTTCATACTGTGTGCTCGTGATCTTCTTCTCGTTCTTCTACACCTCGATCATGTTCAATCCCGAGGAAACGGCCGACAACCTCCGCAAGTATGGCGGGTTCATTCCGGGGATTCGCCCCGGCTCGAATACGGCGGCCTATTTCGACTATGTGCTGACACGCCTTACGATGATCGGCGCACTGTACCTGACTTTTGTCTGTGTTCTCCCGGAGCTTCTGCGGCGCTACTACCCGGAAATCCCTTTCTATATCGGGGGAACGTCGCTGCTGATCGTGGTCTCGGTGACCATGGACACCGTGACGCAGGTACAGTCGCATTTGATCGCGCATCAATATGAAGGCATGATCCGCAAGTCGAAACTCGGGGGCCGCAAGAAATGAATTTGATTCTGTTCGGGCCGCCTGCGGCCGGAAAGGGCACGCAGGCCAAGCGCCTGGTAGAGGAGCGGGGCTTCATCCAGCTCTCCACGGGCGACATGCTGCGCGCCGCCCGGGCTTCCGGCTCGGATCTCGGCCAGCGTGTGGCCAAGATCATGGATGAAGGCGGCCTCGTCTCCGACGAGATCGTGATCGCCCTGATCGACGAACAGCTGGAGCTGAACCGGGGCGCACCGGGCTTCATTTTCGATGGCTTTCCGCGCACGGTCGGTCAGGCTGAAGCACTGGACGGCTTGCTGAAGTCGAGGGACGAAGAAGTAAACCGGGTCATCCGCCTGGTTGTCGACGATCCGCAGCTGCTCGCCCGCGTCACCAAGCGCTTTGAGGAGCAGGGCCGTAAGGACGACAATCCGGAAACCTTCTCCAAGCGCCTTGAAAAATATTATGAAGATACAGCGCCTCTGGTGCCGATTTATGCCGATCGGGGTATCCTGACAGAGGTCGACGGAATGGCCTCGATCGAGGCCGTTGCAGCCCAGATTGACGCGGCACTGAAAGAGACCGCCTAAAGCTGGATTCCGCTGTTGACGCGTTAATTTCCGGGGCTATAAGCCTCCATTCCTAGCTTAAGGCTTAATCGCCGGCGCGCGAGGCGGACGGGTTTCCGGCTCGGCGCGCTTTTAATGTTTGAACAGTCCGCTTGAGGAGAAACGGCTTTGGCCCGTATTGCAGGCGTAAATATTCCGACCAACAAGCGCGTCGTGATCGCGCTGCGGTACATCCACGGCATCGGCCCGGCTTTCGCAAAGGAAATTTGCGAGAAGGTCGGCGTAGAGGAATCGCGCCGCGTGAACGAACTCAGCGACGCTGAAGTCATCAAGATCCGTGAAACCATCGATGCCGACTACATGGTCGAAGGTGACCTTCGCCGCGACACTTCGATGAACATCAAGCGCCTGATGGACCTCGGTTGCTATCGTGGCCTGCGCCACCGCCGCAAACTGCCGGTTCGCGGCCAGCGGACCCACACCAACGCCCGCACCCGCAAGGG
>JAGQRO010000124.1 GCA_020425315.1 Hyphomonas sp. | reverse complement strand
ACGCTGCGTGCCCGGAAGATGCAGAACATGGCGATCGAAGTCACCGGCAAGCTGAAGCCAGGCGTCACCGCGAAAGACCTTGCCCTGCACATCATCGCGCAGATCGGCACCGCTGGCGGCACGGGCTGCGTGATGGAGTATCGCGGCGAAGCAATCCGTGACTTGAGCATGGAAGGGCGCATGACACTGTGCAATTTGTCCATTGAGGGCGGAGCGCGCGCAGGTCTCGTCGCGCCGGACGATAAGACGTTCGCCTATATCAAGGGTCGCCCATCCGCGCCGAAGGGCGGGGCATGGGAAGTGGCCGAAAGCTTCTGGAAGACGCTCTATACGGATGAAGACGCCGTGTTCGACCATATCGTCGAGATCGATGCCGAAAATGTCGAGCCCACCGTTACCTGGGGCACCAGCCCGGAGCAAGGCATTCCGGTCTCCGGTATCATTCCGAAGCCGGAGGATTTCTCCGATCCGGTGAAAGCCGCCGCCTGTGAGCGAGCGCTGGCCTATATGGGTCTTGAAGGCGGAGTGCCGATCGCAGGCACGCCGGTGCAGCGCGTTTTTATCGGCTCCTGCACCAATTCTCGAATTGAGGACCTGCGTGCGGCGGCAGAAGTCGCTAAGGGCAATCATGTTGCCGAAGGCGTGCGTGCCATGGTCGTGCCGGGCTCCGGCCTCGTCCGTGCGCAGGCGGAGGAAGAAGGCCTCGACCAGATCCTGATCGAAGCAGGTTTCGAGTGGCGCGAGCCGGGCTGTTCCATGTGCCTCGGCATGAACCCGGACATTCTCTCACCCGGTGAACGTTGCGCCTCGACCTCGAACCGCAACTTCGAAGGCCGTCAGGGCCGCGGTGGCCGCACCCATCTGATGAGCCCGGCACTCGCCGCGAAAGCCGCGATCACCGGCGTGATCGGCTAAACCGAGCTTTCAGTTGCTTCTGTGAGGCGGTGGGCGGATAGTCCCGCAGAACCCTTATGGAGGAAGTGATGGCTGGAACTGTGAAACTGCCCGGCGGGGTAACGCTGGATGCCCCGCGCGGGCGCACTTACGCGTCCATTCTGGAGACGGTCGGCTCGACACCGCTGGTCGCTGCGCCGAAATTTGCGGCTGACGCGGGCATCAAGTCGAACCTCCTCTTCAAGTGCGAGTTCTTCAATCCGCTCGCAAGCGTGAAGGACCGGATCGGCCTCAACATGATCCTGGAACTTGAAGCCGCCGGAAAGATCACGCCCGGAAAAACCGTTCTGGTGGAGCCGACCTCCGGCAATACCGGAATCGGCCTCGCCTTCGTCGCAGCCAATCGCGGTTACCGTCTGATCCTCACCATGCCGGAATCCATGTCGATCGAGCGCCGGCGCATGCTGGCCTTCCTCGGCGCGGAACTGGACCTGACGCCGAAGGAGAAAGGCGTGAACGGCGCCATCGCCAGGGCGACGGAACTGGTCGCGTCCATTCCGGATGCCGTCATGCCCAGCCAGTTCGACAATCCGACCAACCCGGCGATCCATGAGAAAACAACCGCCGAGGAAATCTGGGTGGATACCGATGGCGCGGTCGATGCGGTGATTTCCGGCATCGGCACCGGCGGCACGATGACGGGCTGCGCCCATGTCCTGAAGGCAAAAAAACCCGGCGTGAAAGTGATTGCGGTCGAGCCGCAGGACAGCCCGGTTCTCTCCGGCGGCGTGCCGGGCCCGCATATGATCCAGGGCATCGGCGCAGGCTTCATCCCCAAGAATGCCGACACAAGCCTGATCGACGAGATCGTACAGGTGTCGAATGCCGACGCCATGGCGAACTCGCGCCTGCTGGCGAAGCTGGAAGGTATTCCGGGCGGCATTTCCTCCGGCGCCGCGGCGACGGCGGCCATCAAGGTGGGCAGCCGGGACGACATGGCCGGCAAGACGCTGGTCGTCATCCTGCCGAGCTTTGCCGAACGCTACGTCTCGACGGCGCTGTTCGAAGGGCTGTAATCAGGAGCGCATGCTCCTCCTCGATGTCCTGTTGCGGTATCCGGCGGCGGCGGTCCTGCTTGTCAGTGCCGTCCTGCTGCTGCGCGATGCGGGCCGGCTGATCCAGGGCTGGCTGGGCGCGGGCCTCTGCATCAGCGTGGCGGCCATGCTGATCGACACGCCGCCGGCCATCCTTGAGCCGCCCTGGCCGGTCATGGTCGTGGTGCGCTTCGTGGACATGCCGATAACACTGTTCCTGTGGCTGTTCGGCCGGTCGCTGTTCGATGACGGCTTCCGCATGCGCCCGGCGGACTGGGCCGTGTCGGCGCTGTACCTCGTGCTGATGCTGGTGCTGCGGCTCGCCAATCTCGGCTTTATCGAAAGCCGTCCGGAATGGGTGGCCTATCTCACCAATTTCGTCTCCTTCCTGATGGCGGCGCACGTCGGCTGGGTGGCGCTCGCCGGGCGGCGGCATGACCTTGTCGAATCCCGGCGCAGCACGCGGCCCTGGTTCGCCATTGGCCTTGCCGTGACGGTGACGCTGATCGTGACCAGCGAGGCGCTGTTCAGCCGCACACATGACGAGCTCGTCACCACGTTCCGGGCAGGTCTGACGCTGGTCGTCGCGACCTGGGGCCTGTTGTGGCTGGTTGGCCTGCGGTCTGAAGCGCTCCTCTTCCAGCCGGCGCCGAAGCCCGCCCCGCCGCCGCCGGTTTCGGCGAAGGAGTCCGTCCTGCTGGCGCGCCTGACAGCACTGATGGAGCAGGAACAGGTCTTTACCGAACAGGGCCTCACCATTGGGGCGCTCGCGGCGCGGGCAGGGGTGCCCGAACACCAGCTGCGCGCGTTGATCAATCAGGGGCTCGGCCACCGGAACTTCGCGGCCTTCCTCAATGGCTACCGCATCGGGCTGGCCAAGCAGAAACTGTCGGACCCGGCGCTCGCGCGGGTGCCGGTGCTGACCATTGCGATGGACTCCGGCTTTGCCTCGCTCGCCCCGTTCAACCGGGCCTTCCGGGCGATGGAGGGGGTGACGCCCACCGAATTCCGCGAGGCGGCCCTCGGAAAAGCCGGTCAGAACTGAAAAAACCGGCGCGATTTCGAATTCGATCAGGCTTTTCCGGTCTCGCGGAGACGTCCCACGGCCAATCCGTCATTCAGCGGTCACTTCAGATCATGAGGAGACCCATATGGATTGGAGCACTTTCACCCTGGACCATTTATTGGCCCGTGCCACACACGGCATCGAATTCGAAATCTTCCGTTACCTGCTTGGCACCATGTCGGTGTTCGTCGTCATCTGGCTCGGCCTGTCGCATGCCCTGCGCTACCGGAAGATCCGCAAGCCGACACCGCGCGCCCGCCAGATCCGCAGCGAGCTTTTCTGGTCCGCCATGACGGTGCTGGTCTTCGTCGGCATGGACATTCTCATCTTCGATGCGGCCGAACTCGGGATTTTCCAGACCTATGACGATGTGTCGAAATATGGCTGGGCGTGGTTCTTCACCTCGATCCTGGTGATGCTGATCGCGCACGATACCTGGTTCTACTGGGCGCACCGGTTCATGCACCTGCCGCGCTTCTACAAGCTGTTCCACATGCGCCATCACCGGTCGCACAATCCGACGCCGTTCACGGCCTATTCCTTCGCGCCGCTGGAAGCTGTGGTCGAGTACGCCTTCGTGCCGGTCGGCCTGATGATCATCCCGATCCACGAGACCGGCTTCTACATCGTGATGATGATCATGATCTTCAAAAACGCCTTCGCCCATTGCGGCTATGAGCTGATGCCGAAATCCTGGGCCCGCCTGCCGGTGCTCGGCTGGCTGACCTCTGTCACCCATCATGACATGCACCATGAACGCGCGAGCGGGAATTACGGCTTCTACTTCACCTGGTGGGACCGCTGGATGGGTACCGAGCACAGGAACTATCTCGAACGCTTCGAAACGGCAGGGGACTGGGCCCGCCGCACTCAAGCAGACGTGAAGCCCGAAACGGCGCTTGTTCCGGCCGAATAGATCTCTCCCCTCTTGTCTCCGGCGGGGTTTTGTAGAACCCATCTGCCTCCATTTTCCCACCGGAGACATCTTTTCATGGCCCGATTCACCCTGCACGGCATTTTCGCTTCCGGCCCGACCTACAAGGTCGGCCTGATGC
>JAGQRO010000123.1:237-4603 GCA_020425315.1 Hyphomonas sp. | reverse complement strand
GGGTCGAAGGGGCCGAGGAATTCAAACAGGGGATCGTCATTCCGGGCGATGGCGGCCCGTGGGAGCGGCTGTGCAACAAGATGGCGACCGGGTCGGGCAAGACCACAGTCATGTCCATGATCATCACCTGGCAGGTGCTGAACGCGCTGACCTATCCGAAGCGGAACAAGGATTTCGCGCGCGCGATCTTCATCGTGGCGCCGGGCCTGACCGTGAAGGAACGGCTACAGGTGCTGATGCCCAGCGAGGGCAGCTACTATGACGAGTTCAACCTGTGCCCGTCCGAGGCGATGCGCCAGAAGCTGAACCAGGCCGAGGTGCGGATCGAGAACTGGCACACGCTGATGCCCGCGGCCGAGCCGAAGCGGTCGGTCGTGAAGAAGGGCGCGGAGTCGGACGAGGCCTTCACTCGGCGCGTTTTGGGCAAGCTCGCGGCGCACAAGGACATCGTGGTGATCAACGACGAGGCGCACCACGCCTACCGCAAGCCCGCCGAGCTGAAGATCAGCAAGAAGGCCGCCGCCGAGCAGGGCATCGACTTGGACGAGGCGACGCGATGGATCGAGGGGCTGGACCGGCTCCACAAGACCCGCCGCATCCAGCGGTGCTTCGACCTGTCAGCCACCCCCTTTGCGCCCACCGGCAAGGCCAGCACCGACACAGCGCTTTTCGACTGGATCGTTTCAGACTTCGGCCTGAACGACGCGATCGAGGCCGGGCTGGTAAAGACGCCGCGCGTGGTCGTCAGGGATGACGCAATGCCCGACAGTGCGACCCTGCGGTCGAAACTTTACCACATCTACCGCGACCCCTCAGTTTCAGAGGACCTGAACCGCGCAAAGGCAGAGCCGCACGAGCCTCTGCCGAAACTGGTTCAGGACGCCTATACCCTGTTGGGGGCCGACTGGCGCGAAACCCGGCGACAGTGGGCGGAGGCAGGACACCACTCACCTCCGGTGATGCTGACTGTCTGCAACCGGACAGAGACAGCCGCCAGGATCGAGCATTACTTCAATCAGGGCGACGTGCACTGGCAGGAACTGTCCTCGCCCGTGCAGACCCTTCGCGTCGACTCGCGGGTGCTTGAGAAGGCCGAGGTCGGGGAGACCGCCACGGCCGACAAGGGCTATGAGGAGCGGCTGCAAGGGATCGTGGATGCGGCCCGGATCCCGGAGACCCGGAAGGATCGGCTGAAGGCCCTCAAGAAAGAGGAGCTTCTGCGCGAGATCGTCGACAACGTCGGCAAACGCGGCGGCGCCGGGCAGGACCTTCAGAAGGTGATTTCAGTCGCCATGCTGTCCGAGGGGTGGGACGCGAAGAATGTCACCCACATCATGGGGCTCAGGGCATTCACCTCACAGCTGCTCTGCGAACAGGTCATCGGCCGTGGCCTTCGGCGCGTGACCTATGACACCGACGAAAATGGCTTGTTCCGCCCGGAATACGTCAACGTCTTCGGCGTACCGCTATCGATTTACGAACCGGCCGAGGGGGGCGAAGCGCCGCCGCCACCGAAACCATCCACCCAGATCGACGTGATCCCGGAACGGGCGGAGTTCGAACTGCGCTGGCCGAACGTGCTTCGGATCGAAACCGTGGTGAAGCCGGTTCTGACGGTCGACTGGAATGCCGTCGATATGTTGACTCTCGATCCGGCCACCACGGCAATCTCTGCCGAACTTGCCCCTGCGCTGGGCGGCGCGACGGACATGAGCAAGGTCCGCAATATCGACCTGGCATCCCTACCCGAGGGATTCCGGCTGCAACGGCTGACCTTCGTTGCGGCGCGAAGGGCCTTCTCAACATTGAAGGGCAGCTTCACGGGCAACGAGGAATACCTCTTGCTGCAGCTGATCCGTCTGGTCGAAACCTTCCTCGCCAGTGGAAAGGTGGACATCCCCTCGCTGTTCCACACCGACCCAATCCGCCGCCGCGTGCTGATCGCGCTGAACATCGACAACGTGGTTCAGCACCTGATGCGATTCGTCACCAGTCAGAACACGACCGAACTGACACCGGTCTTCGACGAGGAAAACCCCATCGGCAGCACTGGCCAGATGCGCCCCTGGTACACGACGAAGCCCAACTTCCCGACCATCAAGTCCCACATCAGCCATGTGGTCGGGGACTCTGCCTGGGAAGGCTACGCCGCCAACGTCTTCGAGACGCGGGACGAAGTCGTGTCGTTCGCCAAGAACGATCACCTCGGCTTCCAAATCCACTACCTCTGGCAAGGGTCGCGGCGTCGCTACGTGCCGGATTTCATCGTCCGGCTCAGGAACGGCGTCATGCTCGCGCTCGAGATCAAGGGGGTCGACAGCCCGCAGAACAAGGCAAAGCGGGATGCATTGGCCGAGTGGGTGAGTGCCGTCAACGCTGCGGGCGGGTTTAGAACATGGGCGTGGGACGTCGCATTCGAGGCGGCGCAGGTGCATGATATCGTTTCGAAGCACGCTGCGGGAACAACCAAGGATGCAAAGCACGAGGCATTCGCTTGAGCCTGGAAGGTCAAATCAGGGATCAGAAGTCGCTGCGGGCCGTCATCGGCAAGACCGCCGACTGGAAAGAACTGGCCAAGGACTGCGTCGCTTTTGCAAACTCCGTTGGTGGAAAGTTGATCATTGGCGTCGAGGATGGCGCGGATCAGCCACCCGTAGGACAGACGATACCGGCTGGCCTCACGGACGCAATGCGGAAGCGAATTGCCGAACTGACGGTCGGCGTCACCGCCTTGCCCGAGGTGTTGGTGTCGGAGACAGGGGCTGAGTTCATCGAGTTGACCATCCCACGAGCGACCGGCGTCGCCTCAACCAGCGATGGCAGGTATTTCATTCGGGTCGGAGACGAAAGCAGGCCGGTCACGGGCGATGAAGTCATGCGCCTCGCCAGCGAGCGGTCCGCTGTGCCATGGGAAACGCAGACCACCCTCAGAATTGGGCGTTCTTCGGTGGAACCCAAAAAGCTCGACCGCCTTTTGGCCGATTTGCGCGCGTCGGATCGTGTGAAGTCTTCTGTTAAGGAGAAGACGTCTGAGGAGTTGCTAGACCATTATCTTCTTGCCGACGACGACTTCCTTACGAACCTTGGCGTCCTCTGCATTGGTGCGCAGTCCGCGCGTGCCAAGCTCGGCAGCGCGCCAGTCGTCCAGTTCATCAAGTTCGATGAAACAGGGCAAAAGGTGAACAAGATCGTCTGGGACGATCATACCCTCAGCCCGATGGAACTCGTCAGTGCCGTTTGGCACGAGGTTCCTGATTTTCGGGAACGGTATGAACTGCCTGACGGGTTGTTCCGTCAGCATGTCCCGGCATTCGACGAAGTCGTTGTGCGGGAACTCCTGGTGAACGCATTGGTTCATCGCCCCTACACTCAACGCGGCGACATCTTCCTGAACCTTCACCCTGATCGGCTGGAAATCACCAATCCTGGCCAGCTGCCATTGGGCGTGACACCCCAGAATGTCCTTCATACCACGGTACGTCGCAACGAGCACTTGGCGCGGCTGTTCCACGACCTGAAGCTGATGGAGCGCGAGGGCAGCGGGTTCGACCGGGTCTACGAGGTGCTTCTCTCGCAGGGGCGGCCTGCACCGGTCATTACCGAGGGTGTCGACAGTGTCACCGTCATCGTCCGTCGCCGAATCCTCAAGCCAGAGGTCATCGACTTCATTGCCAAAGCGGATGAGACCTTCCATCTGACCCAGCGAGAGCGGATCGCGCTCGGCTTGCTCGCACAAAGCGATGCCCTTACGGCCAGAGAACTTTGCGCCACCCTCGAACTGAAGGCTCTCGACGCACTTCAGCCATGGATCAAGCGCATCGTCGATTGGGGCTTAGTCAGGAGTTCTGGCAAGACCCAAGCCACCAAGTACTTTGTCGACCCGCTCTTGCTGCAAACACTGAACTTCGCCGGTGCCGCGACGACCCTGAAGCGCATCGAGCCCCATCGCCTCGCGGCATTGATCGAGGAGGACGTACGGCGCTATCCTCGCTCGCAGATCAGTGATATCCATGCACGTGTGGGGGGAGAGATCCCTCGCACTCAGATCAAGCGCAGCATCGCGGAGCTGGTCAGATCAGGCAGGTTGCTTTCTGAAGGTATCCGGCGCGGCACGCGCTACAGCACCCCGTGATTTGGTTCATATTCGCGCCTATCCACGAGCATTGATCCAAATGGGTGGTCCAAACCATCCTTGCGAGCTCCGCAATTCTTTGAAGACGCAAGCGATTTGATTTGGTTCACGACTTTGGATCGTTCGATCCGCGAGCTAAATGCCCGAGCCGAGAAAGAGAACATATTGGAAACGCTTGCGTTTCATCGAGCCAGACCATGGCTTGCAACACCCCCCCTCCTCTGGTTCCTCCCC
>JAGQRO010000123.1:0-172 GCA_020425315.1 Hyphomonas sp. | reverse complement strand
CAGGCGGAAGCCACCTTGCGCCCCGTTGCAGGAATTCGTGAGTCAGATCAGCGGCTTGCGCAATCACGATCTGGCGGGGGTGGATTCCCGGCGGGAAGCCAGGGAAGCCACCTCCGGGGAAGCCAGGTGGCCGGAAGCCATCCCGAAAAGCCAATTCATTAGAAGCCGTTGA
>JAGQRO010000122.1 GCA_020425315.1 Hyphomonas sp. | reverse complement strand
AGGCGACGATCTCGCCATGGTTCACGATGGCGATCGTGTCGCAGAGTTCCTCGGCCTCTTCGAGATAGTGCGTGGTGAGGATGATGGTCGTGCCGCGCGCATGCAGTTCGCGCACATAGGTCCACAGCGACCGGCGCAGCTCCACATCCACGCCCGCCGTCGGCTCATCCAGGATCAGCACCGGCGGGGCATGCACCAGCGCCTTGGCCACCATCAGGCGCCGTTTCATGC
The DNA here is from genome assembly GCA_020425315.1 of Hyphomonas sp. Lineage (GTDB taxonomy): Bacteria > Pseudomonadota > Alphaproteobacteria > Caulobacterales > Hyphomonadaceae > Hyphomonas. The sequence goes on along the minus strand of JAGQRO010000122.1, from coordinate 2,235 downwards.
CGCCGGACAGCTGGCGCACATAGGCGTCCTTCTTGTCGTCGAGGCCCACGGCCGTCAGGATTTCCAGCGTCTGGCGCTCGGCCGGCGGCACGCCATAGAAGCCGGCCATCAATTCCAGCATCTCGTGCGGGGTGAAGAACGGGTCGGCGACGATTTCCTGATTGACGACGCCGATGGCTGCCCGGCTCTGGCGCGGATGCTCGTCGATATCGAGGCCCCAGATCCGGGCCGTGCCGGACGTCTTGTTCACAAGGCCCGCCAGAATGTTGATGAAGGTCGACTTGCCCGCCCCATTGGGGCCCAGCAGGCCGAAGATGGACCCGCGCGGGATCTTCAGGCTGATTCCCTTCAGGGCGTGCTTTTCCGGCATCTTGCCTGAGGCATGGTAGACCTTCTGCAGGTTTTCCACTTCGATGGCATAGTCCGGGGCGGGGGCAGATTCGGTCATCCAGTCCTTCTTTCACTGCGGCAAGCGGCGTCTTGCGCCGACTCTGGCACCGCTCTAGGTAGGACGGTGAAGCGAGGCGAACAAGCCAAGCATACTTACAGGATCGGATAGACGACGCCATGGCAGCCGAGCGCGACGTGTTCACCCCTCCGGAAATCTCCATGGTCACCAGCCGCAAGGTGTCCTGCAATGGCAGCGGCGGCGCTCTCGGCCATCCCAAGGTCTGGTACGAGATGGGTCATGAGGATTTCGTCGAGTGCAAATATTGCGATCGGCGCTTCGTCCTGATCGGCGGAAAGGAAGACCCCGCCCGCGCCCGCTGAGGCCGGGGCCAGCCTGAAGGGGGCCGGGAATGAAGATCCTCGTCGTCGGTGGAGGCATAGGCGGGCTGACAGCTGCGCTTGCCTTCGAACGGCGGGGATTTGAGGTGACCGTCGCCGAGCAGGCGGGCGTGATCAGCGAAGTGGGCGCGGGCCTGCAGCTCAGCCCGAATGCCATGAAGGTGATGAATGCGCTGGGCGTCGGCGCGGCGGTGATGCGCGATGCGTTTCGCCCGCAGGCGCTGGAAATGCGCTGGGGCCGCAGCGGCAATCTCATCTTCGACGTGCCGCTGCGCAAGGCCGCCATCAATCGCTGGGGCGGGGAGTATATCCATGTCCACCGCGCCGACCTGATCGAGGCCCTGCGCGAGGAACTCGTGGCCCGTGCGCCGCAGGCCTTGATGCTGGGCCAGCGGCTCGAAAGCTTCGAGGAGCGCGACGGCCGCCCGGTCGCAAGATTCGCCGGCGGTGGGGAATTCGTGGCGGACCTGATTGTCGGCGCCGACGGGATCCATTCGAAGGTGCGGGAGCTTGTCTGCGGGCCGGACAAGCCGCATTTCACCGGCAATGTCGCCTGGCGCGCGACGGTGCCCGTCAGCGAGCTTGGCGACAATGTCCCGCCGCCAACGGCCTGTGTCTGGGCTGGCCCGCGCCGCCATGCCGTGACCTATCTCCTCCGCCGGGGCAGTCTCGCCAATTTCGTCGGCGTGGTGGAACACAAGACACCCGGTGAGGAATCCTGGACGGCCACCGGCGCGAAGGACCAGGCCCTGAAGGATTTCAAGGGCTGGCATCCTTCCGTGCGCGGAATTATCGAGGCGGCGGAGACGCTGAACCGCTGGCCGCTCTATGACCGGCCCGAACTGCCGCACTGGTACAAGGCGCGTGCCGTTCTGCTGGGCGATGCCTGTCACCCCATGCTGCCTTTCCTGGCGCAGGGCGCGGCGATGGCCATTGAAGACGCCTGGGCCCTCGGCGCGGCGCTCGGCACGGAGAAGAGCATTCCTTACGCGCTCGCCGCCTATGAGACCCGCCGCAAAGCCCGCGCCACGCGTGTGCAACAGGGCGCGCGCAACAATGCGAAACTGTTCCATCGCGGCGACCCGTTTTCGCGTTTCGGCACCTATGTGCCGATGTGGATGGCCGCGCAGGCCGCGCCGGGCTTCATCCATTCGCGCAATGACTGGCTCTACGGCCATGACGAAACCGCCGCCTGAGTACGGGAATCGGTTGCCTCAAAACCGCCTTCAGGGCAGGAAGATTTCTCTTGAAATCTCATCTGGCGGGCAATGCTTTCTATCCTCGATCTGTTTCGCGTCGGCATCGGTCCGTCGAGTTCCCATACTGTTGGCCCGATCCGCATCGCGGGTCGCTTCCTGGCGAGCCTCTCTGACGGCGGCGTGCTGGAGCGCGTCGCCCGCATCGAAGTGCGGCTGCAGGGCTCGCTCGCGCTGACCGGGGCAGGGC
>JAGQRO010000008.1 GCA_020425315.1 Hyphomonas sp. | reverse complement strand
AGCCCATCGGGTGCAGCACGTTGTAGCCCTTGGCGCGCTTGTGCCGGGCGACGACATCGCCCATCGCATAGTTGCGCACATGGCCCATATGCAGGCGCCCGGACGGATACGGGAACATCTCCAGCACGTAGGCTTTTGGTGCCCCGGGCGCATCCTTCGGCGATTTCGCCCGGAACAGCTCCGCCCGTTCCCAGGCTTCACGCCATTTCGGTTCCGCGGCCTGCGGATCGTATCGGGTGGCCATCGGCCAATCCCCCCTGAATGTGTCTGGTGGTCAGACCGGCTTTCTAGCCGAGTTGAGCGTTCTTGAGAGTCCGGGCCCGGTCAAGAATGGCGTTTTCAAGCTGCATGGCGGTTTCCGGATCGACCGTTGCGTCTTTCCACTCGCCATCTTCGTTGACCTGCCGGAAGACGGAGACTTTCACACCGTCGGCCCGTAGTCGCGTGTCGAGGATGTAGACCGTCGCCTTGATGCGCTCGCCTTCAGCGCCGGGGAAGCTCTTCCAGTCATACACGATCAGGCCACCGATGGGATCGGTGCTGGCAACCGGAAGATTGCTGAACGTATCGAGCGAGGCGCGCCACAGAAACGGGTTCACCGTGCCGACATTCTGCGCAGCCACGCGGGAATCGGTCCGTATGCGATTGCCGGACTGGCACCCGGCGAGGGCGAGCAGGGCAGCGGCTGCCACGGTGAAGACATACTTGTTCATGAAGAGATTTCCCGAGCGCAAGACCTTGTTGACCGGCGCTTGTATAACAACACGGTTCAGGGCTCGCCAGTGCCGATGTGCGCTGGATTGGCCTTCAGGAGACCCGCATGAAACGCCACGCCGTCCTGCTCGCCTGCTGTACCGCCTGCAGCCTGCCGTCACTGGCGCAGGAAGCCTGGGATGTGTGGGAGACGGACTGGTCGGCCGAGGCGACAGCACTGGCGATGCCGGGCCAGGATGAGGCGCCTCAGGCGGGCCTGCGCGGCCGGTTCGAGGCCAATCGTGTGTTTGACAGCGGTCTGGAACTTGGCTTTGCGATTGGTGGCGGTGTCGAATGGGATCACCCCGCCCGCGCCGGTTTCTCAGGGATCGTCGCCGTGCCGGCACCGGGCGCGCCACCGGCCGTCGGCGCGTTCAGCGGCCTTGGCCAATCGGGCATTTCCGACGATGACGAGGTGCGTGCCAGTCTGGAAACAGCGTTCCTCTATGCAAAGAATGGCTATGGCGAGGTGCGGGTCGGCCGTGATGAAGGCGTCGCGAAACGGTTCAGCCAGGGGGCGCCTTCTGTGTTCCACAGCCTGTCGCTGCATGCGCCCACGCTGGACCCTACGGGCGGCGCCGTCCTGCGGACCGATCATGACCTTACGGGCCCGGCGGCCAAGCTGACCGTCATAACACCGCGGATTGTCGGCCTGCGCGGTGGAGCCTCCTTCACGCCGGAGGCCGATGTCCGCGGTCTCGACCGGGATCCGGACCGGATTCTGGCTGGCACGGCCGCCTTCTCCCTGTTGAACGCGGCCGAAGCGGCGCTGAGCTATAATCAGTATTTCCGTCCGAGCGGGGTGCGCGTGCGCGCTGCTATTGGCGTCAGCACAGCCGATGTGGATGCGGCGCCGACCTCGCCGGTCGCCTATGACACGGTCAGCACCCGGTCGGCCGGCGGCTGCCTTGAGTGGAAAGACTGGGCTGTCGGCCTCGGCTGGCTCAGCAGCGACAACGGCCTGTCCGGAACGCCCGGAGACTATGAAGCCTGGTCTGCCGGTGTGACGCGGGAGGCGTTCGGACTGACCTGGGGCGCCGAATTTGGCCGGGCCCGTGACGAGGCGGCAGGGATCGAGGGCGATTCCTGGCGAATCGGTGCCGCGCGGCAAATCGGAGAGCAGGCCATGCTGGCGATCGGCTATGCCAGCGACGATCCTGAAGGGCGCGGCGGCACCCGCGCGGTGCCGTCCCTTGGCGGTGAGGGGATTGTGATCGAAATCACACTGTCCCGGTAGAAGTTCAAGTCTTTCAGAATTTTAAGCTTCTGTTTACGGGCCGAGCGCCTTAATGAGAGAGTGTCAAAGGTGCGGATATGCGGCTCGGGTTCATTTGCTCTCTCGCGATTGCTGCAACGGCGCTGGCTCTGCCGGCCGCCGCGCAGGACGCTGTGACTGCGCCTGCCGTTGATCTGGACGCGCCGGCGATCTCCGATACGAAAGCCGGCAAGGTCGACTGGTATCGCCAGTTCGCCATTTCCAAGCCCGCCGATGCCCGCCCCGTCTGGCAGGCCGAGCCGGTGGAAGACCTGTCCATGCAGTTCAGTGGCAGCACGCGTTGGGAATTCAACGTTGACAAGCTGTCGCGCCCGTCTTCGGGGATTTCGCCGCTGCCGCGCGAGGAAATGCAGGCCGGGGCCACTTTCAAGATCACGCCGCGCCTGTCGGTCGGCGGTGAGGTCAGCGTCGGCGCTGAGGACCTCAACAAGGTGACGGAGTGGGAGAGCCGCGACGTCGAGGCCGGGATCCGGCTGAAATCGGCCTTCAAATTCTAGGGCCGTAGAGGCTCTCAATCCCTTCGATTCCTGCAATGCCTGCTACAGGTGCGATGGCGCGTGCCGTGTCCGCGCCGACGCCGCCGAGGGCGTAGACGGGCAGGCGCGAGGCGCGGGCGAGCTGGCGGAAGCGTGTCGGGCCAAGAGGGTTCCTGGCGCTGGGGCTGGCGGAGGCAAACGCGGTCGAGAGCAGCGCCGCATCGATTCCCGCATCCTGTAATGACCGCAACTGATCCGGCGAATGCGCGCTGGCCGTCATCAGGGCGAACCGGCCCCGCCAGCGCCGGGCCTCGGCGACCCTCGCAAAGGGCCAGTGCACCCCGTCCGCGCCCACATCCGCAGCGAGCTGCGGATCCCCGGCAATCAGGAAAGGATGATGCCTGCGAGTTGCGTCGGAGTTTGCCCTGGAGGCGATATGGTTGCGCTCCGGTTGCCCGAAATGGCGATATATTACCGCCCAGGATGATGGCAGCGCCGCCATCGTCGCCACCGGGTCCGGCGTGCGGGCCGGATCGGTGAGGTAGATGACCGGCGGCAGCCCGAGCGGCAGGTGCCGGCCAGCCGCGCGTGCGGCGGCGTGGAGCTTGCGTTCGGCGCGATTCCGGTCTTCCTGCTGCATCGCCATGACTGATACCGACACGACCGACATTGCCAAGCGCCGCGACGCGGTTCTGGCCGAGCTATCCGCCGCATCCGAAACGCCGCCGACCCTCGTCGCGGTGACGAAAACGCAGCCGGATGAGGCGATTGACGCCATTCTGGCGACCGGGCAGCGGGTTTTCGGGGAAAACCGGGTTCAGGAGGCGAAAGCCCGCTGGGCTGACCGCCGGTCTGACTGGCCGGACCTGGAGTTGCACCTGATCGGCCCGCTGCAGACCAACAAGGCGGACGAGGCAGTCGCCCTGTTCGATATGATCGAGACGGTCGACCGGCCGAAACTGGTTCACGCGCTGGCCAAAGCGATGGAAAAGGCCGGCCGCCGCCTGCCCGTGCTGATCCAGGTGAATACCGGTGAGGAGCCACAGAAAGCCGGCATTGCCCCGCAGGACCTGCCGTCGCTGCTGCAGGAAGCGCGCGAAGCCGGGCTCGATGTGCGCGGCCTGATGTGCATCCCGCCAGCCGATGAACCGGCAGGCCCGCACTTTGCCCTTCTGGCGAAGCTAGCGCGCGAGGCGGGCCTGTCCGTCCTTTCCATGGGCATGAGCGGGGATTATGTGACGGCCGCGCGGTTCGGCTCCACTCATGTGCGTGTCGGAACCGCCCTGTTCGGCGCACGAAGCTAGATACGGATTTCGACTTCAGACCCGTCTTTCGCCAATCTGAGTACATCAAGCAAATCCAGATATGGCAGGGCCACACATCCTTCGGTGCCGGCCCAGTCCGGCCGGGCGAGATGCATGAAAATGGCGCTGCCGCGGCCGGGCACCGGCGGGGCATCATTATATCCAAGCTCGACAATCAGGTCGTAGACATGATCGTCCCGCCAGAGTTTCTCATGGCTGGCGGCATAGGGCAGCGTCACGGGCCGGTTATAGGCCGGGTCATCCGGGGCATCGCACCAGCCATCGTCCGGCGACAGGGCGACCACCGGCAGGCCGGTTTCAGGCGGGGGCACGCGGTCCGGCCTGTAGAAGACACGCCGCATGGGCCAGGTGCCGGCCGGCGAGGCGCCATCCCCTTCCCGCTTGTCCGCCGCCGGCACGGTGCCGCCCTTGCCGAGCACGCAGCGCACCGTGCGGCCCGCAAATTCCAGCTGGCCGGCGGAATGTGCAACAAAGTCTGCGCTCACGCGCCTCTCCCGTTCTTGTGATCGCCATACCGTCACTTTCTTATGGCATCCCGTCTGTGCTTGGATAAGAGCAGGCACGCACGAAACCGGAGGCGTCCACATGTCCGCAAAGAAAACCATCCTTCTGGTCGACGATGATGATGACCTGCGCGAAGCGCTGGCCGAGCAGTTCGACCTGCATGACGGGTTCGAAGTGCTGCAGGCGGCGAATGCACATGAAGGCATCGTCACAGCCACGACCGAGCGGATCGACATGATCCTGCTGGATGTCGACATGCCGGACATGGACGGGCGCGAGGCCTGCAAGCAGATGCGCCAGAAGGGCGTGCGCGCGCCGATCGTCATGCTGACCGGGCAGGATGGCGATGCCGACACGATTCTCGGCCTTGAATCCGGGGCAAATGACTATGTGACGAAGCCGTTCAAGTTCTCGGTCCTGCTGGCGCGCGTCCGCGCCCACCTGCGCAGCTTCGAACAGTCCGAAGACGCCACCTTCAAGATCGGCCCGTATGAATTCCGCCCGGCGATGAAACAGCTGATCACCGGGGATGGCCGCAAGGTGCGCCTCACCGAGAAGGAAACCAATATCCTGAAATATCTCTACCGCGCCGGCGGCAAGCCGGTGGCGCGCGACGAGCTCTTGTCGGAAGTCTGGGGCTATAATGCCGCCGTCACCACGCACACGCTGGAAACGCACATCTATCGCCTGCGCCAGAAGGTGGAGCCGGACCCGGCGAATGCGCGGCTGCTGCTGACCGATGCGGGCGGCTATCGCCTTCAGCCATGATCATCCGGCCGGCAGACCGGGCCGACTATGAGACCATGGCGGCGCTCTGGTTCGACAGCTGGATCTCGGTCGGCATCGCCAATGAGACGGATTTGACACGCGAGGGCGTGCGCGAGCGCTTCTTCCGCGATGCTGGCAACCGGTGGGACCTGTTCGCCGCTGAGGAAGACGGCGCCATCGTCGGCATGCTGGCGCTGATCCCATCGGAAGACCGGATCGACCAGATCTTTGTCGATCCGTACTATAAGGGTCTCGGCGTGGGGCTGGAGCTGTTGAACTTCGCCAAGGCACGGATGCCCGGACGGATTGTGCTGGTCACGCATGAGACCAATCGCCGGGCCCGCGCCTTCTATGAGCGCGAAGGCTTCCGTCTCGTCTCGACCGAATATGATGAGGGTCACCGGCGCACCAAGTGCCATTATGAGTGGCGGGGCGATACGGCCTAGGAGGCTGGTGCGGCCGTCCGTGCACGGCGTTTCCGGATCAGCCAGACGGCGGCCCAGCCGGCCAGCATCAGGGCAAAGCCCTCCAGACCGATCGGGCCCATATGCGGCCACTCGCGTGACGGCATCCAGAGCAGGGTGACGCCCGCCACGGCATTGAGGGCGCCATGCAGCGCGCCGGCGGCCCAGGTGGACGCCCCGGTTTCGCGGAACAGCGCGACATAGGGCGTAAACAGGATGCAGAAGGCGATCATGGCGAGCACACCGCCCCAGCCAAGGCCCGGATAATTGTGGCCCATCAGGATGATCGGCGCATGCCAGATGCCCCAGATCGCGCCTGTGACGAGGCACATCTTCCAGAAACCGAGCCCGGCAAGGTGCGGCTGAAGCCAGCCGCGCCAGCCGAGTTCTTCGCTGAAGGTGAGCGCGACCGTATTGACCGCCATGCCGAGCGGCAGGCCGACACCGATCTGTATAAGGAAGAGAAGGTCCGGCGGGATGTAGACCGGCTTGCCGCTCTGCTCCACCAGCTCCACGAGCGAGGCGACGGGATCGGCCGGCGCGCTGCCCATGATGGCGAGCGACAGGGCAACTGAAGCTGCGCAGAAGAGTGTGGCAAGCACCCAGGCGGCCGGAATCCACACGGCCAGCGGCTTCCAGCCCGTCACGATCAGGCCGAGGCGGCGGGCCCGCTCACCTGCCGGCATGAAGCGGAATGCACAGACCAGCGCGCCAAGCGCCGGGCCAAGCATGGCGGCCATGACGAACGCCGCTGCCGGCGGAACCGCGAGGCCCCAGGAGACGTCGCGGCTTGCCCAGGCCCCGCCGAAACACGCCCAGGAAAAGGCGAAGGTCACGGCAAGGAACAGGCGCAGCGGGGTCATGTCTTGAGAGTGACGCTGACCGGTGCGTGGTCGGAGGGTTTCCAGCCGCCGCGCCAGCCGAGATGGATGCGGTAGGTGTCCACCTTCGTGTCGGCAAGGGCGGCGGGATTGGCCCAGATATGGTCGAGGCGCCGGCCGCGATTGCTGATCGCCCAATCCTTCGCCCGGTAGCTCCACCATGTGTAGAGCTTCTGCTCGTCGGGCACGGCGAGGCGGGCGATGTCGGCGAACTTCGCCTGCTTGCGGGAGGCTTCCAGCCGTTCGGTTTCTCCCGGCGTGTGGGAGACGATCTTCAGCAGCTGTTTGTGCGACCAGACATCGTTTTCGTGCGGGGCGACGTTGAGATCTCCCACCAGGATGCGGGGCACGGAGGTCTGCTTCTTGTAGGCGGGCCCGAGGCGTTCGAGAAAGTCCAGCTTGTGGGCGAACTTGTCATTGATGGCCGGGTCCGGCTCGTCGCCGCCGGCGGGCAGGTAGATATTGTGCACCTCGATGCCGGCGACCTTCGCGGCGATGACGCGCGAATGGCCCTCCCGGCAGAGGTCCGGCGCCTCGATCCGCTCGATCGGCAGGCGCGAGGCGATGGCGACGCCATGATGGCCGCCCTTCTGGCCGTTCAGGACGAGGTGTTTCAGCCCTATCTCGCGGAAGGCCTTTTCAGGGAACTCCCCGTCCTGGCACTTGGTCTCCTGCAGGCAGACGACATCGGGTTTCTCGGCGGCGACGAAATCGGCCACGTTCGGGGCGCGCAGGCGGACGGAATTGATGTTCCAGCTGACGATCTTGAGGGCTTTGGGCATCCCGGCTGCGTAGCATTGTTCCCTGAAACGTCAACGCGCCCGAACGCGGGGGAGTTCGGGCGCGCCTGACGCGGTTTCCAACGTCTCGCCGGGAGGGGAAGGCTCCGGCAGCGACTACACGGCGGTTCACAGCGGGGGGGTCGGGTGCTGCGCGGGGTATCCGTGTGTCGACAGTTGCAAAGATGTCACTACGGGCAGAATTTTCAAGTAAATTATGTGTTAACTGCTTGAGTTTTCCGAAACGTGATCGCCCCGGACGCGAAAATCCGGGGCGAGGTATGTTTGCGACCTGTAGTGGCTGCTGCACACCTACTCGTCGTCGAAATCCTTGACCGTAAACAGCCGGGGGTTGAGCTTCTTGCCGGTGACAACATCGCTGAGCGCGACCGAAGTGACATTGCCGCCGCCATCGACGGTGCGCCAGCCGGTGAGATCATGATCCGGGCCGGTAAAGATCAGCGTCAGCGTGCCGTCCATTTCGCCGGAGCGGTCCGACAGGGTCACGGCCACCTGACCGCCGGCCTGGACGACATCGAGGATCTCGGCCTCGGTCTCGAAATCGAGCTTGTCGTCGAGCAGGAGCGAGAGCGGCGTCGAGCCAAGCGGCACGCGATCGGTCGTCTCCAGTTCGTCATCCTGCAGCGCGACGGTCGTGCCATTGGACACGATCAGCAGCGGCGAGGGGTCATCATAGTCGAAGCGCACCTTGCCGGGGCGGGAGAGGGCGAAGGTGCCGCTCGTCACGCTGAAATCGGGGGCCAGTTGTTCGAACTTGCCCGAGGCGGTCTTCACCTTCTGCATGGAGGTGGCGATCTCGCCGAGGAGAGCGGTGCGCTGGGCGGCGCTGAGGCCCTGTTGCGCGGTAACGGTGGCCGGGGCTGCGCCGGGCGTGCCCTGGCGTGCCAGCGCGAAAGGCGCGGCAACAAGGGCGGCGGCGGCAACAAGGGCGGCGATCCGGGTGTTCATCTTCAGGGTCTCCTTCGTGACCGTAGGCCTACATCTAGTCACCTGAACCCTGCCTAAACAGGGCCGGATCTGGGTATTTTGGCCTTTGTTCGTTGGCCGCCATTCAGCTGCGCGCGGAATCGGCCGCCAGATGGATGGCAGATGAACGCGGCCATGGCGCCGCGGGCGGCTTGCGAAGTGAGGCCGGAAAGCCCATCTTCCGGCCAGATTTCGAAGGGATACCGCCATGGCTGACGCCGCCGCGCTGCACACCAAGGACAGCACCGATCAGGAGTTCATGACCGATGTGGTCGAGGCCTCCAATACCCAGCCGGTGATCGTGGATTTCTGGGCGCCCTGGTGCGGCCCCTGCCGCCAGCTCGGCCCGGTGATCGAGAAGGTCGTCGAGGGCCACAAGGGCGCGGTGAAACTGGTCAAGATCAATATCGACGAGAACCCGGCCTTTGCCGGCCAGCTCGGCGTGCGCTCCATCCCGGCGGTCTATGCCTTTGACAAGGGCCGCCCGGTCGATGCGTTTCTTGGCGCCCTGCCCGAAGGACAGGTGCGCGGCTTCATCGACAAGCTGCTGTCGGGCACCGACAGCGCGCAGGCCATTGCCGATGCGCTGGCCGAGGCCGACACTGCCAGCCAGCAGGGCGACATTGCCACCGCCGCGCAGATCTATGCCGCCATCATCAATGAAGAGCCGGAAAACGTCAGCGCGATTGCCGGCCTTGCCCGCTGTTATCTCGCCAATGGCGACAAGGACCGCGCCAGCGCGACGCTGGACATGGTGCCGGACGACAAGAAGAACGACTCCGCCGTCAAGGGCGTGCGCATGGCCATCGATATGATGGCCGACGCGCCGGCCGCCGACGAATTTGACGGCCTGCTGAACGAAGTGATGGCGAGCCCGAACGATCATGCCAAACGCTACGACCTCGCCGAGGCCTATGCCGGAGCGCAGCGCTATGGCGATGCGGTCGATCACCTCCTGATCATCCTCGGCGCCAACATGAACTGGGAAGAGGGCAAGGCGAAGCAGAAACTGTTGCAGGTCTTCGAGGCCGCCGGCGCGACCGATCCGGCCACGGTGGATGGCCGCCGGCGCCTGGCCTCGCTGATGTTTGCCTGATCGCGCGGGACGCGCCATGGTGGCGGCATGAGCGCGGCGGATTTCAGATCCATAGACGACATGCCGGGCACGCTGGCCGTGTTCCCCTTGCCGGGTGTGATGCTGTTCCCGCGCTGGCCGCTGCCGCTCAATATCTTCGAGCCGCGCTATCTCAACATGGTGGACGATGCGATGGCCAGCGACCGGTTGATCGGCATGGTCCAGTCGACCGGCGGCGACCGCCAGAAGCCGGACATTGCCGGCGTCGGCTGTGCCGGCCGGATCGCGAAATATGCCGAGACCAGCGACGGGCGCTACCTGATCACCCTGCAGGGTGTCTGCCGTTTCCGCATCGAGGCAGAGCTGGACCTGCCGATGCCTTACCGGCAGGTGCGCCCGGACTGGCAGCCCTTTGCCCTCGATTTCCGGGAAGAGTCGTTCGCGGCGCCGGAAATCCGCGACGACCTGCTCGGCGAATTGCGCACCTATCTTGATGCCAATGAGCTGGAAGCGGACTGGGACACGATCGAGGAGTCCCCGCTTGAGGCCATCGTCAACGGCCTTGCCGCCAGCCTGCCTTTCTCCGTGACCGACAAGCAGGACTTGCTGGAGGCGCAGACGCTCGCCCTGCGCGCCGGAAAGCTCGCCGCGCTGTTGCATCTCGATTCCGCCGGCCCCGGCAATGCCGGCTTTCAATAGGATATGTCATGACCGACTCCTCTTCCCGCCCCGCCCATTCCGGTGTCGATCCGCGCCTCCTGGAGATCCTGATCTGCCCGCAGACGCGCCAGCCGCTGCACTATGATGCCGAGCGCGGCGAGCTCATCTCGCCCAAGGCGAAGCTCGCCTATCCGATCCGGGGCGGCATTCCGGTCATGCTGGTGGACGAGGCGCGCGACCTGACCCTTCCGGATCCTGACGGGGGCGCGGCATGAGCGTATCTGCCTGGCCGGTGCGGCTGGCCTTCCGGAAGCGCGCCGGCGAACTGTTTGCCGAATTCGATGACGGCGCCTCCGGTGCGGTGCCCTACAAGCGGCTGCGCGAGAACTCGCCCTCGGCCGAAGTGCGCGGCCATGGCGGCGGTCCGCCCCCGCCGCAGAAGCCGGTGCCGGACGGCATCACCGTCGTGCGCGCTGAGCCTGTCGGGCGCTATGCGCTGCGCATCGTGTTCAGCGACGGGCATGACAGCGGCCTTTATAACTGGACGCTGATCCGGGAGCTGACGGTCGGAAACTGAGCCTCAGCGCATCAGGCTGGGCAGGTGGGCCTGGTCGGCGCTCGCCTGCCGGGCCATGGCGCGGCGCAGGGGGCCGATCTTGCTGGCCGCGATCATGGCGAGGCCCCGCAGCGGCTTCAGTACGGCATTGTCGTTCGAGAAGGCGCGGTCCAGCACGTCCATGAACAGGGCCATGCCATTGGCATCGAAGCGGCGCCATTGCTGGTAGCGCTCCAGCGCCGTATCGGCGCCGGGATCGAGGCCCACATCGCGCGCCTCGACCATCACATCGATCAGGGCGCCGACATCCTTGATGCCGAGATTGAGGCCCTGCCCGGCCAGCGGATTGATCCGGTGGGCCGCATCGCCCAGCAGCGCGGTGCGCGGCCCGGTCATCGCCGTGGCAAGCTGCATGCGCAGCGGATAGGCCGTCACCGGCCCGTCGATGGCCATCGCGCCGGCAAAACCCGCAAAGCGGTCGTTCAGTTCCGCCTCAATCTCGGCCACGGGCAGTTTCGCCAGCGCCTCGGCGGCGCCGCGCTTCATGTACCAGGCGAGGTTCGCCCTATTGTCCGGCATCGGCAGGGTGGCGAAGGGGCCTTCGGGCGTGAACAGCTGGCGGGCGATGCCGCCATGCGGTTCTGACAGTTTCACATTGGCGGCGAAGACCGACTTGCCATAGTCGCGCCCCTCGGTGGGGATGCCGAGCGCTGTGCGCACGGACGAATTGACGCCGTCGCATGCCGCGACGAGGCGGGTTTCGATGCGGGAGCCGTCTTCAAGGGTCAGCGTGGCGCTGGCCGGGCCGGTCTTGATGCCGGTGAAGCGGGCGCCTCTCAGCCAGGTGAGGCCCTCGGTTTTCCCCGTCACTTCGTCCAGGGCGGCCTGAAGCTCTGCGGCGGGCACCATCTGGCCCAGCGGTTCGCCGGCGGCGTCCTCGGGCAGGTCCTCATTGGCGAAGATGACGGAGGGCGCCCCGAAGGCATGACTGCCGCCATCGACGGCTTCGAGCCCGTTCAAAGGTTCCGTGACGCCGTCCAGAAGGGGGTGAATTCCGGTCGCGCCGAGCAGCCGCCAGCTGCCGCGGACAATGGCGAATGTGCGCGTATCCGTTGCAGGCACTGCAGATGGGTCGCGCGCGTCTATGAGGACGGTGGAGAAGCCGCGCTTTACCGCGAGTATTGCCAGCGAGGTGCCGACCGGGCCGGCGCCGACCACGACAAGGTCCACAATTCCGTCAGGCAGGGCAGCGGCTTTCGACATGGTTCCGGGATAGCGATCCGCCTGCCCCGCGTCCAGCGATGGCGTAGATTTGGGCGATTGGCCGCATCCCTGCCCAGCCTTTGACCATGAGTCTGCAGAAAGGCCCCTTGTCCGTCCCGCCCGAGCGACTTTGGGCGGCACCCGAAATCATATCGGGGGCGGGAGAGCGCGGGGGGTCCCGGGCTCCGAAACCAGCGACATGGAGGGGCCGATGGGCCATACACTTAAAAGATGGATGCGGGGGGTGGCCTTGCTGCCAGCCGTCGCACTCACGGGGGCGCTCGCATACGCACAGGACGCTGATCTCGAGGCCCGGCTGGCGGCGCTCGAGGAATCCGTGAGCGGCTCTGCCAGCTCCTATGTGGACAACTCCTACCTGTTCCTGATCGGCGGCATCATCGTGATGCTCATGGCTGCCGGCTTCCTCTGCCTGGAAGTCGGCCTCGTTCGTTCCAAGAACGCGGCCATGCAGTCGATGAAGAACGTGCTGCTCTACTCGATTGCCGGCCTGATGTTCTGGGTCGTTGGCTACAACATGGCCTATCCGGGTGAGAGCATCCTGTCCGGCCTGCTGGGCACGACGCCGGGGCCGTGGTCCCCGCCGCCGCTGGATGAGAGCCATGGCGACTATGCGGCGTCTTCGGACTGGTTCTTCCAGATGGTGTTCGTGGCGACGGCTGCCTCGATCGTCTCCGGTACGGTGGCTGAGCGTGTGAAGCTCTGGGGCTTCCTCGCCTTCACGGCGGTGCTGACGGCCTTCATCTATCCGATCGTCGTGTCCTGGGAATGGGGCGGCGGCTATCTCGACAGCGAGTGGGCCTTCTCCGACTTTGCTGGCTCCACGCTGGTCCACTCGGTTGGCGGCTGGGCTGCCCTGATGGGTGCGATCATCATCGGGCCGCGTACCGGCAAGTATTTCGGCAAGCAGGTCAATCCGATGCCGGGCTCCAACATCCCGCTCGCAGGCCTCGGTACCTTTATCCTGTGGTTCGGCTGGTTCGGCTTCAACGGTGCCTCTGAGCTCGCTGCTGGCGGCGTGCAGAGCATCAATGATGTCGCCGCGATCTTCGCCAACACCAACATGGCTGCTGTCGGCGGCGTGCTGGCCGCGACGATCACCACGGCCATCCTCTACAAGGGCAAGGTCGACGCCACCATGGTGTTCAACGGTGCCATCGGCGGCCTCGTGTCCATCACGGCCGAGCCGCTGGCCCCGAGCATGGGCGCCTCGGTCCTGATCGGCGGTGTCGGCGGTGTGCTGGTAGTGCTCTCCGTGCCGCTGCTCGACAAGCTGAAGATCGACGACGTTGTCGGCGCCATCCCGGCCCACCTCGTCTGCGGCATCTGGGGCACGCTGATCGTGGCTGCCTCCTACGGCAACCACATCATGCCGGTGGTCGTCGATGACGCCCTCCAGACGAGCTATGTCGGCCAGCTGGTGGGTATCCTGCTGACCGGTGTGTGGGTGTCGCTGGCCTCGGCCGCCGTGTGGCTGCTGCTGAAGTTCACCATCGGTGTCCGCGCTTCCGAGGAAGAGGAAATGATGGGTCTGGACAAGGCGGAAGTCGGTCTGGAAGCCTATCCGGACTTCACCGCCGGCTGATCCGGCACCGCATCCTTCGATTGGCCCCGGCAGGGAAACCTGCCGGGGCTTTTCTGTGGCCGGCAGGCGGGGAAAGATTCTTTGCCACCGGAATGCCGGAGGCGTTAATCGCGCCCGGAATTTTGTTAGGAACCGGCCTGTCGGTCCTCCAAGATGTTAACAGATCGGCCCTGCCGGAATTAATCCGTACACGCCCGGTGAGCCGTGTCCGCGCCCCCAGCCCGGCGCCTCCGTTCCTGCCCGCTGTAAACCAGTGAAATGCCCGCAATTGCGCGGTGCTGCGGCGCATTACGCCTTCCTGCCTGCAGCCGGCATGCCCTGCGCTGAGGCCCGATTCTGAGCGTCCGGAGATGCGATTCCGGAGGCACCAGAAGGTTAACCCGGTCACTGCAGTCACCCTTCCGGCATTTGCCCAGAGTTAAGGTTGATGGGCCAGAGTGTGGCCTCCACCGAAAAACGACGGAGCCGGCCCCCTTCATGACCGACTATGCCTATGATGACGACGACGCCCACGGCTTTAGCGTAAGCGACCCGGTCTGGCGTATCCTGACGGGGGCTGCGGCCTTCGCCATTGGTGTGTTCGTCTGCGGCAGTGTCGGCTCCTATGTGCCGACCGATCCGTCCTGGAATGCGGCGACCAGCGCCGAGGTGCAGAACCTGTTCGGAGGCTCCGGCGCCGTGTTCGCAGACCTTGCCCGCCAGACGCTCGGCTGGTCGTCCTGGACCGCGGGCCTTGCCCTGATGATCGGCGGCGCCATGCGCACCGTGCTGATCGGTGCGCCGCGCATTCGCCGCTGGCTGCAGGGTTTCATGTTCGTGCCGCTGTCGGCCGCTTTCTTCGCTGCCTGGCCGGTGCCGGAATCCTGGCCGCTCAGCGCCGGGCTCGGCGGCATTGTCGGTGACGGGCTCTACCATTTCGCCGCGATGCCGTTCCGCGCCCTGATGCTGCCCTCGCCGGATACCTGGGCCGGGTTCGCGCTCGGCATGCTCGCCCTGTGGGCCGGTCTTTCGGCCCTCGGCTTCCGCCGCGGCGATGCCCTGCTCCTGAAGGATGCGGCCGCCACGTCGGGCGTCCGCGCCGCGCGCCAGGCGCATGGTGTCGGCGGGGCCCTGTTCGCCATCCTGAAAGCCTTCACGCCCCGGCGCCGGGAAGACGAGATGATCGAGGAAGACGAGCGCGAGGAAGGCGCCCGCGTCGTGCTGACCGATGACGATTATTCCGCGCGCGGCTTCCTGAAGAAGAAAGGCCGCAAGATCGAAATCGAAGACGATTTCGACGATGAAGAGGAAGAGTACCTCGACGAGGAAGACGAGGACTATGACGACGAAGACGACGAGGCCTATGCCGACGACGAGGATTATGAAGATGAGGATGAGGACGACGAGCCCGCCCGCAAGCCGCTCTTCACCCTGCCGTCTGCCCGCCAGAAGCCGGCCGCGCCGGCCCCGAAAGTGGCCAAGCCCGTCGAGCGCCGCCGCAAGGCCGGCCGCCTGCCCTCCATCGACCTTCTGGAACTGAATGCCGAGCGCGCCGACTCGATCGACGAGGACGCCCTGCTGGCCAAGGCCGCGCGCCTCTCCGAAGTGCTGAAGGAATTCGGCGTGCGCGGCCGCGTCAAGGAAGTGCGGCCCGGTCCGGTCATCACCCTGTTCGAGATGGAGCCGGCGCCCGGCGTCAAATCCTCCCGCGTGATTTCGCTGGCCGACGACATTGCCCGCTCGATGAGCGCCAAGTCGGCCCGTGTCGCGGTCGTGCCCGGCAAGAATGCGATCGGCATCGAACTGCCGAACGAAGAACGTGAGACGGTGTATCTCCGCTCGCTTCTGCAATCGGATGCCTATGCGGGCTCCCGCGCCAGCCTGCCCAT
>JAGQRO010000121.1:1446-1907 GCA_020425315.1 Hyphomonas sp. | reverse complement strand
GCGGCGACGCCTTCGGCGTAATCGGCGCTCTCGCCGCAGGCTTTCATGAGGTCGGCTTCAAGCTCCAGATGGCTTTCGAAATCGCTCATGTTGGCGGCGTGGATGGCGCGTTTGGTGGCGGCATAGCCGAAGGTGGGGCCTTGGGCGAATGCTGCAGCCATTTTGCGGGCCTCGTCCATCAATTGATCGTCGGGCAGGGCTTTCCAGATCAGGCCCCAGTTGGCGGCCTGTGCGGCCGGCAGCGGCTGGGCCGTGAGGGCGAGCCCCTTGGCGCGGGCTTCGCCGAGAAGGCGGGTGAGATGCCACGAGCCGCCGGAATCGGGAATGAGGCCAACCTTCGAGAAAGACTGGATGAATTTGGCGGATTCCGCGGCAAGGACGATATCGCAGGCCAGCGCGACGGACGAGCCGGCGCCGGCGGCGACGCCGTTGACGGCACAGATTACAGGGCAATCGAGCGA
>JAGQRO010000121.1:1030-1316 GCA_020425315.1 Hyphomonas sp. | reverse complement strand
GTGAGAAGCACGGCGCGCCTGCCCTCGTCGCGGGCGGATTCGAGCGCGGCGCGCAGGGCAAGGTGCATCTCTTCATTGAAGGAATTCAGCTTGTCGGGGCGGTTGAGCGCAATCTCAACCCAATTCCCGTGATCGGTGACAAGAACCGTATCGCTCATGATCTCCCCCCGAGCTTTCGATACGGAAGTTCTTGCATAAACCGACCGGTTGGTCAATAATAAATCCGCACAGATTCAGCCGGGGAGGGGGCCATGGGCATCCAGAAGATCGAAAGTTTCGTTGCGGG
>JAGQRO010000121.1:361-811 GCA_020425315.1 Hyphomonas sp. | reverse complement strand
CCCTTTACGATGCGTCATTCGACACCGGGGCGACGCAGGGCGACCATCTGATCGACGTGGATGGCGGCATCGGGACGCTGTTCGTCTTTGCCTCGAAGGGCAAGCGGGAGCTGCCGGACGACCGGATCTTCCTCGACGGGGGGCTGGAGCAATTCGGGCGCGAAGGGCGGTTCATGGGGCAGCATGTCTGCACGCCGCTGCAGGGTGTGGCGGTGCATATCAATGCGTTCAACTTCCCGGTCTGGGGGATGCTGGAGAAGCTGGCGCCGGCCTTCCTTGGCGGGGTGCCGGCGATCGTGAAACCGGCGACGGCGACCTGCTATGTGACTGAACTGGCCGTGAAAATGATGCTGGAGAGCGGGATTCTGCCTGCGGGTGCGCTGCAATTCGTGGCCGGGGGCCTGGGCGATATGCTCGACCATCTGGGCGCGCAGGACGTGGTGGGCTTTA
>JAGQRO010000121.1:0-196 GCA_020425315.1 Hyphomonas sp. | reverse complement strand
CGGTGAAGGCGGGGCAGAAATGCACGGCCATTCGCCGGATCATGGTGCCGCAGGCGCAGGTGGATGCGGTGATTTCCGCGCTGAAACAAAGGCTTGGCGCTGTGGTGATCGGCGATCCGCGCGAAGAGGCGACGCGGATGGGGGCGCTGGTGAGCGCGGATCAGAAGCGCGATGTGCTGGAGAAGGCGGCGCTTAT
>JAGQRO010000120.1 GCA_020425315.1 Hyphomonas sp. | reverse complement strand
TCCAGAACGACGTGATCTGGCTGAAATCGAACCCGATGCCGAACTTCAAGGGCACCCGGTTCCAGAACGCCCACGAAACGCTGATCTGGGCCGGCAAGTCGCAGGAAAGCCGCGTCACCTTCAATTATGACGCCTTGAAGGTCTTCAACGAAGACAAGCAGATGCGCTCCGACTGGGTCATCCCGCTCTGCACCGGCGGCGAGCGCCTGAAGGATGATGACGGCAAGAAGGCCCACCCGACGCAGAAACCGGAAAGCCTGCTGCACCGCGTGCTGCTCGCCACCACCCATCCCGGCGACACGGTGCTGGACCCCTTCTCCGGCACCGGCACCACCGCCGCCTCTGCCAAGCGCCTCGGCCGCAACTATATCGGCATCGAGCGCGACGAGACCTATGCGCGCCTTTCCCGCGCGCGGCTGAAGGCCATCGAGCCGATCAGCGATGAAGACCTCGCCACCGAGAAATCGAAAAAGTCGCTCACCCGCGTGCCGTTCGGCGCGCTGATCGAGCATGGCTGGCTGAAGCCCGGCGACCGNNTCAGCCCGCAGCGCCGCCACCAGGCGCGCATCCGCGTCGACGGTTCGCTGACCACCGGCAATGTCTCCGGTTCCATCCACCGCCTCGGCGCGCATGTGCAGCAGGCCCCGGCCTGCAATGGCTGGACCTACTGGCACTACGAGACCGACAAGCGCGACCTTGCGCCGATCGACCTCTTGCGCCGCCGCTACCGCGAGGAAATGGGCCTCGCCTAGGCTTCCAGCGTCGGCGTGATCGCGTCGATGGCCGGCTTCCGCGCCAGCAGCTTGTTGCGATAATACGCCCCGTTCGCGATGGCTTTCAGGGCCGTTGCCGTGGCCATGGCCGTATCGATCAGCTCTCCGGGCTCAACCACCTTGTCGAGCCAGCCGACCGGCACGGCCTCGTCCGGCGTGTAGAGCCGCGCCTGAACCAGCGCCTCGGTGAGGTACATCGGATTGAGCCGCGCGCGCGGCAGCTCCGTGCCGAAGCTCGGCAGCGTCATGCCATTGATCGTCTCGTTCGCGCCGACCTTGTAGGCGCCGCGCGCCGAAATCCGCGTGTCCCCGCCCAGCAGCAGGAAGGCGCCCATGGCGATGGCGTGGCCCGTGGACGCAATCACGACAGGCATCTTGGAGGTAAACAGCCGCATCGCCAGCTTGCCGCCGCCATTGACCAGTCTGCGCACATCTTCCGGCTGCGAGGACGCCATGAATTTGAGGTCGAAGCCAGCCGAGAACCGGTCCGGCCGGCCGGTCAGCACCAGCACTTCGGCATCCTTCTCCGCCTGATCGAGGCAAGCATTCACAGCCTCCAGCATGGTCAGGCTGATGGCGTTGGCCTTGCCGTCGTCCATGGTGACGAGGGCGATGCCGTTTTCGATTTTCACGGTAGCGGTCATGGGGGCTCCTGATGTTTGCGTGAACATGGCGCGGCTCACGGAAGGGAAATCAATCCCTTCCGGCGCGGCAGGCGTGAAAGGCGGGGTTTCAGCCGGAACGCCGCGTCAAGTCAGGGCATTCCCGGATTGCGCGCCCGGCGCCGCAGCGGAACCCTGTCCGGATACGAAAAGGAGTGCCCCCATGCGAATTTTCATGATCGCCCTGCTGCCCCTTGCCCTCGGTGCCTGCCAATACGCCGAAGTCCGCGAATCCCAGAAGGCGCCGCTGGCCCAGCAGGTTGCCGAGGGCCGTGGCATCGCCTCGACACTGTGCGCCAATTGCCATGGCCTCGATGACCAGCCGGCCCTGCGCCACGACACGCCACCTCTCAATCAGGTGCTGAGCCGCTACGATGCCGACACGTTGCACGCCAATTTCGAGGCGGGCCTGAAGGTCGGCCACCCGGACATGCCGGAATTCGTGTTCGGCCCGCTCGGTGCCGATGTGCTGCTGACTTACCTGAAGAGCATCCAGGAACCGGTGCCGGCCGAGGGCTGAGGCCGATTGTGACAGCATCGGTCAATTGCGCCGCGCCGCGCATCGGTTGATGATGGGCGGAGATATTCAGGAGACCTGCATGCGCCGCATGATGATCGCCCTTGTGCCCCTCGCCCTCGCCGCCTGTTCGCAGAGCGCGCCGCCGCCGGACGCTGAGGCCCCGGAAGAGGCGCACGGGCTGACGGGCCTGCCGCTGGCCGAGGAAATCGCCGCCGGCCAGGGCCTCGCCGAGGATAACTGCGCCCGCTGCCATGGCCTCGGCCAGGAAGACCCACCGCGCACCGACGCGCCGGCCCTGCGCCATCTTCTCACCGGCCTCGACAGCGAGGCGATCAAGGATGATTTCCGCGAAGGCATCAAGATCGGCCATCCGGACATGCCGCAATTCGAGTTCACGCCGATGGAGACGGACATGCTGCTGGCCTATATCCGCTCGATCCAGGAACCCGAGACGGAATAATCCGCCTGCCGATTATCGGGTCTGCCCGCCATCCACCGGCAGGATCGCGCCGGTGATAAAGCTCGCCTGCGGGCTGAGCAGGAAGGCGGCGGCCGAGCCGATCTCTTCCGGCTTGCCAAAACGCTGAAGCGGCACTTCGCGGCGGATCCAGCGATTCCACGCATCGGCGCGCGGGCCGGTGGAGGCTTCCTCCCACGTCCCGCCGGGGAAGATGATATTGCCGGGCGCAATCGAATTGACCCGAATGCCTTTCGGACCGGCAATGCGGGCAAGTTCCTTCGCCATATGGTTCATCGCCGCTTTCGACGTGCCATAGGTCAACGGCGTGCCGAGTGCGCCGAGGCCGGCGATGGACGAGATCATCAGGATCGATCCCTCCCCGCGCGGCTCCATCTTTCGCAGGCAGGCGCGGGCGAGGCGGAAGGCGCTGTCGAGATTCTGCTGCAGGCCGGCCGACCAGGTCTCGTCATCCACCTCATAGCCCGGCGGGCACGGATGCAGGCCGACATTGGCGACCGTACCCCAGATCGGATCGAACTCCGCCTCGATCGCCTCGACCATGGCATCGATGGTTTTGGAGTCGCGCAAATCCCCTGCCCGGGCCCAGAGGCGATGCTCGCCATATTGCGCGGCGAGGCGGGCGCGCTGTTCTTCCAGCGC
>JAGQRO010000119.1 GCA_020425315.1 Hyphomonas sp. | reverse complement strand
GCTGCGCCTCGACGACGAGGATGACGAAAAGAAACAAGGCGAGCCGAACGCTTTCCTCGAGGAAGCCCTGTTCAAGGCGCGCACCATCCTGCTGACGGGCGGGATCGACTTCATGCAGGCCCGGCGCGTGTGTGAGCGCCTGCTGGCTCTCTCTTCGGCCAGCACGGACCCGATCCTTCTGGTCCTGTCTTCGCCCGGCGGCCATGTCGAATCCGGCGACATGATCCACGACATGATCAAGTTCGTGCCGGCGCCGGTGAAAATCCTCGGCACCGGCTGGTGCGCCTCGGCCGGCGCGCTGATCTATGCCGCCGCGGCCAAGGAAAACCGCTTCGCCCTGCCGAACACGCGCTTCCTGCTGCACGAACCGCGCGGCGGCGTCGGCGGACAGGCCACGGATGTGGAGATCCAGGCCCGCGAAATCATCAAGATGCGTGAGCGTCTCAACCGGATCTTCGCCGAAGCCACCGGCCAGTCCTATGAGAAGATCAAGGAAGACACCGACCGTGACTTCTGGATGAGCGCGCAGGAGGCCCTCGATTACGGCCTCGTCCACAAGATCGTGCGTCATCGCAGCGAAGTCGTTTAGACGGGCGGTTAACCTCTCGCTAACCAAACCTTAGCGGCGTCTCAATCATTGGCAGGCATTGTCTTCCTTCATTGATTGAAGGGATGCAGCGCCTGTGAGCCTGGTGCGCGTAGAGGATATTTGTGTCGCGGTTCCGCCGATTTCGCCGGAAGCGACCGGCACGGCGGCGCTGAGCCAGTTCCAGTCCGATCCGGCGCTGTTCGCGCTGCCGGTGGAGCGGGCGGCCGGCATCGGCCTGTTGACGCGTGCGGCCGTGATGGAGGCCATGGCCGGCCCCGAAGGACGCACCATCTTCGCCACCCGTCCGGTCAAATGGCTGGTTGCCGACGATCCGATGTGTGTTGCCGCCGGTACATCCGCCGGTGTTGCCGCACGCGCCGCCACCGAAGCCTTTCCTTCCGCCCTGTCGGACGGGTTCGTCGTCACCGAAGACGGGGTCTATCGGGGCCTGGTCAGCGCGGCGGCCCTGCTGCGCGCGGTGGCGGAGGAAAATGCCGGGCGCGCCCGCACGCTGTCGACCGCTGCCAAACGCCTCGAGGATGCCAAGGCGCGCATATCCGGCGCCGCGCGCGACAAGGCGGAGTTCCTCGCCTTCCTCGGCCATGAGATCCGCACACCTCTGACGGGCATTCTGGGCGTTGCGGACCTGTTGCACGATACGGTGCCGGGCGGCGAGCCGCGCCGGCTGGCCCGCACGATTTCCGATAGCGGGCATCATCTCGAACAGCTACTGAACGATTTGCTGGATCTTTCCCGCATCGAGGCCGGCAAGATGCCGCTGGACCCGGCGCCGTTCGATCTCAACGAGTTCTCAGCCGGCGCACGCGACATCTGGGCGCCGCGCTTGGCGGCCCGCAAGGTTGATTTCCGCGTGCGTACGCAGGCGGACATTCCGCGCCTTGTGGGCGATGCTGTGCGCCTGCGCCAGGTCCTGTTCAATCTCATTTCCAATGCTGCCAAGTTCACCGAACAGGGCCATGTGCTGGTTGAAATCTCGACCACGGAAGAGGCCGGCACGCACCGCCTGCGGATGAAAGTGTCCGACACCGGCATCGGCATTTCCGATGTGGACAAGGCGCGCCTGTTCGAGGCGTTCGAGCAGGCAAGTGCGGCGACCCTGCACCGCCATGGTGGCACCGGGCTTGGCCTTGCCATTGCGCGCAAACTGGCGCAGGCCATGGGCGGCTCGATCGCGCTGGACGACAATCCGGGCGGCGGCTGTGTCTTCACAGTCGATGTGCCGGTTGAGAAGGCTGGCCCACGCCTTGTTGCGGCCGAGCCGGCAAAGACTCGCCGACCCTCCAGCGGGAAGTTCGAACTCGGCCGCGTCCTCGTCGTCGAAGACCATGAGGCCACCGCCTTCGTCATCGCCGAGGCCCTGCGCGCAGCCGGCTGGAAAGTGGACCAGGCCGGCACCGCCGAAGAGGCGGCCACGCGCGCCCTGTCGACGCCCTACCAGGTCATCCTGTCGGATATCCACCTGCCGGGCGAGGGAGGCGACTTCATCCTCCGTACGCTGAAAGGCAGCACCGGGCCGAACCTGATGACGCCGGTGATCGCCATGTCGGCGGACCTGTCGGATGCCCGGCGCAATGCCTGCCGCGCGGCCGGCTTCACCGCCTTCCTGCCCAAGCCGATCCGCCCGCGCACGCTGGTCGCGACGCTGGCGGACATCCTGATGACCGGCGGCGACAGCGAGTCCTGGGCCCAGGTCGGCTAGGCCTATTCCAGCGCATCCCGCAGCAATTGCAGCGCTTCCTGTGCGAAGCGGCGCATGTTTTCAGCCCGGTCCGTGAGGCCGGTCTCCAGCGTGCGGGAAACCTCAAGCGGGCGTCCGTCCAGCATGCCGGCCAGCGCCACGCAGGTATGGCCCGACGCATCGCCATAGCCATTGCCCGTCGGCCCGCTCGCCCCGGTTTCGCAGAGACCCCAATGGGCGTCCAGCTTGCCCTTTATCGTGCGCGCCAGAAGGCAGGCATAAGGCTCCGTCGAGGAGCGCATGTCGCCAAGGTCTTCCCGGGTAAGGCCAAGCAGGCCGCGAAAGGCCTGGCGCGTATAGATCACGCCGCTGCCGCGATAGAAGGTGGACGCGCCGGGCTGGGCCAGCAGGGCGGCGGAGATCAGTCCGCCTGCGGAAGACTCCGAAATGGCGACGGTTTCGCCGCGGTCTTTCAGGCGGGCGCCGATATCGGCGGCAAGGGGAAGAAGTGTCTGCATGGCGCCACCGAAGCAGCAATCCGCGAGGGTCGCAAGGGCTGGCGTCGCGTCAGGGCAGGCGGGTCAGAAACCCTTGGCTTTCACCCGGTCGCGGCCTTCATTCTTGGCGGCGTAGAGATAGGTGTCAGCCTGTTCGATCAGGCCGGCCGGGGTCATGCCGGGCTGGAAGCGGGCGATGCCGAAGGAGGCGGTCTGCTGCTTCACGATCCGGTTGGTGCGCGTGCACATGAGCTCGGCTTCCTTGAAGCTGCTCTTGATCTTGATCAGGAGGTTGTAGGCCGACAGAACATCCGTCCGTGGCAGGATGATGGCGAATTCCTCGCCGCCAATCCGGGCGACCATGTCCTGGCCCTTGATATTCTTCTCGATGATCGAGGCGAACATTTGCAACACAGCATCGCCCACCTGGTGGCCGAACGTGTCGTTGACGCGCTTGAAATAGTCGATGTCGGCAATCGCCAAGCACAGCGCCTCGCCGGAGGCGGTGGCCTTGCGGGTTTCCTCTTCCAGGCACACATCGAAGGCCCGGCGGTTGGAAACGGCGGTAAGGGGGTCGCGCAGGCTCTGGTGCTGCACTTCCTCAAGTTCCTTGTTCAGCGTCTCGATCTGGCGCTGGGAATCGACAAGGCCCTGGTGCAGCTCGCGCGTCGTCTGCGCCATGCGGCGGTTCTCGTCCACGAGACCGGAGAGCATCGCGGCGAGGTCGGCAGCAGATGCGGCCTTCGGCAGGCGCGCGCCGGCCTCGTCCAGCGTGGTGGAGAAACTGTCGGAATGGCGCAGGCTCGCCTGCACCATTTTCAGGACCGATTCGATCTCTTCCTGCATCGAGGTGCCGATTGCCTGGCGCGCGGCCTCGGCATTCGCCTTGACCGAATGTTCCTCATACAGCGTTTCGATGTCGAAGCGGCTGAGATTGCCCTTGTCGGCCAACAGGCCGTCCACCTTGGCGACAAGGTCTGAATCCGCGCCGGCGGCATAGGCGTACCAGATCGAATAAGTGTTCGGGTCCGGCGGTGTCTGGTATTTCTCGATGAGCGAGAAGGCCTTGCCGGCAAGGTCGTAGACGTCCCGGCTGACCGGAACGGCGGCTGGCAGGGCCTGAGCGCCCCCATCGATCTTGCGTGCCGTCTGCATTCCCGGTCCCCCCGCCAGCCACAGCCAGTGGGTGCAATCTCCCAAAACCTAACCCGCCAAATCTATTCCGAACCACTTTCCCGCTGGTTAACGTAATTGATCTTACATACTTTGGGTATGCCGCAGGAAGCCCAGCAATAACGGGCTATTCGGCGTCGCTGTCCGGGTTTCTCACGGCGATCAGACCGTTCGAGACGAGGGTCATCACCACTTCGTCATTCTGGTTGAAAACGGTCTGGCGGGATTTGGATATTCCCATGTCCGGCCGGCTTTTCATGCGCCGCTTGCCGATCAGCTCCATTTCCACGCGCAGCTCGTCGCCAGGATAGACCGGTTTGACCCAGCGCAGCTCGTCGATGCCCGGCGAGCCGAGACCGGCCGTCGGTTCCTGGTCCTTCCAGCTGTCGACCATCAGGCGCATCGTCATCGCCCCGGTATGCCAGCCGGACGCCGAGATGCGCCCGAAATGCGTGTTCGCGGCGGCCTCGTCGGACAGGTGGAAGGGCTGGGGATCGAATTTGGTGGCGAACTCGATCACTTCCTCACG
>JAGQRO010000118.1 GCA_020425315.1 Hyphomonas sp. | reverse complement strand
AAAGCGCCGGTGCGCTGCTGGCCGGCGGCGACGTCGTCTCCACCATTTCCAAGGGCATCATCGCGGCCGAAACGGTGCCGAATGCCGATACCTTTATCTGGCTGATGATGGCGGCGCTGATTTCTTCGGCGCTCTGGGTGAACCTCGCCACGCTGCTCAATGCGCCGGTGTCGACCACGCACTCGGTCGTCGGCGGCGTGATGGGCGCCGGCATCGCGGCGGCCGGCATCGGCGCGGTCAACTGGCCGACCATGGGCTCCATCGCGGCCAGCTGGGTCGTCTCGCCGGTGCTCGGCGGCATCATCGCCGCCCTGATGCTCGCCTTCATCAAGACCGCAATCATCTACCGGGAAGACAAGATCGCCGCCGCGCGCACCTGGGTGCCGATGCTGATCGCCCTGATGGCCGCCGCCTTCGGCACCTATATGGCGCTGAAGGGCACCAGCAAGCTGATCAAGTTCTCGATGGACCATGCGCTGCTGATCGGCATCGGCTGCGGCATCGCCGCCTGGGCGTTTTCCTATCCGGTGATCCTGCGCCAGTCGCGCGGCATGGAAAACCGCAACCAGTCCCTGCGCCAGCTGTTCGTCTGGCCGTTGATCTTTTCCGCCGCCCTGCTCTCCTTCGCGCATGGCGCCAATGACGTGGCCAATGCCATCGGCCCGCTGGCCGCCATCGTGCACACGGTGGAGGCCGGCGAGATCGCCTCCAAGGTCCACATCCCGCTCTGGGTGATGCTGATCGGGGCTTCGGGCATTTCCTTCGGCCTTGTCCTGTTCGGGCCGAAACTGATCCGCACGGTGGGCGAGTCGATCACCAAGCTCAATCCGATGCGCGCCTATTGCGTGGCCCTGGCCGCCGCCATCACGGTGATCATCGCCAGCTGGCTCGGCCTGCCGGTGTCGTCCACGCATATCGCCGTTGGCGCGGTGTTCGGCGTCGGCTTCTTCCGGGAATGGTACACAGCCAATTCGCGCAAGCGCCTTGCCTATGTGCACGCCCGCGTGCCGCGCCATCCGGAAGCGAAATCCCGCCTTACCAATACGCGCAACGGCCGCAAGCTTGTCCGGCGCACCCATGTCTGGTCCATCGCGGCGGCCTGGATCATCACGGTTCCGGCCTCAGCCGCTCTCAGCGCGGCGATCTTCTTTGCCCTGGAGCACCTGTTCGGAGTGGTTTGAGGCAGGCCGATCGGCCCCCAAGTCACCCGCGCCCCCAGCAAAACTCCGCTTAGTAATTGTATGTGTTCTGATAGTAGCTGATCGGATTATCCATCCATTGCTGGGTCTGGTACTCGCTTCCCCACGGATTGAGGCCGCCATAGGGCTGGCTCGAAGAGGACGATGATGAGGACTTGTTGGAGCTGCTGTCATAGCCCATCGAGAAGGTCGTGATCGGCCCGAACGAATTCGTCATCGCCCGCGTCGCCGCCAGGGATTCCCGCCGCTGCTGGCGCCAGCCCACAACCTGCCTGGCCGCATTTTCAGCTGCGATGCGCTCTTCTTCCGCCCATCGCTCTTCCATGCGCTCCGAGCGCCACTTTGTCGACGTATCGCCGGCGGCAGCTGCCTGGGCGAGCCAGTAGCGGGCGAGATCCTTGTTCCGTTCGACCGTGCCCGTGCTCCATCCATATCTTCCCTCTTCATAGAGTTCGACGAGCTTGATCATCGCGTCGGTATGACCGGCTTCGGCAGCCGCCGTCAGCCAGTCGACGGCCAGTTCAAGGTCGCCATAGTCATTCGACGGACGCGCAAGGAACTCACCATACTGGTAGTAGGCTTCCACGTCGCCGCCCTCGGCCGCACGCTTCAGCATGTCGTGCGCAATCTTCCCGTCATAGTGGGCGTCGCGACTGTCGGCCGAATAATAGCGCGCGATGTATCGCATGGCCTCGGTATTGCCGGCGTCGGCGAGCGGCCCGAAGACGGTGAGCGAAACGGGCTTGCTGTCGGCCCGCCACAGATACATGGCCGCGTTGATATCGCCCTGTTCGAACATCTTCGCCCGCACGAAGAGCCGCTCTTCGATCTCAAGCCGAAGTTCGCTCGCACGCTCTGAGCCGAGCGACTCGGCCTTGGCGAGGATGGCCGCGGCGCGCAGCTCGTCGATCGGCACACCGGCGCCTTCCTCATACATCCTGGCCAGCGCGATCGCAGACTCCGCATCGCCGGCGCGAACGCCGTTTTCCATCCACATGAGACGGTCTTCATAGGTCTGGCCGCCACCGGAATATTCCGTGCGCATCTCGCCCGCACGGCGGGCACTTTCTGCGTCTCCGCCCCGGGCGGCGGCTTCGAAATAATTGCGGGAACGGATCGTGTTCATGACAGTGTCGCCGCGGCCATAATAGGTGATGTCCCCCATCACCGCATTGGCCTTCACATCGCCCGTGGCGGCATGCGGCATGAGGATAAGCGCGGCGCGGTCGTAATCGCCTGCTTCATAGGCCTGAACGCCCGCCTCCACCGTCCCGGACTCCAGCGACCCCTTCAACCGCTGCAGCGGGGCGACAGCCCGCTGTTCGCCATTGATGGCGGCATAGCGATAGAGGTCAGCCGCACGCGCGAGGTCCTTGCCGGTCCACTTGCCCTCAACCAGAATGCCGGCCAGCAAATATGCCGCGACTGGCTCGCCATCGGCCAGCGCGTTTTCGAGCTCACTAATGGCCTTGGCGCGGGCTTCCTTCTTGTTATGCCGGGCGAGCTTCTGGCCGGAGTCCACGAAGTCCACGAAGCGTTCCAGGCCGAGCCCATAGCCCTTCTCCGCTGCGAACTGGTAGTGCTGGCCGCCGGCAAACTTGTCTTTCTTGTAGTCACCGCAGCGCTGCATGACGAGATCGCCGTTCATGACCCGACTGACCGGATGGCTGCTGCCAAGGCTAAGATCCGTCGTGAAGTATTTGCGGATTTCCGGACAATGGCCTGAACGGATGGCCGCCTCGATTTTCTGGTAGGGCCACTCGATTTCCCAGTCGCCGCGGAATGTGACGAACGGGTTCGGCCATTGCTGCTCGCTGCGCCAGACTTCCTTGCGGCCGCGTTCGCCAGCCAGGTCGAACAGGCGGTGCGCCTCATTGAACGAGAGCGCGACGCCCTTGCCCTCCATGAACAGCTCGGCCAGGTACATCGGCGCATCCGGACTGCCCAATTCTTCCGACAGGCGATAGAAATACGCCGCTTCCCCATAATCGACCGGGCGGCCCTGACCGTGATGGTTCATATAGCCGAGGAAGAGCAACGCATCATACTTCCGTACACTGTCGGTTTCGTCATCGACCACCTGCTCATAGGCGGCGTAGGCGGCAGCATAGTCCTTGGCTTCATAGCTTGCCCTGGCTTGTGCGTAGAGCGCCGCCGTATCTGATTGGGGCGTTGCCGGAACGGCCGGGACAGTTTGCCGGGCTGCGGCGCCGGCTGCCGCGGTCTGGGTCTGCGAACGCTCGGCTCCGGGCGCACTCTCGGCGAGTTGTGCCTGCGGTGCCGGATCCACAAATGTGCCGTTTCCCTTCAGACGCTCGACCCCGCCTTGCGACATGGCGAGGCCCCGGCCGGCAGCGAAAACGAACCATTTCGACGCCAGCGCCAGATCCCGCGGCCCGCCCTCGCCTTTCTCGGCCAGTTGCGCACATTTTTGCGCAGCGTCTTCGTTTCCCAGCTCTGCCCCACGACAGGACCATTCGCGTGATTTCACGAGGTCGGCTTTCACGCCGTCCCCGTAATAATACATCTCGCCGATCTTCCAGGCACCGCGCGTGTCGCCGGCTTCGATCATGCGTTCGAGCCATTTGAGCGCTGCGGCAGGATCCTTCGAAACATGTTTGCCGAAGGTGAGATAGTTGGCGACCTTGAGCATCGCGTCCGTATCGCCGGCCTCCGCCGCGGCCAGATAGAGAGGCCACGCCGTCTGATAGTCACGCGCCTTGTCGGCACTTGTGGCGGCGGTCAGGTCTTCGGCGGCCACAATGGGAGCCAGTGTCACAAATGAAAGCGAGGCGGCCGCCACCAGATTTCGCAACAGCTTCGTTCTCATGGTGTCCCCTCCAATCCGATTCGATGCGCGTGCGAAAACCTAACCCCTTGAGTCGAAGACGCAAATTACAAATCGGGGCCCGCTCCCGGCGCGCTCAGGCGGCAATGGCCCCAGACACAGCGCCGCCTGTTGCCAACAGCTCCGCCACTCTGCCAGTCCGGCGCGCGCCCATGCATCTCTTCGCGCGGATGCCTTAACGTCGCGATCACCGCATCCAAAGCATTCGTGTCCTCCAGCGCCATGTGATGGCGGACGTGGTCGACTAGGGTTTTGGTGAGGCGGCTTTTAGCTTGCCTCAAATACGACGTCGCGGTGATACTCCAGATACTCTGGAAGCGGATGGAATTTATCGGGCGCTGTAGCAACCCGTCCTTCAAATAGGCCACGAATATCAGCTGGCACCAACAGCTTGGGTGAGCACCGGACCGATAGGTCATTGTTCAAGGTGATAAGTCCTTTGTCGAATGCCCGATCATGCAGTGAGTTCAGACAAATCCCGTTTCTTGGGTCCAACCGAAGCTTCTCATTCTTACTCCATGGAATTATGTGGCTTGCAATGAGAACTTCCGGCAACTCGATTCCTGTCAATGCGCAGCGGGAGTTGTAGGCCGACAACACCATCGCTCGAAATGCCGACTGGTTCTTCCGAACTTTCACCGTACGTAGAGCCTCTTCGCCTTCGCGGAATTCCGATGGTTCGGGGTCTTCGTCCCTTGCAGGCCACTCGCCCTTCGCTTCGAGTATGGATTTCGCCGTCTCCAGAAACCTCTCCGGATCAGCGAAGAACTCATCCCAAACTTCTCGGTCGGCTTTAGACGCCCCCTGCAACCCTTTTCGATCCAAAGTCTCATCTAACGAAGCATAGTTGGCGAGCTTCATCGCGACCGAATTGGGCGAACGCCCTAGAAATTGTGCGAGTTCAATAACTTCCGGGTTCTTGCTGTGCATCTTGCCGAAGGGCGTGCGAGCATAAAGATCGAGAACAAGAACTTGATCCTTGCGTGTCCAAGGTTTGCGCTCAGCCATGGCTACCATCCAAAACTCTTGAAGCCATTGTCGTCACACTCTTCCAATTCGTACTTGGTCCCGATCCGCATAACCCAGTCATCTGGCATTTCCCCCGATTCCCAGTCTCGCCTCATCTCGTCCAGCGAGAACCCAGCCATGATGTGGTCGATCCAAAACCTCTCCAGGAACACACGATCAACCTGTGAGAGCCATTCATCGAATGCCATGCCCAGTCCCTCAGCAAAGCGGCTAAACGCCAGACTATACCGGACAGATCAAACAAAACAAGAACACCCTAGACTTCCCCCTCCCCCCGCGCCATATGTGCGGGCATGGCTCGGTCTCCCGGAAAAGGCGTATCGGAAATGCCGATGATGTTCGGCGGCGGCTTCGCGCTGGATGCCGCCGGCGCGCTGCCGTCCGACAATTGGACGCCCCACCGGCCGGACCGCAACTGGGTGAAACTGGACGGCGGCAAGGCCTTCCGCGTCCACTCGCCCTATGAACCCGCCGGCGACCAGGTGACCGCCATCCCGGAACTCGTCGACGGCATCCAACAGGGCGAGCGCGACCAGGTGCTGCTCGGCGCCACCGGCACGGGCAAGACCTTCACCATGGCCAAGATCATCGAGGCGACCCAGCGCCCCGCCCTGATCCTCGCCCCCAACAAGACGCTCGCCGCGCA
>JAGQRO010000117.1 GCA_020425315.1 Hyphomonas sp. | reverse complement strand
CGGTGTGGAGCAGGCCGCCAAGGCGGCAGGCGTCGACATCGTGGTGCCGTTCGCCCCCGGCCGCGGCGACGCGACCGATGCGACAACCGATGCGGACTCCTTCGCGCCTCTGGAGCCGGTGGCCGATGGCTACCGTAACTGGATGAAGAAGGACTATGTCGTCAGCGCGGAAGAGCTGATGCTGGACCGTACCCAGCTGATGGGCCTGACGGCACCTGAAATGGTGGTCCTGGTCGGCGGCATGCGCATGATGGGCACCAATCACGGCGCCACCAAGCATGGCGTGTTCACCGACAAGGTGGGCGCCCTGTCGACCGACTTCTTCGTCACCCTGACCGACATGGCCTACAAATGGGTGCCGAAGGGCTCTGACCTCTACGACATCGTCGACCGCAAGTCGGGCGAGGCAAAGTTCACCGCGACGCGGATGGACCTCGTCCTCGGTTCCAACTCGATCCTGCGGGCCTATGCCGAAGTCTACGCCCAGGATGACGCCAAGGAGAAGTTCGTGCAGGACTTCGTGGCGGCCTGGACCAAGGTGATGAATGCCGACCGGTTCGACCTGAACTAGTTTGCAGGCAATCCTGATCGCGGCGCTCCGGGAAACCGGGGCGCCGCTTTCTATTTGGCGAGGGAGGCGGCCATGCGGCGGAATTCGTCCTGCGTCAGCGTTTCGGCGCGCGCCGTGGGATCGATGCCGAGACCTTCGAGCCAGGCTTCGGCCTTCAGGCCATGTTTCTTGGCGAAGGGTTTCAGCGCGGCGCGCAGCATCTTGCGGCGTTGGCCGAAGGCGGCGCCGGCCACCTGTTCCAGCTTGTCGAGATGGGCAAAGCGTTGGCCTTCCGCCAGCGGCTCCAGAACGGCGACGGCGCTGTCGACCTTTGGCGGCGGCTTGAACGCGCCGGGCGGCAGGGTGAAGGCGATGTGCGGCTGCGTGACGGCATGGGCCAGCACGGCGAGGCGGCCATAGTGTTCCGTTCCCGGAGCGGCGCAGATGCGCTGGGCGACTTCCTTCTGGAACATCAGCGCCATGTCCCCGCGCCAGCTGCCGGCCTTCAGCCAGTCAACCAGGAGCGGCGTGCCGACATTGTAGGGCAGGTTGGCGACGATCATCGCAGGGGTGGCGGCGCCATGTTCTTCCAGCACGCTTTCCCAGCGGATCTTACGGGCGTCCTTCTCGATCACGACAAGGCGGCCCTCTTTCGCCTCCGGCCAGTCTTGCAGCGCCTGCGCAAAGCGCGGGTCGGCCTCGACGGCGATCAGTTTGGCGGCGCCCTCTTTCAGGATGGCGCGCGTCAGGCCGCCGGGGCCGGGGCCGACCTCGATCACCGTGCGGCCGGTGACCGGGCCGGCGGCTGTGGCGGCGCGGTGCAGGATGCTCGGATCAAACAGGAAATGCTGGCCGAGCGCCTTGCGGGCGGGGGCCTGTGTCAGTTCGGGATCGGTGTCGTCACTCATGCGAGCGCCCTCATGCGGGCAACGAATGCGGCGCTGCGGATGGCGGCGATCAGGCTGTCCGCCCGCGGATGGCCGACGGCGGCCGCGTCATAGCCAGTGCCATGATCGGGGCTGGTGCGCACGATCGGCAGGCCGAGCGTCATGTTGACCCCGCCCCACATGTCCAGCGTTTTCACCGGGATGAGGCCCTGATCGTGGGTCATGGCGATGACCGCATCGAAAGCGCCGCCGAGTGCTTCGGCGAAGACCGTATCGGCCGAACGGGCATCCGACATGTCGATGCCCTGTCCGCGCAGGTAGCCGGCGGCAGGATTGATGATGTCGATCTCCTCGCGCCCGATGGCGCCGCCTTCGCCGGCATGGGGGTTGAGGCCGGTAAAGGCGATGCGGGGCTGCGCGATGCCGAAGTCGCGCACCAGCGCGCGGTGGACAATCTCGCCCAGGTCGACGAGCGCCTGTGTCGAAAGCGTGCCGGGCACGCTGGCGAGCGGCTGATGGATGGTGGCGAGCGCGACACGCAGTCCGCCGCCGGTCAGCATCATCACGGGACGGAGCGTTTCCCCTGTCGCGCCGGCGCAAAGGTCAGCGATGAATTCCGTATGCCCCGGATGGCGGAAGCCGGCGCCATAGAGCAGCGCCTTGTTGATCGGGTTCGTCACCAGCGCCGAGGCCTTGCCAGCAAGGCAGAGCGAGACGCCGGTCTCGATGGCGGCGATGATCGCCGGCGCCGCCTTCGGCTCCGGCGTACCGGGTGTGATAGCCGGCAGCGCCGCCACGGGCATCACCGGCAGGGCCTCTGCGAACACGCCTGGCGCTTCGGCGGGTGTATCGATCGTCCTTGTGGGGACTTTGCCATCATAGAGGGCCGGATCTCCAAGGATGAAGAAGGCCAGCTCCGGCTCGGCGGACAGCTGGCGCCAGGCGTCCACGGTAATCGCCGGGCCGACCCCGGCAGGGTCGCCCATGGAAACGGCAATCGGGGACAGGGTGTCGGTCACGCGCGCGGTTTCGCGCCAAACCGGGGCGGGCGCAAGCCTCTAGCGATAGATAATGGTCGCTTCGCGGCGCAGGTTCCGCAGCTCACGCTCCGAAATCATGTTCAGCTCGCGGCCTTTGAGGGAGCTTTTCAGGTCGTCGCGCGAGGGCAGGGCTTCGGCGCCTTCCTCACGGCGGCAGACATACATCACGGCGAGACCGCCGCTGACGGCGAAGATATTGGTGGGCTCGCCGACTTCGGCGCCAGAGACCATCGCCTTGCCTTCATCGCCGAGCTCATCGACGTCGATGTCTTCCAGCGGCTGCGCGCGCAGGCCCGTGGTCGTGTTGGCGACCGTCTGCACATCCTCACAGCTGGTGATGCGCTCCATCGCGCCGGTGAGGACCGAATCATCCGTACCCTTCGAGACGAGGCGGATGAGGTCGACCTTCGTCGTGGCGGCGGCCGGTTCGCGTTTCGCGGTGAGCAGCAGCAGGTAGATGCCGGTATCGACTTCCACCGGATCGAGCAGGCCGGGGCCGGGCGCGGCTTCCACCGCCGCCTTCAGGTCCGAACTGAGATCGTCCGGCGTGACCCATCCCATGTCGCCGCCGGTTGCGGCGGTCGGGGCCGAGGACAGGCGCTGGGCGGCAATGCGGAAATCGGCGCCGGCCTTGATCTGTTCTGCAATCGACAGGGCGGCTTCCTTGGCCTGGGTGCGGGATTCTTCATCCGGCGCATAAAGGAAGATTTCCGACAAGCGATACTGCGTCTTCTGCGAGGAGGCACGCAGGCGCTCGATCTGGTCGTCGACCTGATTGTCGGAAATCCGGATACGCGACCCGTAAAGGCCGCTCATCACGCGCTGCCAGGCGATCTCGGCGCGCATCTGCTCTTCCAGGCTGACCGGATTGACGCCGGCGCTCAGCAACTGGGCGCGCAGGGCCGCGCTGTCGGCACCGGACTGGGAGGCCATGTCATTGATGGCGCCGTCGATCTCTTCCGGGCTGATGACGAGTTCGAATTCGGCCGCCTTGTCGAGCTGGATACGCTCGTCGATCAGCTGTTCCAGCGCCTGGCCGGTGATCTGCTGGATCTGTTCCTGGGTCGGCTGCTGGCCGCCGAGGCTGAGCAGAAGCAGGCGGGCGCGCTGGCGCACATCGGAATAGGAAATCGGGTTGTCGTTGACGATGGCGGCGATGCCTTCCAGCGGCAGCCGGTCGCCTGCCGTCTCCTGCGCAGCGGCGATCCCGTTGGCCGAAAGGGCAAGCAAGGTTGCAGCGGCGAGGAATTTGCGAACCATCAGGCGTCTCCACATCGTGCCCGCAATGGGGGCAGTCTTCCCGAAGGACCATACAAATCTTGCGCCGGGGCGCAACGCGGGCGCGCAGTGATCCCTGTTATCTTACGGATATTTAGACTTAAGGGCGGTTTGTAGGCGGTAATGGGGAATCAATCGAACTCGCTGGAGCCGAACTCGCCCAGGGTCAGCAGCGAGAAGCGGACCTGCAGGTTTTCCGACGGGCCGAGCGTGCGGTCGATCAGTTCGGAGCGCGTATAGACCAGTTCGAGGCGCGAACAATCGTCCTGGTAGGCAATGCCGATCTCCCGGCGGGCGTTGAGATCGCCGGCAATATCGCGCAGTTCGCCATAGATGAGCGAGAATCTGTCGGTCACTTCGAATTCGCCGCGCAGGTAGATGCCTTCGTCGCCCTCGCCGCTGGAGGTGACCCGTTCATCGATCTTGTAGTATTGGCCGGTGCCGCGCAGGCGCCAGTAATTGGTCGAGAAGCGCGCATCGATCCGATTTAGATTGAAGCCGTCATCGTCGAGGCGCACGCGCGTGTCGATGCGCAGCGGATTGCCGAAATCGAGAGTCGATGCCGCCACCCAGTCGGACGAGGTCCCGTCGAGATTGGTGATCGGGCTGAAGGCGGCATCCGGGCGCGAGCGCCAGCGGCGCCCGACCGTCGTCGAAAGCTCCGTGCCATTCTTCCAGACCGCCCGTGCCGTCAGGCCGACCGAAAGCTTGCCGTCGCCCTCATAAAGATCGAAGCCGGTCGTCGCGCTCGGTTCGAAGAGGAGGGATTCGTCGGCTTCGAAGAGCAGCGAGTCCTCGTTCGGGATCACCGGGTCGTTGATATTGGAAAAGCCCCAGGCGGCCATCACCGCCGGTTCCAGCGTCACGTCGACCGTCTTGCCGGGCCGCACCAGCGGATAGGCGACCTTGGCGCCGGCATTGCCGACCACGCGGGAGACGTCATCCTCGCCGGAAATGCTGGAATCCAGTGCGTAATAGTCGCCGCGCACTTCGGCAAAGGGCTCGAAGGTGAAGCCACCCGGCAGGATGTCGAGATCCGACCACTCCGCGCCGACGCTGACGCGCTGGCTGTCGGCGCCGACATCGCGCGTCAGGATGGCGGTGGAGGCGTTGACGCTGGCAAAGCCGAAATTGCCGAGATCCCAGTATTTCTCGCCGAAGAAGAGCGGCGTGACGGTCGGCAGGGCGCCATCCTGGTCGCTCGAACGCAGGCCCTGGAAGGAAAGTAGCGAGATATCGGAATAGTAGCTGTCGCCCTGGCCGACGGCATAGAGCTGTGACAGCAGGCGGCGCGGCTGACTGCGATAGATGCCGCGGCGTTCGCCCTGGCCGGAAATGTCGTAGCGCCGGTCGTAGAGATCGTCCGTCTGCGTCTCGACGCCGAAACCCCACTGCCATTCCGGCGAGATCGCGAACCGGCCGGACCCGTAGAGGTGACCGCGCCATTTCTCCTCGCCGAACCGCTCGCCGCTGGAGTCGAAATCGGCTTCATTGGTGAAGCTGGTATTGAGGTTGATGGCGCCGGAATAGAACCGTTTGCGATAGTCGAGTTCCATCATCGGACGGACATTTTCCGACACCATCGGCGCGATGGTGAGGTCGGAGGAGTCCGAGATCGCCCAGTAATAGGGCTGCTGGTAGAACGTGCCGAGCTTCGAGGAGACGCCGACGGACGGGATCAGCAGGCCCGAACGGCGGTCCGAGGAGGGGTCGGGATGGGCCAGGAACGGGAAATAGAACACCGGCACGCCCATCACTTCCAGCACCGCATCGCGGTAGGAAATCATCTGGGATTGCTGGTCCAGCACGGCGCGGCGGGCGCGCAGCGACCAGGTGGGTGTCACATCCTCCGCACAGACCGGGCAGGCCGTGTAGATGACCTGGTCCATGGC
>JAGQRO010000116.1 GCA_020425315.1 Hyphomonas sp. | reverse complement strand
GCGCTCGACTGCCCCGGCGGCTTTGCCCTGCCCCTGTCGGACACGTCCTACCTGCTCGGCGAGATGACCGCTGCCCTGCATCGGCCTGTTCCGTGTGGGAAGGAAATCATCGTCCACGCCTGGCATGCCTGGAGCGAGCGGCGCAAGCATCTCGCCGGCACCGCCCTGCACGCCGCCGACGGCACCCTCCTCGCCCAGGCCGATACGCTCTGGATCGAACTCACGCCGGATCA
The DNA here is from genome assembly GCA_020425315.1 of Hyphomonas sp. Classification (GTDB taxonomy): domain Bacteria; phylum Pseudomonadota; class Alphaproteobacteria; order Caulobacterales; family Hyphomonadaceae; genus Hyphomonas. Next base: position 1,679 of record JAGQRO010000116.1, on the reverse strand, counting down.
GGCGGAAAGGCTCATGACATGACCTGGCTGCGCCTCTGGGCGGTGTTGCTCGCCCTCTCCCTGATGATCGGCGAACTCTGGCGCTCCTGGGGTGCCGGGCGCGAACTTGCCTTCGTGCTCGACGACCAGATCATGGGCGCCATGCTGATCGCCTCGGCCTGGATCATGCGGCGCGACACGCACCGCAACCGCGCCTTCTTCGCCGCCGCCTGGGGCGTCAATGCCGGCATGCTGTATGGCAGTTTCTTCGGAAAGGTGTTCAGCCCCGAAGACACCAATGCCGGCAATTGGGACCTCGGTGTGCTGACAATCCTCGTCGGCCTCGCCTTTGCCACCTCCCTCATCGGGATGATTCTTTCGATCACCCTGCCGCGCGCCGGAGGGTCGGAATGAAGCAACGCATTCCCGATCTGCCCCCGCCGGTCGCGGCCGCGTATGATAGCTATTCCCGCAAGGCGCGGGGCCAGCTCCTGCTGGTCCGGACCATTCTCTACGAAACGGCTCACAGCCTGCCCGAAGCGGGCCAGATCAACGAGACCCTGAAATGGGGCGAGCCGGCCTATCTCACGGAGCACCCGAAAAGCGGCACCACCATCCGCCTCGCCTGGTCGCCGAAAAGGCCGAACAGCGCCGGCATTTTCGTCAATTGCCGGACCACGCTGCTGGATGAATGGCGCGTGCTGTACGGGGATACGCTCGACCTTGTCGGCAATCGCGAAATCCGCCTCGCCCTCGGCGAGACCCTCCCCGCCCAACCTGTCAAACACTGCATCTCCATGGCCCTCACCTATCACCAGAGAAAGCCCGCCCAATGAACAAGCCCGCCAACCAATCCGAATTCGAGACGCCAAACGTCACCACCGGCCCCCTGCCCTCGTCCCGCAAGGTGTATACCCATCCCCTGCCGGACCTCGCCGTGCCGCACCGGGAGATTGACCTTCACCCCAGCGCCAATGAGCCGCCGGTGCCGGTGTATGACACGTCCGGTCCGTATACGGATCCGTCGGTCACCATCGATGTGGAACAGGGCCTTGCCCGCACGCGCCGCGACTGGGTGCTGGAGCGCGGCGGCGTGGAGGAATATGAGGGCCGCGATGTGAAGCCGGAAGACAATGGCGGCGCCAGCGGCAAGCATCTTGCCCGCGAATTCCCCGTCAAGCACCGCCCCCTGCGCGGCCAGCCCCGCATCGACAAGGTGGAATGTGCCTCCTCCCCCTGCGCGATGGATCTCGACCCGCCCGTCAATGCCGAGGGCCTGCCCCTGGTGACGCAATACGAATTCGCCAAGGCCGGCATCATCACCAAGGAGATGATCTATGTCGCCACCCGCGAGAATCTCGGCCGCCGCGCCGCCGTCGAAGGCGCCGCCGAGCGGATCGCTGAGGGCGAAAGCTTCGGCGCGCATATCCCGGACTACATCACGCCCGAATTCGTGCGCGACGAAATCGCCGCCGGCCGCGCCATTATCCCGGCCAACATCAACCATGCGGAGCTGGAGCCGCAGATCATCGGCCGGAACTTCCTTGTGAAGATCAATGCCAATATCGGCAACTCCGCCGTCGCCTCCTCCGTGGAGGAAGAAGTCGACAAGATGGTGTGGGCGATCCGCTGGGGTGCCGACAACGTCATGGACCTCTCGACCGGCCGCAACATCCACAACACGCGCGAATGGATCATCC
>JAGQRO010000115.1 GCA_020425315.1 Hyphomonas sp. | reverse complement strand
CCCCGTCCTCATACAGCGTCATCAGAGCCACGCCCGTGATCGGTTTCGACATCGAAAAGATGCGGAAGATCGTGTCCTCCATGATGGGGGCCTCGTCGGCGGCCCGCATGATGCCATAGCGGTAGGCATTGACGGTCTGGCCATCTTTCACGAGCAGCGTGGACACGCCCTTCACCTGCCCGTCATCGACAGCGCGTTTCATCGCTGCATCAAGCGACGCTAGCCCGGCCTCGGAAAAGTCCGGCTCCGCAACGGGAGCCACGGTCTCCGCCGGGGCGATTGCGGGCGCCGCCGTGCAGGCCGCACCGGCCAGCAGGGCGAGAGCGGCCATCAGGCGCGTGAGTTGGCGGTTCATCGGACGTCCTCCCCTGGCAGCGGACATCGCATGGCCCGCCTTCCGGCCCGAGCATAGAGAGAATGGCCCCCGCCCGCCAAGCCGGGACCTTACGGCAAGGTCATGCGCCCGCCCCTTCCCCCCTGCGGCCCTGTCTGGCATGCCTGATACAGATGTGACGGAGATCCGTGCGATGATGAACAGGCGCCAGTTCCTGGCGGCGGGCACTGCAGCGGCCGGCCTTGCGGCCTGCGGGGCCGTCCCGGAAAAGCGCATGGCCATCACCATGGACGATTTCAGCCTCAGCTTTGCCGAGCGTCTCTCACCGGCCGAGCGGGACAAGGCCATCCTCGCAGCCTTCGAGCAGTATGGCATCCGGGCCGCCGGCTTCGTCACGGGCCAGAACACCGACAACGAATTCGGCCGCGAAGTGATTGCCCGCTGGCAGCGCTCCGGCCATTTGATCGGCAATCATTGCTGGTCGCATCCCCATGCCAGCGCCCTGACGCCCGGTGCCTTCTGTGAGGATATTGTCCGGAACGATGCGTACCTGTCCGATTACCGGGCCTACAAGCGCAACTTCCGTTTCCCCTTCCTCGACGAGGGCGCAACGCCCGAAGACCGTGACGCGATCCGGGGCTGGCTGGCCGAGAATGGCTACCGCAATGCCGCCGTCACCATCGACAGCCAGGACTGGTCGATCACTGAACGGCTGGAAGCGCGCCTTCGGGAAGACCCCTATGCCGATGTCAGTGCCTTCGGCGCCTTCTACACCCAGCATGTCGTGGACCTGGCCGAGCACTATCACTTCGTCGCCCTCGCCATGGGGCTGGAATTCGTGCCCCACACATTGCTGGTGCACCACAATGTGCTGAATGGCCTGTTCCTGCGCGATGTGCTGGCCGGGCTCGCGGCGGCAGGCTGGAGCTTCCTGCCGGCCGCCAGGGCGCTGGCCCATCCCTTCTTCGATGCCGCGCCCGTGCCCCTCAATGGCGGGCGGTCATTGCTGGACGTGCTGGCACAGGAGCGGGGCGCCACCGTGCCTACCTATCCCGAGCGCGGCCTGCAGTTCGGCCGGATCGCAATGGAGACCGCCGGCCTCTGACGGCGGTTCAAGGGTGGAAAAATTCACCGATTGCTGCCACATTGCAGGCTGAAGACGGAAAGCCTGCCGATGACTGACACAAACCTCCTCCTGCCCATGCGTACGGGCGAAATCCGCGTCCACGATGCCGAGGGCTTCGAGGGCATGCGCCGGGCCGGGCGGCTGGTGGCGGAATGCCTCGACATGCTGGTGCCGGAAGTGAAGCCGGGCGTGACCACGGAACACCTCGACAACCTGGTACGGGAGTTCGTGCTGGACCATGGCGCCTTGTCGGCCACGATCGGCTATCGCGGCTACCGCCATGCCTCCTGCATCTCACTGAACCATGTCATCTGCCACGGCATTCCTGGGCCGAAGCCGCTGAAGGAAGGCGACATCGCCAATATCGACGTGACGCTGATCCTCGATGGCTGGCATGGCGACCATTCGCGCATGTATGGCGTCGGCGAAGTGAAGCGGAAAGCCGAACGGCTGATGGAAGTGACCTATGAGGCGCTGATGGCCGGCCTCGCCCAGGTGAAACCCGGCAACCGGTTCGGCGATATCGGCGGCGCGATCAGCGAGGTTGCCCGCAAGAACCGCATGTCCGTGGTCGAGGATTTCTGCGGCCATGGCCTCGGCCGCCTGTTCCATGACGAGCCGAACGTGATCCATTCGGCCGACTTCAATACCGGCCCGGAACTGAAGCCCGGCATGTTCTTCACCGTCGAGCCGATGCTGAATCTCGGCCGCAAGGACGCCGCCATCCTGCCGGATGGCTGGACCGCCGTGACGCGCGACCGCCAGCTCTCGGCCCAGTTCGAGCATTCCGTCGGCGTCACCGAAACCGGCGTCGAGATCTTCTCCACCTCGCCCAAGGGCTGGCACGAACCCTACAAGGTGAAGCTCTAGGGCAGATGGCGGGGGACGCGGGCGACACGTCGAAACCCCACTGGCAGGGCCATCGCGAACGCCTGCGCACGAAGCTCATTTCGCGCGGCGCCGGCGCGCTCGACGATTATGAAATCCTCGAAGTCCTGCTGATGGCCTTCATCCCGCGCCGGGATGTGAAACCGATTGCCAAGGCGCTGGAGGCAAAGTTCGGCGGCCTTTCCGGCGTGCTGGCCGCGCCGGTGGCGGACCTGGTGAAGGTCGATGGCGTGGGCGAGACAGTCGCCGCCTATCTCAAGGCGGTGGCCGAACTGCAGAGCCGCGCCAGCCTGCAGGACATCAAGCGCCGGGAGGTCATCTCCTCCTGGAGCGCCCTGCTCGCCTATGTGCGCCGGGAGATGCAGCATGAGGCGCGCGAACAGTTCCGCGTCCTCTTCCTCGACCGCAAGAACCAACTGATCGCCGACGAGATCATGAGCCGGGGCACCGTGGACCACGCCCCCGTCTACCCCCGCGAAATCGCCCGCCGAGCACTGGAACTCTCCGCCTCCAGCCTGATCCTGGTGCACAACCACCCCTCCGGCGACACCACCCCGTCGCGCGCCGATATCGACATGACGCGCGAAATCATCGACGCGCTCACCTCGTTTGACATCGATGTCCACGACCACCTGATCGTCGGCACGCAGGGCGTCGCCAGCTTCCGGGCGCTCGGTCACATTTAACCTTCCCTCACGATAAGACTTGCAGCCGGGCGCCGCGGCACTACCGTAGCCCTGACGGCAGCATGCGCCCGCCAGAAATGCGCAGCGCCGCCAACGGAGGAGAGCTGAATGACCGACACGACCGCTGGCCCGGCGGCCCAGCCAGGCCATATCACCGGCTTCGGCTCGAAAGGCTATCGCACCTATGTGCTGGTCGCCCTGATGATGGTGTACACGCTGAACTTCATCGACCGGACACTGATCGCGGTCGTGGCCCAGCCGATCATCAACACATTCCAGCTCAACGACACCCAATGGGGCCTGCTCTCCGGCCCGCCCTTCGCCCTGTTCTATGCGCTGATGGGCATTCCGATTGCGATGTGGGCCGACCGGGGCAACCGCGTCTTCATCATCTCGCTCTGCATCATCATCTGGTCGCTGATGACGGCCTTCTGCGGGTTGGCGGCGTCCTTCATCTGGCTGCTGCTGTTCCGCGTCGGTGTCGCCATCGGGGAGGCCGGCTGCACGCCGCCGGCGAACTCTCTCATCACGGACTACTACCCGCCCAGGAGCCGCGCCGGCGCGCTTGGCATCTATTCGATGGGCGTCACCCTTGGCGGCGTCCTGGCCCAGCTGTTCGGCGGCACCATTGCCGGCATCAAGGGCAGCGATTTCGGCGCCTGGATCAAATCCATCGGGCTTGGCGGCCTGTTCGGCGGGCTGGACTGGTCCACGGTGGAGGGCTGGCGCATCGCCTTTGTCGTGGTCGGCCTGCCCGGCGTGCTGATCGCGATCCTCCTCCTCTTCACACTGAGGGAACCGCCGCGCGGCTATTCTGATCCGCCCTCGGCAAATGGTGCAGAGAAGGCCGGGTTCTTTGAGGCCTTCAAGGAATTCGGCAAGAAACCAACCTTCTGGTGGCTCTCCCTCGGCGCGGCACTGGTCGCCTTTGTCGGCTATGGCCTGATCAGCTTCCAGGCGCCTTTCCTTCAGCGCGTCCATGGCATCGGCGTGCGTGAAGCCGCCGTGAACTATGGCGCCCCGCTGGCCGCCGTCGCGGCCGTCGGCACCTTCCTCGGCGGTTTCCTTTCGGAGAAGCTGGAACCGCGCTTCCCGACCATCGCGGCCTGGTTGCCGGGCGTCGGCCTGCTGATCGCCATCCCGGCCTATCTCGGCGCCTTCTTCACTTCCAGCCTGACGGTCGCCTTCGTTCTCTGGATCATCGCCGGCACAGCGCACTATGCCTATCTCAGCGCGCAATACATGGTCGGCACCGCCATCGTCAGCCCGCGCTCGCGCGCCACGACGATTGCCGTCCTCCTGCTGATCGTGTCGCTGATCGGCAATGGCATCGGCCCGCTGTTCACCGGCGGGATGAGCGATTTCTTCTTCTCGCAGCAGCTCTCCGGCGCAGGCCTGATCGACCTCAAGGACACGTTCAATCCACGCGCCTGCGGCGGTGACCTTGCCGCACTCGGCGAAAGCGGGGCGCAGCTCTGCAAGGCCTATGGCACGGGCCTGCGCCATTCCATGGCCGCGACGGCGCTGATGTTCGTGTTCGCGGCGGCCTGCTACTTCCTCGCCGCCCGCACCTTCCAGCGCGACCGGTATAATCCGGCTACGGATGGAGGCGCTGCAGCATGACGGACATGACCCAGGACGCCCCCAATTCCGGCTTCGGTACGCGTGGCTATCGAGCCTTCGTTCTCTCCTCCCTGCTGCTGGTCTACATCTTCAACTTCATCGACCGCACGATCATCAACATCCTCACCGAACCAATCAAGAATTCGTTCGGCGTGGAAGACTGGCAGATGGGCCTGCTGGGCGGGCCGGCCTTTGCCGTGCTCTACACCTTCCTCGGCATTCCCATCGCGCGCTTTTCGGAACGCAGCCACCGCGTCTGGATCATTGCCGGGGCGGTGTTCCTGTGGAGCCTGATGACCGCCCTGTGCGGCTTTGCGACCTCCTTCCTGATCCTGTTCCTGTTCCGTGTCGGCGTCAGTATCGGCGAGGCCGGCTGTACACCGCCCGCCCAATCCCTGATCGCGGACTATTACGACCCGCGCAGCCGCTCGACGGCTGTCTCGATCTATGCCCTCGGCGTGCCGCTGGGCGGCATGTTCGCGGCCGTGTTCGGCGGCTTCATCGCCGGCAACATCTCCGGCGAGAATGCCGAAGCCATGTTCCGCGCCTGGGGCTGGACCTTTGCGGCAGAGGCGCTCGACTGGCAGCATATCGAAGGCTGGCGCATTGCCTTCGTTCTGGTCGGCCTGCCCGGCCTTCTGGTTGCTACGCTGGTGCGCACGACCATCAAGGAACCGCCGCGCGGCTATTCCGACCCGCCGGAACTGCAGGTGGCCGAACGGGCCGGATTTGCCGAGGCGTTCCGGGTCCTGCTGCGCAAGCCGGCCTATTGGCACATCACCATTGGCGCGATGGTTGCGTCCTTTGTCGGCTATGGGGTCGGCCAGTTCACGACCTCCTTCCTGATCCGCACGCATGGCCTCAACATCCAGCAGGCCTCGCTCCTGTTCGGCGTGATCCTCGGCGTGATGGCGGCCATCGGCGTGTTCACCTCCGGCTACCTCGCCGACAAGCTGGCCAAGCGCCATCCGACGGCGCTGTCCTGGGTGCCGGCCCTCGGCATGGCGGCTTCGGTGCCGTTCTACCTGTTCGGCTATTCCACCCACAGCCTGTGGCTGGCCATGCCGGCGCTAATGGTGGCCGCGATGATCCACTATTATTACCTCGGCCCGATGTATGCGGTGGCCGGCGGTGTGGTGGACAGCCGGATGCGGGCGACGTCGGTGGCGATCACCCTGTTCGTGGTGAACCTGCTCGGCTATGGCCTCGGCCCGCCGATTATCGGCATCCTGTCGACCTGGCTGAAGACCATGTTCGTGCACGGGTCCGATCTCGGGCTGACGCTGGACGCCTGCCAGGACCTGTCCCTGCTGGCAGAGGACGCGGCAGCAGCCTGCACCAGCGCCAACGCCAAGGGCCTGCAATGGTCGATCCTGATCTTCAGCTGTGGTTATCTCTGGGCAGCGCTCCACTATCTGCTGGCCGGCAAGACGCTGGTGCGTGACATGGTGGCCAAGGCGAACTAACCCTGCGCCATGGCCGTCTACACGCAGGTTTCCGACGAGGCGCTGGCCGCCTTCCTTGCCGAATACGATCTCGGCACGCCGCTGTCCTTCAAGGGCATCGCGGAGGGCGTGGAGAATTCGAACTATTATCTCGAAACCTCCACGGGCCGCTACATCCTCACCCTGTTCGAAAAGCGCGTGAACGCCGCCGACCTGCCCTATTTCATCGGCCTGAAACAGCACCTCGCCGCGAAGGGCTATCCCTGCCCGGAGCCGATCATGGGGCGCGACGGACAGGCCCTGCGCACGCTGGAAGGCCGCCCGGCGGTGATCATCTCTTTCCTCGAAGGCCTCTCGCCGCGCAAGCCGAATGTCGCCCAGTGCCGCGAACTCGGCGCCGGCATGGCGCGCATGCATGTCGCCCTCGCCGACTTCGCCATGACGCGCGAGAACAGCCTCGGCCCGGCCTCCTGGCCGCGCCTCTGGAAAGGGCATGAGGCCGATGCCGACGCGCTGCAGGCGGGCCTCGCCGAGTTCATTGCCGGTGACCTCGCCGCCATCGCATCGGCCAAGCCGCATTCCCTCATCCTCCCGCGCGGCACGATCCATGCGGATCTCTTCCCCGACAATGCCTTCTTCCTGGGCGACCGGTTCACCGGCGCCATCGATTTCTATTTCGCCTGCACCGATGCCCTCTCCTACGACCTCGCCGTCTGCCTCAATGCCTGGGCGTTCGAGGATGGCGGGCGGGACTCGGTGGACTACAATTTCTCCAAGGGCGCGGCGCTGATCGCGGGTTACGAATCCGTGCGCCCGCTGGAGCCGGCCGAGCGCGCGGCCCTGCCCTTGCTCTGCCGGGCCGCGGCGATCCGTTTCTTCCTCACACGGCTGATCGACTGGTCCTCGACGCCCGCCGGTGCCCTTGTAAGGCCCAAAAACCCCCTCGAATATGCCCACCGGCTGGCGTTTCATCGCAAAGTGCAGACGGCGGAGGGGTATGGCGCATGAGCGAGGGTGAGACAGGCATTCAGACTGATACGGCCACACCTTCCTATGCCGGCGCGATTGAGCGGCGCCGGCGGTTCAAGCGCATCAAGCTCGGCCTGTTCCTGTCCTCGCTGGCCGCGTGCCTCGGCGTCACGCTGCTCGGCCTTCTGTCCAGCGGCCTTGTCTCGCTGGCCTTCGGCCTCACCGGCCGGTCGAGCTATGTCTATTTCAACGAGCACTCCTTCGTGAACGGCATGATGATGGGCTGCCAGCTGGCGACCTATAATTTCTTCCTCTTCTTCATCACCGTGCCGGCGGCCTGGCTGGCACTGGGCCTGTCCATCGGGCGGATGCCCTATCGCGGCATCGTGAAGATGAGGCCCTTCCTGCGCTGGGGCGCGATCTGGGGCGCGATCCTGGTTGGCGGCATGACGGGCGGGTTCGGCCTGTTCTCCGGCCCGGTCAATGCAGCCGGCGCCCTGCTGACGGGCGGCATGATCGGCGCGGTCGCCGGCGTCGCCTGCGGCCTCCTCTTCCACCGCATCGTGCGCCCGGCCGAACAGCTCGCCGATGTCGACGTCAACGTGTTCTGACGCTTGACGCCGGGCGCAAAGCCCCACACCTGAAACGCCATGACAGACATCATCGAAATCTGGACCGACGGCGCCTGCAGCGGCAATCCCGGCCCCGGCGGCTGGGGCGCGCTGATCCGCTGGAACGGCCATGAGAAAGAACTCCATGGCGGCGACAAGGCGACCACGAATAACCGGATGGAAATGCTGGCCGTGATCGAAGCGCTGAACGCGCTGAAGCGGCCTTCGAAAGTCACGCTGCATGTCGACTCCACCTATGTGAAGGACGGCCTGACCAAATGGATCCATGGCTGGAAGCGCAACGGATGGAAAACAGCCGCCAAGAAGCCGGTGAAGAACCAGGACCTGTGGATGGCGATGGACGAAGCCTGCACCCGCCACGACATCACCTGGAAATGGGTGAAGGGCCATGCCGGCGACCCCGGCAATGAACGCGCCGACGAACTCGCCCGTCTGGGCACGGAAGAGAACCGCTAAAATCCTGCGTCCATGACATTCATCCTTCGACTTCGCTCAGGATGAGTCCGCACTTCGGAAGCGCTCATGCTGAGCGAAGTCGAAGCACGAGCGCGGGCTCGAACGCCGGACTCAGGGAACGATCACGTCCTGCGCCGCCTTCATCAGGCTTTCCCGTGAAAAATCTTCCAGCTCCACCGTTTGAACCGGCGCATCCTCGCGCCGCTTGCGGCTGCGGGCGTAGAGCGGGTCATAATGCTCGCGGATCAGTTCTTCCGCCAGCTGAGCATATTGCCCGGCGCCGGCGAGCGCCTTCCATTCGGAAACGCGTTCCTTCGATTGCAACGCGACCAGCTTGTCGAGCGCGCCGTTGAGACGGTGAGGATCGGAAATCACGTCACCATAGGCTGTCTGAAGATAGACCGCCCGCGCCGTCACGCTCGCCTGCAGCTCCACACGCGGCGCCGCCAGCATGGACCGCCACAGCCGTCGGGGCACACGCCGCCGGCCGACCAGCGCGGACTCCGCCTCCACGAAGATCGGCCTTGTGGGATCGAACTCCCGCAGCCGCGTCCAGATCTCCGTCTCGAACAGGCGCTGGGCCGGCTGGGTGCCCATTCCGAAATCGCCAAATGCCGAGCCGCGATGGTGGGCGAGGCCTTCGAGGTCGATCACCTGCCCGCCGGCCGCCGCGATGGCGTGCAGCAGGGCCGTCTTGCCCGTGCCGGTCTGCCCGTCGATCAGGCGCACCGGCAGCAGCGGCTCGTCGCATTCGAGGCCCGCCACCACTTCGCGCCGCCAGGTCTTGTAGCCCCCCTTCACCACGCCGGTGGGCCAGCCCACAGAGGAAAGGATCGTCGCCATCGCATTGGAGCGCATGCCGCCCCGCCAGCAATAGATCAGCGGCCGCCAGCTTTTCGGCTTGTCGGCCAGCGCCGTCTCCAGATGGTGCGCGATGTTGCGCGCCACGATCGCCCCGCCGACGCGGTTGGCCCGGAACGGGCTCTCCTGCTTGTA
>JAGQRO010000114.1 GCA_020425315.1 Hyphomonas sp. | reverse complement strand
ATGGCTGCGACGATTGCCTCGCGGTTTGCCCGTGGAACAAGTTTGCGCAAGCCGCCAGCGAGGCGGCCTTCCATGCCCGCGCCGAACTGAAGGCGCCAGGCCTCGACGAGCTGGCCGCGCTCGACGATACGGCGTTCCGGGAAGTGTTTTCCGGCTCGCCGGTCAAGCGCATCGGGCGCGACCGGTTCGTGCGCAATGTCTGCATCGCCATCGGCAATTCGGGGGAGGGGGCACTTGTGGAAGTGCTCGCTCCGCTACTGACCGATTCCTCTGCACTTGTGCGCGGCGCGGCTGTCTGGGCCCTCTTGCAACTTGACGCGGAGCGGTTCTCTCTGGCGCGCGGCGAACACCTGCCGCAGGAGACGGACCCGGACGTGCGGGCCGAATGGGAAGCGATCGTATGAGCCGGGCAAAGGCGAAGGAAAAGACGCGGGTCACGGCTCAGCTCTATGACTGGCTGATGTGGGTCGCAAAATTCGTGCTCGGCATATTTGTCGGCGTGCACCTCTATGCGCTGGCGCTGAAATTCGTGCCGGTGCCGGGCACGATCCTGATGGTGCAGCGCATGAGCGGCGGCGAAACGCTCCGTCGGCAGATGGTCTCCATAGACGACATTTCTCCCCATCTTGTGCGCGCGGTGATCGCGGCGGAAGACACGCGCTTCTGCGAACATAATGGCGTCGATGTCGAAGCGATCCGCAAGGCGATTGACGAATACAATACCGGCAAGGGCCTGCGCGGGGCGTCCACGATCACACAGCAGACGGCGAAGAATGTCTTCCTGTGGAATGGCGGCGGCATGGCCCGCAAGGGCGCCGAAGCCTGGCTCGCCACCTTCATCGACGGCATGTGGGGCAAGCGCCGCGTGATGGAAGCCTATCTCAATGTCGCCGAATGGGGCGACGGTATTTTCGGTGCCGAGGCGGCGGCGCGGACCCGCTTCGGCAAGTCCGCTGCCGACCTGACAGAGCGCGAAGCGGCGCTGCTGGCGGCGGTCCTTCCCAGTCCCAACAAATGGCGGGTCGATCCGCCGGGGCCTTATGTGCAGCAGCGCGCCGGCACGCTGCAGGCTCGGATGCGCGTGGTGCAGTCCGAAGGCCTTGCCAATTGCGTACTGGGCGATGACCCGGCGCCGCGCCCGGCCCAGCCTGCGCCGAAGACACCCGCGCCCGATGGCGGCGTACGTCCGGAAACGCCAGCGGCCCGGCCGGTGTTGCCAGACCTGCCGGCGGCGCCGGAAGAGGGGCCTGAAGCGACGCCGCCGGAGGCCGCCGCGGATCTGGCCGCGCCGGAGCCACCCCTGCAGGACGATCCGGCTGACGAGGCGCCGGACGAATTCGATGCCTTCCTCGAAAGCGCGCAGGACGCTTTTGCAGAAGCGGGCAGTGACCCGGGGGCGGATGCGGAGCCAGATGCGCCAGAGCCCGGCGAAGGCGGCCCGGTGGATCTCAGGCCACGGCCTCTGGGTGATGAGGACGACCCGGAATAGGTGGGGCCTAGTCCCCCTTTGCGGGCACCATTTCCACTTTGATCGTCGAGCCCGGCTCGATGAGGACTTCCTCGCGGCGGAGCGGAATGTCGATGCCATTGGCATGGAAGTGCTGCCAGATCGCGCGCAGCACATCCGAGGAGACATTGGAGCGCCCGTTTTCCGGATCTTCGATCCAGAAGCGGATCTCAAGTTCGATGGCTTCGGCGCCGAATTCCATGACGAGGCCGCGCGGGCCGGGATCGCGCAGGACGCGCGGCACTTCGCTGGCGCCCTGTTCCATCAGCCGGATGGCGAGTTCAAGATCGGTTTCGTATTCGATCCGCATACGGCGCTTCAGGCGCACCTTCTTGGAGGAGAAGGACCAGTTCACCACCTTGTCCGTCACCAGCATTTCATTCGGAATGAGGTGCTCCGTGCCGTCGCGGGTGACGACCGAGGCATAACGCAGGCCGAGCGATTTCACGACGCCGACCTTGTCGTCCACTTCGATCACATCGTCCGGCTTGATCGAGCGGTCCGACAGGAGGATGACGCCGGAAATGAAGTTCGACACGATCTGCTGCATGCCGAAGCCGAGGCCGACACCAATGGCGCCGCCCAGAACCGCAAGGCCGGAAAGGGGAATGCCGAGGCCGGCCAGCGTGAGCAGGACGGCGCCGAAGAAGAGGCCGATCTGCAGGGCATTGCCGAGCAGGATGCGGATCGACGGCTCGACCTTGGGCAATTCATCGACGCGCGTCTTCAGCTTCTTGGCGATCCAGTTGGCGCCGAACAGGAAGAGGGCCGCTGTGCCGGCGGCCTGTGCCACGAAGACGGGGCTGATCGTTCGGTCGCCAAAGGGCGGGCCGATGGAGGAGAGCCAGGTCCAGACCTCTTCGAACACGCCGAAGGCATAAAGCACGGCGAAGAACCAGATCAGCATCGCCAGCGGCTTGCGGAAGCCTTGCGGGAACAGTGCCGTCACGGCCCTGATCAGGGCCCAGGCGATGCCGAGGGAGGCAGCAATGCGCACCAGGGTCGATGGCTGGCCCATGGAGCGCAGCGTCGCCTCGCCCGCATAGAGCAGGAGGGCGACAAGGGCCGGGCCGACAAGCCGCCGGAGGGTTTCCAGCAATTGCCCGCGCGGCGGGGCGAGGAATTTCCGCAGGCTGACATTCACCAGACGCTTGAGAAGCGGGGTGAGCACCAGCGCGGCCAGAAGAGCCGCGAGGATCACGCCCGCCTGGATCAGGGCCGGGTAGAGAACCGATTCCTGCAACAGGTGCTGGTTCGCCCAGCCGGACGGGTCTTCCAGGATGGGCGTGATCGCCTCGCGCGCATGGTCGAGCGGGCTTGCCGGAAGCTCCTCCACCGCCGGGGCGGCAGTGGGCAGGTCTTCCGGCAAGATTTCGCGGCAATAGGTGAGCCCGTCACTGCCGGTGATGCATTTCTGGTATGTAACGGACTCGCCCGGCATCCGGCCTCCCTAGACCGGATCGTAGGGGAAAATGCTGGCGGTGGCGCCCATGCCGAAGAAGCTGCCGCTCATCGCGGGCAGGGCCTGGTCGATCAGGCTTTCCGGTGTCCAGCCTTCCATCCGGGCCAGCGATTTCACCGGACGCGGCTGGTCGAACAGGATGACCTCATTGCCGCGCACGGCAAAAATCTGGCCGGAGACGTGCTTGGCCCGGTCGGCACAGAGTGCCACGGCGAGCTGGGCGACCTGGTCGGCGCGCATGCCGTTCTTCATCCGCTCCACGCGCTGGGCGCCGGCCTCGTCCTTCACCGGGATGGAGGCGATCATCCGCGTCCAGGCGAACGGCGCGATGACGTTGGAGCGCACGCTCTTGCGCTCGCCTTCCATGGCCACGATGCGGCTGAGGCCGACAATGCCCATCTTGGCGGCGGCATAGTTGGCCTGGCCGATATTACCGATCAGGCCCGACGTGGAGGTGAACAGCACGAAGGCGCCGTCTTCCTGCTCGCGGAAGAGTTCGACGGCCGCGCGGGTGACGTTGAAACTGCCGCGCAGGTGCACGTCGATCACCCGGTCCCAGTCATCCTCGCTCATCTTGTGGAACATCGTGTCACGCAGGATGCCGGCCGGGTTGATGATGGCGTTGAGCCCGCCGAACGTGTCCTTCGCCTGTTCGATCATGCCTTCGACGGCCTTCATGTCCGTCACGCTGTCGGAATTGGAAACGGCCTCGCCGCCGGCCTTGCGGATTTCCGCTGCCACGGCCTCGGCCGGGCCGGCATCGCCCTCGTCGCCGCCGGTCAGGCCGCCGCCGAGGTCGTTGACCACGACTTTCGCGCCTTCCTTAGCGGCAAGCAGTGCTGTCTCCTTGCCGATTCCGTTGCCGCCACCGGTGACCAGCACCACTTTGCCCTCAAGCACGCCCATATCCTGCTTCTCCCTTGGATCATTGTGTCCGGCACACCCTAGAATGGCGCGGGCAATCTTCAAGGTTTGAAACTTGGACAATGCGCCGCTACAGGACTCCCATGACAAAGACTTTCAAGGCCGTGATCTGGGATTTCGGGGGCGTTTTTACCTCCTCTCCCTTCGATGCATTCTCCCGTTACGAGGCCGAACGCGGCCTGCCGAAGGATTTCATCCGGACGGTCAATTCGCACAATCCGCTGACCAATGCCTGGGCCCTGCTGGAGCAGAGCAAGGTCAATGCGGAGGAGTTCGACGGCCTGTTCCAGGCGGAAGCCCGCGCGCTTGGCCATGACGTGCCCGGCAAGGATATTCTCGCCCTCCTGTCCGGCAATGTGCGGCCCGCCGTCGTCGAGGCGCTGAAAGTCTGCAAGAGCCACGGCAAGGTCGGCTGCATCACCAACAATGCCCCTGTCGGGAAGGGGGCCTCGATGACCAATGACTCGAAGAAGGCCGAGCAGCTGGAAGAGATCTTCGCCCAGTTCGACCATCTGATCGAAAGCTCCAAGATCGGCATTCGCAAGCCGGACCCGCGCATCTATGAGCTGATGTGCGAGGCGCTGGAGGTCGATCCGGCCGACTGCGTCTATCTGGACGACCTCGGGATCAATCTGAAGCCCGCCCGGGAGATGGGCATGACCACGATCAAGGTGCTGAACGAAGCCCAGCTGCTGGCGGACCTCAAGGCCGCGACAGGTTATGCGGTCGCCTAGGCTCGCCGCGGCGCTTCTGGCGCTGGGCCTGGCGGCCTGTTCCCCGCCGGCCGAGGAACGCCCGCCGCTGCCACCGGAAAACATGACGCGGGATCCGGAAGTGCCGGCGCCTGTGGCGGTGCCCGAGGCTGTAACGGAGATGCGGGAACAGATCCTGGTCCAGGCCCGCAAGGGCTCCCTGTCCGGCCTGTCGCGGCTCGCCCGGAACAATCCGGGCTTCATTTCGAACCTGGATGGGTCTCCGGACCGCGAATACTGGGACCTGATGCGCCGCATCGGCATCGACCCGAATCTCAAGCTTCGCGCCCTGTTCGACCTGCCGGCCGGCGTGCGCGAGGTGGATGGCGAGACCTGGTATGTCTGGCCCGATCTTGCCGCGAAGAATGCGTCCGACCTCATCCCGGAGAAACTCTCCTTCAAGGACCGCAAGCGGCTGAAAGACCTCGTCGGCGAAGACGGGATCACCCGTATCCGGGCAGGGGAGGCGTATCCCGGCATGCGCACCGCCATCTCCGAAGACGGGCGCTGGGTCTATTTCGTGCTGGGACTGGACGGAGAGGACTGATGGCCATGACAGGGAAGATCGGGGCCGACGCGGCCCTCAAGGCGCTGAAGGGCTGGTCGAAGGGGACCAGCGAGCGCGACGAGATCGCCAAGACGTTCCGCTTCGGCGACTTCAAGCAGGCCTTTGCCTTCATGACGGCAGTTGCGCTGAAGGCCGAGCAGATGGACCACCACCCGGAATGGTTCAATGTCTACAACCGCGTCGAAGTCGTGCTGACGACGCATGATGCCGATGGCGTCACGCAGCGCGACCTTGAACTGGCAGGCTTCATGGACGCGCTGGCCGCGCGGTTCGCCTAGTTGCCGCTGCCGGCGTCGGCCTGCTGGGCAGCGAGCTTGTCCTCGAATTCATTGCCCATGCGCCGAATGAAGGCGGGGAAGGCTGTGTTGTCGATAAAGGCCAGCGCGTCGCCATCGGCCTGCCGGGCACGGGCCTGCCACATGCCGCTGAATTCGGGATGGTTGGCAAGGAACACATCCGGCGCCCAGTCCTTCGTGATGTCGAAGGTGCGGCGGTAGTCGTCCACAATGCCCTCATATTGCGGATTCGGGACGAGCCGATTGGCGGCGACCGTGGCAGAGCAGAAGATCAGTACGTCATAGGGCTGGTCGGCCTCTTCAACCGTCAGCCACCAGGACGTGCAGCCGCGTGTGTGGCCGGGCGTGATGCGCGCAGTCAGCGTGGTGCCGCCCAGGGAGACGGTGTCGCCATCGGCGATGACCTTGTCGACCGTCACCGGCGGTGCATCGACCGTATGCTCGTCCTCGGAGCCGAGATAGAAGCCGCCTTCCAGCGCCGAGCGGTCGCCTTCGCTGGCATAGAGCGGGGCGCCGGTGACGGATTTCAGTTCGGCAAGACCGCCTGAATGGTCGAAATGGGCGTGCGTGTTGAGCAGGATTTTCACGTCCGCCGGATCGAAGCCGAGGGCGCGGATGGAGGCGAGCGCCATGGGCGCGTTCTCGGGCAGGCCGCCATCGATGAGGATGTGTCCGTCCGGTGTCTGGATCAGGAAGATGCCGAGCCCCTCGGACCCGACGAAATAGACATTGCCGATGACGCGGAAAGGCTCGGCAGGTTCGAACCAGGCCGGAAACATGGACCGGAAGAGGGCCGGGGTCTCGAACCGGGGAGTATCGCCTGCTGTTTCCGGCGCCGGCTCGGCCGCCTCGGGGGCAGTTTCCGGACGAGAGGAGCTGGCAATGGGCGAGCACGATGCCGCGAACAGCAAAGCCGCGCTGGGAAGGATGAATCTGAAATACATGCGGGCTGCTTTCAATGGATTCGGGGAATCTATCCCGCTGCGCGCAGCTTCGGCAAGCAGGCCCGAATTGGACCTCGTTCAGGGCCCGAAAACAGGCTGCAAAAAACTGTCATGTCACAAAACATTTATGCAAAAAGTGGCCCGAAAGCGGGAGGCTCTGGCCCGATCCAGACAAGGGCTGGCCTCAAAAAGGATGCCTTCTGGCAGGCCTCAACGCCATGTGGCCATTCATTTTATGCATGATTCTATTAGAAAATATTCTATGTCTCGGAATCTCATGACAAGTCCTGCGCGACCGGGGCCCTGTCATGGCATCTGGTGACAAGGAGGCAAAATTCTTTGCAAATATGGACACAAATTAATGAAAACAGGTCAAAAAACCGACCTGTGTCCCCCGCCTAGGGGACAGACAAATGGGAGCGCTAACAGTATATGGCGCCCCATGATGTGGGCATATGAAATCGAACAGAGCCTGGACCGGCTGAGGCGATACGCCGTTTTCGCCTGCGGATCTGCATCCGCAGGTGACAACGTTGTCGATAGTCTCCTGACGTCGCTCCTGACCGAGGGCATGCCGGAAGGCCCGGCCAGCGCTGAGAAACTCTTCAGCCGGATCGAAGCGATCCTTGAAAAGCTGGACACCAATTCGAACGGCCTGATGGCCGGGTTCGGACGCTGGCAGCTGCTGGAACCGATGGAGCGCCGGCTGGTCCTTCTCATCAATATGGAAGGCTTCTCGTGCGAGGCGGCTTCACGCATCACCGGCCTGCCGGTTTCTCAGGTCCGGGCGCGCATGGCCCGCGCGCAGATGCGTTATGCTGACCGGTTCCCCGCCCGGGTGGGCCTGGTCGGCGTTGAAGGGTCGGCCCGCGAGAAGATGGGCCTTGCCCTGCGCAAATGGGGGCATTCGGTCCTGTGGTCGGTGAAGGATGGCCGCGCGGCGCCGGACCAGGCGCTCGACGTACCGGGCCTGATCATCGCCGTCGGCACGCCGGAGGAAGACGCCCCGGTCGATATCGATCCGCGCAGCAATTATGAGGGCTGCCAGTGCCTTGCCGGCCTGCGCACCAGTCTCGGCTCTGCCTTCTTCGGACCGGTCATCGTGGCGCGGGGCACGACCCGGCGCGGACGGCTCGACAATCGCGTCTGGCAAGTGCCGGTGGCTGACATCGCCGAGCCGGACCAGTTTCGCCGCGCCATCGCCAGCGCGCTGCTGTTCACGGCCTGAGCGCCGTCTTTCCGCAAGGGCCCCCTTTGCGCGGCCCGCCGCCTCCTGTTAGCTGGCCTGACAGATATGAGGAGGAATGCAGGATGGGACGGGTCGCCGGAAAGAAGGCATTGATTACGGGCGGCGCGCAGGGCCTTGGTGAGGCAACCGCGCGGATGCTGGCGCGCGAAGGCGCGAAGGTCACGGTGACCGACATCAATGGCGCGGGCGCCGAGCAGGTCGCCGCCTCCATCAATGAAGCCCACGGCGCCGGAACCGCGTTCGCATTCCAGCATGACGTGACCGATGGTGCACGCTGGCAGGAAGTGCTGCAGGCGGCGCATGACGCGATGGGCGGCCTCAATGTGCTCGTCAACAATGCCGGCATCGGCTCGCTCGGTTCGGTCGAGGACGAAAATTTCGACATGTTCCGCAGGGTGCAGGCGGTGGATGTCGATTCCATCTTCCTTGGCTGCAAGTATGCGATCCCGCTGATGCGGGCGCACGGGCTCGGCTCGATCATCAACATCTCGTCCATCGCGGGCATCATCGCGAGCGGCAATTACATTGCCTACAACACGGCCAAGGCGGCGGTGCGGCACATGTCGAAATCCATCGCCCTGCATTGCGCCAAGACGGGCGGGCAGATCCGCTGTAACTCCGTACACCCCGTATTCATCAATACGCCGATCCTGGACCGGACCAAGGAAATGTTCGGCGAGGAAGAAGCCCTCGCCAAGCTCGGCCGCCAGATCCCGCTCGGCAAGGTGGGCGAGCCGGACGATATCGCCTATGCCGTTCTCTACCTCGCCTCGGACGAGTCGAAACTGGTGACCGGCATCGAACTGAAAGTGGATGGCGGCATCAGCGCCATGTGAGGTCCGCCGCCTGCGCAAAAGGGGAACGGAATGAAACTTCGGGCAATGATGGCAGGCGTCGCGCTGGCGGCCGTCTGCACCGCAAGTGTCTGCGCGCAGGAAGGCATCGAGATCCTCAGCATTGAAGACGAAGACACCGGCATGGCTGAGACGCCAGCTGAGGCATGCCCCGACGCAGGCGAGGGCGGGTATTTCTTCTGGATGGAGCCGCAATCGGCAGAGCCGGGCGACGAGATCGCGCTGTTTCCCTATTTCGCGAACATGCCCGGCATGTATGACAGCCTGCCGGCTGAATGCCTGAGCGATGTGACCGTCTTGCCGGAAGGACTGGCGGCGGTGTCACGCCAGGAGGACGGACTGCCGATCGTGACGATTGCTGCGGACGCGCCGGCCGGCGAACGGCTCGTCATCTCGGCCGTCTATCCCGGCGACCGGTCGCTGACCGGGATCGTCGAACTCTATCGGAGGCAAGACAATCCGCTGGTTGGCACATGGCGCCAGGCTTCGGAGGATTGCCCGGCCGGCATCCCTATCCGCGAACTGGTCTTCACCGCGGGCGGCGAGTTCTCTGTCACCTGGACGCCGTTTGAGTCTTACAAGGATTATTGGGGCAGCTACGACTACGACGCCGGCTCCGGCGCGATCCAGCTGGAGGTCGAGGGTGGCAACCGAGTACCGGAGAATATTGCGCCGGGCGGGACCGCGATGCTCACAGGCGACAGCCTTTCATTCGATGACCTGTCGTTCGGAACCCCATTCCCGGATGCCGCCGCCTGCAGTGCGGAGTTTGCGCGATAGGCGGCCGGACAGTCCGGAATATTCTTCTGGACTCCCATAGTGTTCATGTTATGTTCCAGACATCACAAGATGGGAGACTGGGTGATGATTGGCTATGTAACCCTCGGCGTCGCGGACCTTGAGCGCGCAGCGAAATTCTACGATCCGATTGCGAAAGAGCTCGGCACCGGACGGATGATGGAGTTCGACACCTTCATCGCCTGGGGCACGCCGGATGGTCCGGCGGGCGTTGCCGCGACACTGCCCTTCGATGGCAATCCGGCATCGGTCGGCAATGGCACGATGGTGGCCCTGCAGGCGAAGGATATCGAGCAGGTCAAACGGCTCTACGAGATCGCGCTCGCCAATGGCGGCACCGATGAAGGCCCTCCGGGCCCGCGCGGCGACAGTGGCTTCTATGCCGCCTATTTCCGCGACCCGGACGGCAACAAGCTGAACGCCTTCATCATGGGCTGACGGGCATTTCAGTCCGTGCCGGGCAGGGGACGTTTGGCCGTCACTCTCAGGGCATATACGCTCAGCACACTGAAGACGGTTGTCGTCGCCAGGAATGGCAGCCGGTGGTCGGCCATGTAGAGGGCCGATCCGAGGACGGGTCCGACAATGAATCCGGCCGGCGGGGCCGAAGCGAGCAGGGCGGCTGCGCCGGCCTGTTCGTCGCGTTCCACCGACAGGCTGCCCAGCGCATTGGCCGATGGCACGGCCAGCGCCGCCCCGGCGCCGACGACGAGAAAGCTTGCGCACATGATCCAGAACGGCTCGAACAGGTCGGCGACAAGATAGCCCACCGCCAGCAGGCCGAGGCCGACTGGAAGGATGCGCCGCGGGTCCGGCCGGCGCGGCGAGACATAGCCGAACTGTACGACCAGAATGGCGAACGAGGCGCAGGCCATGACGATCCCGGTGTGCAGCACCACGGCCTGTTTCGCCGTCGATGTCGCGGTATCGACAAAGGCATAGCGGTCCGAGATGAACCAGCCGACCGTCTGCTGGATCATCGCGACGGCAACGAAATAGACGAACAGGAAGACCAGGTGTGGGCGCACGCGCGGGTCGAACAGGGAGAGGCTCGGCGGGCGGGCCTGTGCCCGGTCGCGCGGCTGGGTGCGGGGCAGGGCGAAACCGATGACAATGGCCGCGGCAAGATTGAAGGCAATCGTGCCCCAGAGCGGGGCGAGGGCGCTGATCTTTGCCAGCACGGCTGCGCCGGCCGGGCCGAGGATCGAGCCGAAACTCGTCGATGCGCCAAGCAGGCCGAGGCCGGCCGCGCGCGTGGCCGGTGTCGTCGCATCGGTCATCGCCGCCATGGCGGCCGGCTGCAGGCCGGGCGACAGCAGGCCGAACCAGAGCCGCGTGAAGGCAAGCAGGGAAAAGGCCCACATGCCGGTCACCAGGCCGGCCAGCGCCGCATCCAGGGCAAACAGGAAGGCGGTATTGGTGCCTGCCATGGCGGCGAGGGAAAACACCATCACCCGCTTGCGCCCGAAATGATTGGCGATCCGCCCCCAGAGCGGGGTCAGCGCCGTATAGACGACCGAGGAGAAGGTCAGGATGCTGGCGATCTCGATCTCCGAGAGGCCGGCCTCCCGCGCGATCGGTGCAACCACGACGAAATTGATGGTCATGCCGGCGCCCCAGGACACCATGCCGAGGGCGATGATGAATTTCTGGAAGCGCGACAGCGGCCGCACCGGCTGATCGGAATGCGTCATAGTGCGGTCCCCCTCGCCACATGGCGCCTACCTTCGCGCGAAGCTAGTTCGCCCCGGCGCTGAAGCCAAATCATTCCCTCGGGGCATGCTGCGGCCCAGCCGGTGGCAGGCGCCTCTCTTGCCGGGCGGGGCTCCGGGCGGTTAAGGACGGAAGGTACCGTTCAGAATCACAGGCAGGCCGCGCATGTATTCCCTTCTCTGGGCCCTCTATTCTTATTTCCTGAGCCCGATCCTGTCGCTGCTGCTGCTGGTCATCCTCGTCTATGTGGTGATGAGCTGGCTGCTGATGGGCGGCGTGATTTCCATGCGCAACCCGACTGTGCGCCAGATCCAGGGCGTGCTCGATTCCATCATGGACCCGCTGCTGCGCCCGATCCGGCGCCATGTGCCGCCACTCGGCCAGCTGGACCTGTCGGTCTTCCTGCTGGCGCTCGGCATCCTGTTCACGCGCGACTGGCTGTTGCCGACGCTGATCGGCCTCACCCGCCCGGTGATCCACTAACAGGACATTCGGCGTGCGCCACCGCCTCACCATCCGCGTGCAGCCGAAATCGTCGGCAGACCGGGTGGAAGACTGGGCCGTGGACGATGCAGGGCGGCGGTTCCTGAAAGTGCGCGTCCGCGCCCTGCCGGAGGATGGCAAGGCCAATGCAGCCGTTGAGGCCGTGGTGGCGAAGTGGCTGGGCGTGCCGAAGTCTGCGGTCGAGGTGGTGACGGGTGGCAAGACTCGGATAAAAGGCCTCGATATCGAAGGCCCGCCGGAACTGGCGGCCCGGCTCAGCGGGGAAGAGGCATGAGCGCCATCCGGATCAGTGGAACCGAGATCGCCGCCGATGTGCGCGCCAAGGTTGCCGCCGCGGTCGCTGCGCTGCCGGGCAAGCCGGGCCTCGCCGTCGTGCTGGTGGGCGAAGACCCGGCCAGCCAGGTCTATGTCCGCAACAAGGTGCGCTCAACGGAGGAGGCCGGCATGGTCTCCGTGCACCACCGCCTGCCGGCCACGGCGACGCAGGCCGAAGTGGAGGGCCTGATTGCGGAGCTGAATGCGGATGCCTCGGTCGACGGCATCCTGCTGCAACTGCCCCTGCCGAAGGGCCTCGACCTCGATGCGGCGATCGAGCGGATCGACCCCGCCAAGGATGTCGACGGGCTGACCGAAGTGTCGGCCGGGCGCCTGTCGCTGGGCAAGCCGGGCCTCAGATCCTGCACACCGGAAGGCTGCGTGATCCTCGCCAAGCGCGCCCTCGGCAGCGATCTTTCCGGCAAGCACGTCGTGGTGATCGGCCGTTCCATCCTGGTCGGCAAGCCGGCGGCGCTGCTGTTCCTCGCCGAGAACTGCACCGTCACCATCGCTCATTCCCGCACGCAGGACCTGCCCAGGGTCTGCCGCGAAGCGGATATCCTGGTGCCGGCGGTTGGCCGCCCGCAAATGGTCAAGGGAGACTGGGTAAAGCCCGGCGCCGTGGTCATCGATGTCGGCATCAATCGCATTCCCGCCCCGGAGAAGGGGGAGGGCAAGACCCGTCTGGTCGGCGATGCGGACTATGCCAGTTGCGCCGAAGTTGCCGGCCATATCACGCCGGTGCCGGGCGGTGTCGGCCCGATGACCATTGCGTGCCTCTTGCGCAACACGCTGTTCGCCGCCTGCGCCCGGCGTGGCTGGCCGAGGCCCGAGATCGGATGAGCCAGCCCTACGCCCCGCCGCAGACACCCTTGTTCAAGGCGCTGTGGGAGGCGCAGGAAGGCCGCTGCGCGCTGTGTGGCCTGTCGATGCCGGCCAACCGGTTCGATGTCGCCCATTCCACGCTGTGGAAACACCAGCGCCCGACCTTTGATCATATCGTGCCGGTGGCAGTCGGCGGGTCCGACGACCCGACCAACATGCAGCTCGCCCATGCACGCTGCAACAAGATCAAGGGCCGGGATCAGTAGGACTCAGGCGAGGCCCGCGTCTTTCGCGGCGGTCTGGTAGGTGCGCGAGACCGGCGCTTCCTTTCCGTTCTTCAGGACCAGGACCAGCTTGCCATTGTCGCGGCGCGTGTCGGCGACGCCGTCCTTTGCCACCCACCAGGAGCGGTGAACCTGTGCGCCCTCGGCACTGGAAAGGTCGTGCAGCGCGTCGGCAAGGCGCATCAGGATCAGTTCCTCGCCCAGGCTCGTATGGGCTCTCAGGTAATGGTCTTCAGACGACACGGCCCAGAGGGTGGATGTGCGGTATTTGACGGGCAGCCTGTCCAGGAAGCGCGCCGCGCCGAGGCCCGTGGCCTGCGCCGCATTGCCGGGCTTGTGGATGGCGCGGTCGATCAGGACGCCGAGCACCGTCATCACAAGGCAGACGGCATAGACATAGAGATACTGCATCGGCAGGTAGTCGACCGGAATCCAGAGGCCGAAGGCACCGGAAAAGAGATAGAGGACCAGGAGGACGGGCAGGGCGATCAGCGCCGCCGCGACCAGAATCTGGACGACAATCACTTGCCCGGCAATGTGCCGTTCGAAGACCATCGGCACGACGAGCTGGGCGGCGATCCCGCCGGCAAGACAGGTCACCACCCACATCAGGAAGGTCGCCCAATTGGGCGCATCGGTGGAATAGACGCCGAAAAAGGTCAGGGCGCCGGCAAAACCGAGGATGATCGCGGCGTCCCGCAGCCGGTCCTTCAGGAATTGCGGCATGAATTCTCCTGCATTTCGCGCTTCGCGAAGCGTTTTGGCCCGATTTCGCGAAGGATTCCAGCCATCCGGCGTAGTTCGCGTGGAAACCACCGGGCCGGCCAATCATCTCTGGCGCATCGCAAAGGAGACCCGCCATGACCGAGCTGACCACCCCCACCCGAAACCGCTTCCGAATCCTCTCGCTTCGCCCGGACAACAGGGTCCTGATCGTGGTGGCAATTGCCGGATATGCGGTGCTGAGCTGGCTCATCCTCAAAGGCGCCGGCTTTTCCGATGTGCACTTCCGCATCCATGCCGGCCGGCTCATCGATGCCGCCTTCATGGTCAAGCTGCACGTCGCCGGCGCCATTATGGCCTTCGGGATCGGTGCGGCCCTGTTGCGCGGCGTGAAAGGCGGACGCCTGCACAGGATTCTCGGCTACACTTGGGTGGCGGCGATGGCGGTCACGGCGATCAGCTCTTTCTTTGTCGTCGGGCTGAACGGCAATTCCTACAGCTTCATTCATGGCCTGTCGGCCTGGACGGTGATTGCCCTGCCGATGGCGGTGGCGGCGGCCCGGCGGCGCGACTTCAAGACCCACCGCCGGGAAATGACGGGCATGTTCACCGGCGGACTCCTGGTGGCTGGCCTGTTCAGTTTCCTGCCGGGCCGGATGATGTGGTCAATTTTCTTCGCCGCATGATGCGTCGCCCCCTTACTGCCCTGCCGAAAGGCCGTTAGAGACAATCAACGGCATTTTCGGAGGGCAGACATGAAGCGGGTCGCAGCACTGGCAACACTGATCGGACTCGCAGCCTGCCAGGCGCCGGGTCCGATCTCGATTCCCGGCCTCACACGAGCGCCGCAGAGCGCCGACGAGGCGCTGGAAGCCTATTACCGCACCCTGCCGGATGATTTCTATCCGGTCGCCCCGGCGGGCCCGCCGCTGCCGGCGGCCGACAAGGCGCTCTCTCGCATCCTCGTGGCCTCGTGCCTCGATGAGGAGAAGGGGGACAGCGCGGCCCTGCGTGCGGCCTCGGCGCTACCGGCGGACCTGTTCCTGATGATCGGTGACAATGTCTATGGTGACCGTGACGGCCCGGCCTATGCCACCAATGAGGCCGAGCTGGACGAGCTGCGCGAGAGCTTTTCCGATCTGGCCGCGCGGGACGACTTCAAGGCGCTGCGCCAGTCGCATCCGATGATGGTGGCCTGGGACGATCACGACTACGGCATGAATGATGGCGGGCGGAGCTTCCCGTTCCGGCGCCTGGCCGAACGCATCCATGAGCGCTTCTGGGGCCTCGCCAATCAGGATGTCGGCGCCTGGCCCGGCACCTATTATGCCCGCACCTTCGGGCCGGAAGGCCAGCGCACGCAGATCATCATGCTGGACACACGTTTCTTCCGCTCCGACCTGACGCCGACGGACGCGTATAATGCCAAGGGCAAGGAACGCTACATGCCCTCGGCCGATCCCAAGCAGGACATGCTGGGCAACGACCAATGGACCTGGCTGGAAAACCAGCTGCAAAAGCCGGCGGACCTGCGCCTGATCGTCTCCTCGATCCAGGTGATCCCGACCGTGCATGGCTGGGAGGCATGGTCGATGCTGCCGGAAGAGCAACAGCGGCTCTACGGCCTTGTCAACGAAACCGCGGCGAATGGCGTCGTCTTCGTGTCCGGCGACCGGCACACCGCCTTCCTTTACCGTCAGGACGGAATCCTTCCGTACCCGGCCTATGAGATCACCGCCTCATCGCTGAACGTGGCGTTTGCCACGGAGACGGACGAGAAGGACGCCCATCAGATCGGGGCAGGCTATCCGCCGGAGAATTTCGGCTCGCTGGACATCGATTGGGATGCCGGTACCGTAACGCTGGCCATTCGCGGCAATCAGGGTGAGATCATCCAGGAAACGACAGACAAATTCAGATAAGGCAGAAAGCCACCCCATCCTGCGATGACCGACACGCGTAACGTTTTCGTCCTCATTGCCGCCGTGATGATCCTGCAGCTTGCGGGCGGACTGACCGGCGTGCTGACCCCGCTTGGCCTGGAAGCCATGGGGACGCCGCCGCAGGCAATCGGCGTTATCGCGGCCCTGCACGCAGCAGGCTTCATGCTGGGCGCCTGGACGGCGCCGCGGGCGCTGGCCATGTTCGGCAATATCCGTCTGTTCGCGGCGGCCTCGGCGATGAATGCCGTCGGCGTGCTGTCCCTGTCGCTGGTGCATGAGGCCAGCTTCTGGGCGCTGGTGCGCATCGTGATGGGCGTGTCGTTCGCCTACATGTTCACCAGTGTCGAGAGCTGGCTCGGCAGCGCGGTACCGGAAAAATCCCGCGGCAATGTGATGGGCATTTATCATACCGGCGCGAAACTTTCCCTGATGATCGGGCCGTTCTTCGTGGCCGGCCTCTCGCCGCTGGACACGCGGGCCTACACTTGGGCCGCCATGTTCCTGACCCTGGCGCTGGTGCCGGTGTGCCTGACGCGCCAGCAGGAGCCGGCGGCGCCGGAGCGCCGCGCGATGCCGCTGCGCGCGCTATACCGGCTCGCCCCGGCGGCAGTGCTGGGCGTGCTGCTGGCCGGTGTCATCAATACCGGCACCCAATCCCTGCTGCCGATCTATTTCGAAGGCTTCGACCTCGGGGGAGGGGGCACTACGGCGGCCGCCATTGCCAGCGGTTCGGCCTGGCTGGGCGGCCTCATCCTGCAATGGCCGGCCGGGCGCCTGTCCGACCGGATCGAGCGGCGCCTGGTGATTGCCGGCATCTGCGCCATGTCGGCGCTGGCGGCGTTGATGATCGCACTGTTCGGCACGGCGCTGGGCGAGATGGGCGTGGTGCTGGTGCTTGGCTTCTGGGGGGCTGGGTCGCTGTCCTTCTATGGCCTGTGCGTCGCCCATGCGATTGACCGCACGCCGCGCGAGCAGATTCCGCAGGTCATGTCCGGCCTGCTGTTCGTCTGGGCAGCTGGGTCCATTTGCGGGCCGTTGATGTCGGGCGTGGCGATGCGGGCTGCAGGCGGGATCGGCCTGTTTGGCCTTGCGGGAATCCTGCTGGTGGTCCTGTCGGTGATCATGGTCATGCGGGTCAATATCAAGCCCATGCCGGATGAGGCCAAGCATGAGGAGTGGAAGCCGATCCTGCCCACCCCGCTGGCCTCGGTGGAACTTGACCCGCGCACCCCGGAAACCCCTGCAGAGGCTGAGGCGGAGGCCTAAGTCCAAGGTCGCAGACTCAGCCAGTTGCGGCTCGTTCTCAGCCTGTTATATAGCCCGGCACAACCGGGGCCGGGGCGGCGCCGGAAGGCCACGGCAAAGATCAAGGCAAAACACGCATGAACATCCACGAATACCAGGCCAAGGCGGTGCTGAAATCCTTCGGCGCGCCGGTCGCGGACGGGGTTCCCGTCCTCTCGCTGGACGATGTCCAGAAAGCCGTTGACACCCTCCCGGGACCGCTCTGGGTCGTGAAATCGCAGATCCATGCCGGCGGGCGCGGCAAGGGCAAGTTCGTGGAGCCGGAAGCCGGCGAAAAAGGCGGTGTCCGCCTCGCCTTCTCGAAGGAAGCCGTGCTGGAGAATGCCAAGGCGATGCTGGGCCATCACCTGGTGACCGCGCAGACGGGCCCGGGCGGCAAGCAGGTCAACCGCCTCTACATCGAAGACGGCGCCGACATTGAGAAGGAACTCTACCTTTCCATGCTGGTCGACCGCTCCACCTCGCGCGTCGCCTTCATGGTCTCGACCGAGGGCGGCATGGACATCGAACAGGTGGCCCATGACACGCCGGAGAAGATCCTGACCCTCAGCATCGACCCCGAGACCGGCGTGACCGCCGCCGATGTCGAGAAGCTGAACAGCGCGCTGAAGCTGGACGGCGCGGCGGCCGAAGACGGCAAGACACTGTTCCCGATCCTCTACAAGGCCTTCACCGAGAAGGATATGAGCCTGCTCGAAGTGAACCCGCTGATCGTCATGAAAGACGGCCACCTGCGGGTGCTCGACGCGAAAGTGTCGTTCGATGGCAACGCCCTGTTCCGCCACCCGGACATCCAGGCCCTGAAGGACGAGACCGAGCAGGACGAGAAAGAGCTCGAGGCCGCCGAATGGGATCTCGCCTATATCGCCCTCGACGGCACCATCGGCT
>JAGQRO010000113.1 GCA_020425315.1 Hyphomonas sp. | reverse complement strand
TCTGCATCATGTTCCTGATGCTGGAAGCGCGGCGCTACCGCTTCTTCTATGTCTGGCGGTTCCGCGCGCGCGTGCTGGAGATTGCCTTCTATGTGCCAATGCTGCGCGGGCAGGGGGCACAGATCCCGCTCGACCGGGGCACCGCCCTGTCGGATGACTATGAGAAGCCGCAATACCGGATCCCGATGATCCGCGCGGTGGGCCGGCGCTTGCGCCGCAACTATGGCTGGATCTTCGCCATTCTCGGCGCGGCCTATTTCGCCAAGATCGCCATCCACCCGACCGATGTGGACAATATCGCCCATTTCGTGCGCCGGGCGCATATCGGGCCGATCCCCGGCTGGCTCTGCATCCTTGGCGGGCTCGCCTTCCATGCGACCTGGATCTACATCGCCTGGAAAACCTGGTGGGACGAGCGAACCGACAAGACCAAGATGGCGGACTTCCTGCGCAGCCGGCAGGATGTGAATTTCCGCCCGCCCACGAATGGCGTCACGCCGGTGAGCGACGGGGACTAGGCCGGCCGCGCTTCAGCGCCCTGCAGTCTCCCGGATAAAGGCGATCATCTCGGCGCGAAGGGCGCTCATGTCGTGCTTGGTGCGGGCGTCGACGAGCATGGATGATCCGTGCACGCCATTCGGCACGACGCGCGTGCGCACGCCGGCCTCGCCGAAGGCCTCCATCTGCGCCTGCACCGAGGGAACGGCCATCTCGCGCTCGGGCCGCAGGGCGATGCCCGGAACGGCGGCGGCGTCCTCGACGCTCGCCTGGCAGCCGGCCATCGGCTCGCCGGAGGCGGGCGAGAAAGCGAGATAGCCGGCAACCGTGCCTGGATGGCTGGATGCGTAGCGGATCGCGAGCGCCGCACTGTAGCTGCTGCCCCAGACGAAAAGCGGGCCGGACCAGCCTTCGGCGCGGGCGGCAGACGCGGCGGCGTCGAGGTCAGGATAGGCCTCGCAATAAGTGTACTCGGCGCCACCGGCGGCCTCAACGGTGCGGTTGATGCCGCCGAACAGGTCGCCGCCACTGCGCAGGTCGACCTGCAGCACATTGAAGCCGGCAGCGACAAGTTCCGGCGCGAGGGTGGCGTATTCGCCCCGCGCGCTGGAGCCCGCCTGGTGGAGCAGGATCACGACCGGCGCCTCGGCCGGGGTCGCAGCGGGCAGGGCGTCGGCAAACAGCGTCACGCCATCGGCCGCGGCGAAAGTGCGCTCGGCCGTGTCAGCCGGATCTACTGTGCCGGGCGCCGTGGCACCGGCTGAGGTGCAGCCGGCAAGAAAGGCCAAGGCGGCCGCGATGGCGAAGCGCTGGATGGGCATGTGGTGACTCTCCCCGTATCGTTTCGGGGGAGGGTTGGCGCTCAGGCACGCGGTGTCGACTCACATTTCGGTGTGCAGGCGACACGGCCCGTCAGCTGTGGACCTTGTTGAAGGCCTCGGCCGCGGCGTCCTTGCATTCCTGCGGGGCGGTGTTGAACGTGTCGTATTTGAACCGGCTGAACTGGTACTCCCGGTCCTTCTGCATGTTGGGGACCCAGGGATGGTCCGGCGCCAGTTCTTCCATCTTCATATAGTCGACGACGGAACACTGCGGATAGGCCCAGACGTCGTCGCGCACATAATTCCCGCGCAGGAAGCCGCGCTCATAATAGGCCTCGGCGCGCTGGCGGTCGGTGAGATCATCGCGCGCGATGAGGGCGGTGAGCGCCGCCTCGCGCTTCGGCTGGGTCGACTCGCTGCGGGCAGCCTTGCGTAGAGGCACGAATTCCTCGTCGCTAAGCGTGACGGGTTCTGGTGGCGCGTCTGGTTCCGGCGTCGTCGCGCAGGCAGCAATAGCGGTTGCGAGCAGCAGCGCTGCACAAGTGGATCTGAGTTTCATCCTGGTCCCCTTCGGATGGTTGTATGAGGTGGCGGATCAGCCCCCGGACGGACCCCGGCGATTGCCGCCCGGGCCATCCTGGCGGCGGGCAAGGAAGGCGAGGCGCTCGAACAGGGCAATGTCCTGCTCGTTCTTCAGGAGGGCGCCATGCAGCGGCGGCGTCAGGCGATCGGGATCCTTCTCGCGCAGGGTCTCGAGGTCGATATCCTCGTTCATCAGCAGCTTCAGCCAGTCGAGCAGCTCGCTGGTCGACGGCTTCTTCTTCACGCCCGGCAGTTCGCGCATGGCGTAGAATGTGGTCAGCGCGTCGCCGACCAGCTTCTTCTTGATGTCCGGATAGTGGACATCGATGATGTCGCGCATCGTTTCCTCGTCCGGGAACTTGATGAAGTGGAAGAAGCAGCGGCGCAGGAACGCGTCCGGCAGTTCCTTCTCATTGTTCGAGGTGATGATCACGATGGGGCGCTGTTTCGCCTTCACCGTCTCGTCGGTCTCGTAGACATAGAA
>JAGQRO010000112.1 GCA_020425315.1 Hyphomonas sp. | reverse complement strand
TGTCGGCCTGATGCAGGCCGTCAAGAAGTTCGATCCCGATAAGGGCTTCCGCCTCGCCACCTATGCGATGTGGTGGATCCGCGCGGCCATCCAGGAATACATCCTGCGCAGCTGGAGCCTCGTTAAGCTCGGCACCACGGCCGCCCAGAAGAAGCTGTTCTTCAATTTGCGCCGCCTGAAGGGCGAGATGCAGGCGCTGGAAGAAGGCGACCTCAAGCCCGAACAGGCGCGGCTGATCGCCGAGAAGCTGAACGTCACCGAGGATGAGGTCTATTCGATGAACGGGCGCATGTCCGGCGCCGACGCCTCGCTGAACGTGCCCATGGGCACCGATGGCGACATGGAATGGCAGGACTGGCTGGCCGATGACGAGCCTGGCCAGGCCGAGGAATTCGCCAACCGGCAGGAATTCGACTCGCGGATGGAACTTCTCACCGCCGCCATGGAAGACCTGAATGAGCGCGAGCGCCACATCCTGACAGAGCGGCGCCTCTCGGAAGAACCGAAGACGCTGGAAGAGCTGTCGGAGGAATACAATGTCTCCCGCGAGCGTATCCGCCAGATCGAGGTCCGCGCCTTCGAGAAGCTGCAAAAGGCCATGAAACGCATGGCCAAGGAACAGGGCCTGCCGGTCGGGGATTGATCCCCGGCCGCGCGCCCTACTCCAGCAGGTCCTCTGCGGCGCCCAGCACCTCGTCGCTGTCGAGCTTGATGTTCGAGGGGCTGACCCCCATCAGCACCGAGATGATCAGCGCCGCCACGGCCACCGCGAACACGATGATCGCGACCAGACCTCCGCCGACCCCCAGCGTGCGGGCGAGATAGTTCGTGATCTCCTCATAGCGGAACACGCCGACCGCCGCCGCGACGAAGCCGCCGATCTTGGCGGCATATTCGATCTGGCTGGGATAGGAGCGCAGGTGGAAGAAGATCAGCAGCATCGTCCACACGCCGAAGCCAAGTGCGGCGAGCGGCGCCATCACCGTATAGGCGCTGGCCGAGCCTGAACCGGTGAGAAGTGAGGTCGTCTGCAGGTAGGCAGCATTCATCAGTGGCCAGATGAGCATCACCGCGCCGCCGAGTGCGAGGCCGAAGGACACGCTGCCCACCGCATCGCCGTGCACCTTCTCCAGCGCCTTGCGGAAATGTACGAGCAGGATGCCGAGCGCGAGCAGCAGCAGCAGGAAAAAGATCTTCACCGGCAGCACGAGGCGGTGCACCAGCGCCGTCTGCGACGGCGCGGCGGCGGCGAGCTGGTTCACATGCTGGCGGAAGGAGGCCTTGGCGCTGCAGCAGGCCCGCACGGAAATGCGCTCGCCCGCCGGGAAGCAGAGCAGTTCGAGGTCTGCCGCGGTCGAATATTGCAGCCATTCGGCGTCGCACTGGGCCTTGTATTCGCCGAGCCCCTTGTCGAGGCCGGAGAGGATTTTCATCCGGGCAAGGATTTCCGTCACCGGCGCACGCGGCGGCGCGGTCTCCGTGGCCGGCGCACCCGTATCCGCCACCAGAGCGGCCGGCGCAATCTCATAGAAAGACTTCGCTCCCGAAGACTGGAAGGCGGAGGACACGCCCCAGGCGCCGAGGCCGCAAAGGAGCAGCGCCGCCGCCAGAACCAGCTTGCCCTGGCGCACATGCCCGCGCCACAGCGCATCCACGACCAGCACGCTCGGTCGCCAGAAGGCGACCAGTGCCAGGAGGCCCGCGACCGGGAAGAAGATGAAATTCTGCGAGTCCAGCGAGGCGAGCCTCAGGGCGAGGCCGGACGGCCCGTATTCGTGGACCAGCACCGCCGTCTCCGCCAGGAAGGCGAGATACAGGAGAGCAAAAACAAGGCTGACGCCAATCCGCGTCGCCAGATGAACACGCAACATAGGCCACTCTTCCCCAATGGCTAGGCTATGAGTCCTACTCCAACCGCCCGCCAAGGCAAGGCGCATGGACCGGATTGATCGCAGGCGCCGGAGCGGGCATGGGTGCATTCCATGCTCCTCATTCCTGTATCAGACCCTGCAGATCCGCGCCTTGAGGCCTATACCGCCATACGGGAGAAGGACCTGACGCGCGGCCATGGCGCGCGCTTCATCGTCGAGGGCAAGGTGACGCTGGAGACGCTGCTGACGCGGTCGCGGTTCGCTGTGGAGAGCCTGTTCCTCGCCGAGTCGCGGCTTGGACCCTTGGCGGAACTGTTGGCGCAGGTGCCGGAAGACGCACCGGTCTATGCCGCCCCGCAGGACGTGATGGACCGCATCGCCGGCTTCCCCATGCATCGCGGCGTGCTCGCCTGCGGGCTGAAAGGGGATGTGCCGGTGCCGGCGGCGTTCCTGCAGCAGGCGCCCCCTTCCCCGCTCCTCCTCCTCTCCGGTCTTTCGAACCATGACAATGTCGGCGCCTGCTTCCGCAATGCGGCGGCCTTCGGCGCGGGCGCCGTGCTGCTCGACGCGCAATGCTGCGACCCGCTCTACCGCAAGGCCATCCGCGTCTCGTCCGGGGCGAGCCTGACCCTGCCCTTTGCCCATGGTGGCACGGGCGCGGAGATGGTCACGGCGGTGAAGGCCGCCGGCTACGAGGTCTGGGCGATGACGCCGCGCGCGGACGGCGCCCCGCTCCGTGAGCTGAGCATCCCGCCGCGCTTAGCCATCCTGCTTGGCGCCGAAGGACCCGGCCTGCCGGACGATTTGATTGCCGCCTGCACGCCGGTACGCATTCCAATGTCAGAGGGGTTCGACAGCATCAATGTCGCCACGGCGGGGGCGATCGCGCTGTCACATGTGTTTGGATTGTCCGGCTAAAAAATACGCCCTCTCCTTTTCGGGAGAGGGCGGAAACGGGTGGCCCTGATGAGGCGACCCGGAGAGAGCCCTTAGAAAACGCGCGGCCGCTCGGCCTTTTCGACATGCAGGCCGCACTCGGTCTTGGCCTGCCCGGCCCAGCGGCCGGAGCGCGGATCGAGCGGATCCGACGCCGGCAGCGTGCACGGCCAGCAGCCGATCGAGGGATAGCCCTGCGCGACCAGCGGGTGACGCGGCAGGTTGCGCTGCTTGACCATCAGGTCGACATCCTCGGCCGTCCAGTTGGCGAGCGGGTTCACCTTGAAACGGCCGTCGGCAAATTCAAACACCGGCAGGCTCATCCGGGCGCCGCCATGGAAGCGCTTGCGGCCGGTGATCCAGGCGGTGAAACCTTCCAGTGCCGGCGCCAGCGGGCGCACCTTGCGCAGGGCGCAGCAGGCATCCGCATCAGTTTTCCAGAGCTGGCTCTTGGGGTCCAGCACCTTGCGCTCGGTCTCGTTCGGCGGGATGGACCGCACGCCGGTCAGGCCAAGGCGCTCGATCAGCTCGTCGCGATAGTCCAGCGTCTGCGGGAAGTGCATGCCGGTATCGAGGAAGATGA
>JAGQRO010000111.1:203-8986 GCA_020425315.1 Hyphomonas sp. | reverse complement strand
TTGCCAAAGGACTTGGCAATATTCTCTACGACAAGGCCTTCGGCCGACTGGGTCATCTCGCTGTGAAATCCCTTTGGTGACGGGGAGTGTTGCCCCGGGTCCTGCTTACTTCGATATGCTTAAGATCGCTTTCACGACCCTTCTGAAATTTAACCGTTCGAGCCCTGTTGTGCGTCGGGATCGATCATCATGCGGGTGCGTCCGGTGCCGCCGTCAAGAGTCGTGCGGCGGTTTCCAATCTCCAGTTTCAGGGTTTCCCCCTCGGCCACGTCGCGCCCGCGCATCAGGGCGACATCGCCGGTCATGGTGATCGTGTCGATCGCCGCCTCATACAGGCCGCGATTGCCCTTCGCCTTCAGTTCGGGGGTCACGTAGAAAACACTGCCCTCGGCCAGCATCGACTGGATCTGGCCGAAACTGGCCCCGACGCTGTTGCCGGCGCCATCCTTGCCGGCAAAGGTCAGCGTCACCTTGTCGGCGCGCAGGCGCGCTTCGCCCTGCTGGATGTCCACATTGCCGACCAGCAGCACCTTGCGCTCGCGCTCCAGGCTCTCGGTCCGGTCCGAATTGATGTAGATCGGGCCCCCTTCGGACGAGATCTGTGCGAAGGCCGGCGCGGCAAACAAGGCCATCGCGGCCAGCAGGCCGGTTACTTTACTGGA
The DNA here is from genome assembly GCA_020425315.1 of Hyphomonas sp. Taxonomy (GTDB): domain Bacteria; phylum Pseudomonadota; class Alphaproteobacteria; order Caulobacterales; family Hyphomonadaceae; genus Hyphomonas. Next base: position 8,324 of record JAGQRO010000111.1, on the reverse strand, counting down.
AGCCATCTGCATCACCTTCAGCTGTTGGCGGCGTCCCTGCGGGCGCCGGGTAGATCACGGTACGCACATTGCCGGTGCAGACAATGCGCTGGCCGTCGTCAAGGACTTCATACGAGTCGCAGCGGATATCGCCAAGGGGCCCCTTCCCGGCGAGAGGTGACAATCCCTCCACGCGCCCGTCCTCGACATGCACGCGCGCGCCGGAGGTGCGGAAGACATAGCCCGCGCTGTCGCGGATCTGCACGTCGTCATACAGCTCCAGGATGCCCGCATCGCGATTGTACATGCCGGACGGGGCACGCACCTGGCTGCCGGATTCGTCCGACAGGACCGGGCCGATCAGGTCCACGGCCTGTTCCTCGGTGCGGCGCCGGCGGGCGGCATCGGCCGTGATCTGGAAGCTCTGACCGGCGGAATCGCGGCCGGTGAAGCGCGGGTTCAGCATCGTCACGGTCTCTTCCTGGGAAACCTCGACCGGGCGGGAATCGCGGCTGATGGCGCTCTTGATGATGTGGCCGGCGAAAAATCCGATCGAAATCGCGGCGCAGGCGACGAAAGCCATGCGCAGCAGGCGCACCCGGTCCGAGCGCCGGCGCGCCTGTGCCAGCGTGAGCTGGCGGCGCGGCGCCCAGAGCGAGGCCGGGTCGTGATGCGTTGCGGCGTCCATCGGATGGGGCGGAACCTGTTCAGGTATTTACAGTCTGTTTACCTTCGATATGTCCGCAACAAAAGCGGCGAAGGCATGACCTGAAGGTCAGCTGTGTGCGAATATGTCCTCGCCCGGCCAGCCTTCAAGGTCCAGTCGCGCCCGCACGGGCAGGAAATCGAAGCAGGCCTGCGCGAGGCCCATCCGCCCCTCGCGCACCAGCATGGCTTCCAGCCCCTCCTTGATCTGGTGCAGATACAGCACATCGGAGGCGGCATACTGGAGCTGCGCATCGGTCAGCTCACCGGCGCCCCAGTCGGAGCTTTGCTGCACCTTGGACAGTTCCACCCCCGCCACTTCGCGGGCGACATCCTTCAGCCCGTGGCGGTCTGTATAGGTGCGGCAGAGGCGCGAGGCGATCTTGGTACACCAGATCGGGGCGCAGTCGACGCCCAGCCAGCGGCGCATCATGGCGACGTCAAAACGGGCGAAATGGAACAGCTTGATCACCTTGGGATCGGCCAGCAGCGCCTTCAGGTTCGGGCAATCATAGTCGCGGCCGAGCTGGACCAGATGCGCCGTGCCGTCGCCGGAGGAGAGCTGCACCAGCGTGAGATGGTCGCGCATCAGGTTGAGGCCCATGGCCTCGGTGTCGATGGCGACGACGGGGCCGAACTCCATGCCGGCCGGCAGGTCGCCCTTGTGGAGGGTAATGCCGTTCATGTCCGGCCTGTAGCACTTCAGGCGTTAAGGGCAAGTGTCGGGTGCCCCCGCGTGACATGACGCGCGGAGACGGCTTGGCGGGCGGGCAGGCCTGGACAAGACTGCGGCGTCTCCCCTGCCCCGGAGGAGGCCAGAACGGTCCGGAAAAAGGTCCGCAAACGGTCCGGAAACAGTCCGGAGCCGGGCCGCAAAGTCCGAAAGGAATCGCCCCATGTCCCCCGACCAGCTGAAATCCATGGCCGCCTCGATGCCGTTTGCCGGAGTGATCGGCCTCGAAGTGCTCGAAGCGGCTCAGGAGAAAGTGGTGGTGCGCGCCGAAGTGCGGGCCGATCTCTGCACCGCCGGCGGCATCGCCCATGGCGGCTTCCTGATGACTTTGGCGGACTGCGCGGGCGCGCTCGGCGCGTTCCTGAACCTGCCCGAAGGCTCAAAGGGCACGACCACGACGGAGTCGAAGACCAACCTCATCGCCGCCGCCCCCACCGGCAGCGTTCTGACCGCCACGGCGACCCCCGTCACCGTCGGCCGCCGCCTGCAGGTCTGGCAGACACGGGTGGAACGCCAGGACGGCAAGCTCGTCTCCCTGACGACGCAGAGCCAGATGAACCTCTGAGGGCTGAGCGGCCGCGTGCGGGCCTAGGCGGCGCCCGGCCAGAACACCTGCACGCCGACCAGGACAAGGCCGAGCGTTGCCGCATTCCAGCTGAATGTCCTGATCCAGGGCACGCCGATGGCGTATAGCGGCAGGAACAAGGCCCTGCCCGCGATATAGATCGTGCAGCCCCAGAAGCTCAGCGCGCCTTCGGCGCCGGTCATGTGAACGACCAGAACGCAAACGGCGAAATAGGGAAATGTCTCGAGAAAATTGGCATTGGCGCGGTAGAGCCGGCCCGACACGCCCGTCGGCTGCAGACCCTCATCCCGCGCGCCGACCGTATAGGCATTGCCCACCTGCGCCTTGAACGAGAAGGACGCAGCAGACAGATGCACCAGCCCCATCAACACGGCGCCCAGAAGCACCCAGAGTTCATATGTCATCTCGCCACCTTCTTCAGGGCCACCATTTCCACTTCCATGGCGTTGAGGAAGCGCGAGCGGTCCTGCTTCGAAAACGGCGCCGCGCCGCGCGGGGCGTTTTCGCCGAGGCCGGCGCGCAGGTCCGCATGGATGGCGCGCACGGCCACCGCATTGCCGATGGAGGCATCGGTGAACGGCTTGCCCGTCGGCGCCAGCACGCGGGCGCCCTTTTCCAGCGCGCGCTGGGCGAGCAATATGTCGGCCGTGATGACGAGCGCGTCCGGCCCGGCGGCCTCGGCGATCCAGTCATCGGCGGCATCGAAGCCGTCGGTCACCACCTGGCGCGAGATGAGCCGGTGTTCGGGAATGCGCAGATAGGCATTGGCGACGATCACCACGCTCGCCTGATGGCGCAGGGCGACGCGGTAGACTTCCTCCTTCACCGGGCAGGCATCGGCATCGACGAGGACGCGCACGCCGCTCATACCATGGCGCCATCAGTCGGCAGGCCGAGCAGGATGCGGCCAGTGAGTTCGAAGGTGGATGGCGCGGTGACGATATGCTGCGTGGCCGCATGAGCATCGCGGAACTGGCGCTGAAGCGGCGAGGTCTCGAACAGGGCCGCGCCGCCGCCGAGATCGTACAGTGTACGGCAGATCTCCGCCCCGGTGCGGGTCATGTGCGTGCAGGCTAGGCGCAAATCCGCCCGGGCCTCCATGGGGAGGTCGCCGGCCCCCTGCGCACTCGCCCAGATCCGGTCGATCTCGGAGAAGAGGAAGGCGCGGGCCGCGCGCCACTTCGCTTCGGCCTCGGCATAGGCGGCCTGCACGGAATTGCGCTCGGCCAGCGTGCGGGCCGAGCCCTGGCTCTTCTTGACCATGGCCAGGTCGCGGAACGTGTCGAGGCTGCCGCGCGCATTGCCGAGGGTGACGGCGGTCACGCCGAGCGAGAGCAGGCCGAAAGCGGGAAACTTGTAAAGCGCGCCGGTCTCGCGCGGCGCCCCGCCGACAAGGCGCACGGTGCGCCCCTCCGGCACGAAAATCTCTGTCACCTCGATGTCGCCGGAGCCGGTGCCTTTGAGGCCCATGACATGCCAGGTGTCGTGCAGCACCGCCTCCCCTGCCGGGAAGACGGCCATCAGCGTCTCCGGCGCGCCACTGCCCATGCGCCGCATCTCGCCATTTTCCCACACGGTGCAGCCGCCGCAGAGCCAGGTGCAATTGGCCGAGCCCGATCCCCATTGCCAGCGCCCGGTGACGCGGTAGCCGCCTGCCTCCACGATGGCGCGGCCCATGGGGGCGAACACGCCGCCGGTGATCGCCATCGGGTCGGCATAGATGGCGCGCGCTTCCTCCGGCGCCATATAGGCGGCGTTGAGCGCCGTGGTGGCCGCAATCATCGCGCACCAGCCGGCACTGGCATTGGCGGCGGAGAGGATCTCCACCGTCTCCACCAGCGCACGGGGCGACAGTTCCAGCCCGCCAAAGGATTTCGGCGTCACCATGCGGAAGAGGCCCGCTTGGGCCATCTTCGCGGCCATGTCCGCCGGCAGGCGGCGCACCTCGTCGAACTCGGCCGCACGCGCGGCAATTTCCGGGGCAAGCGCGCGGGCGGCGCTTATGAGGTCAGTCGGGGAAGCAGGATCAGCCATGGCGGAGTGATACTCCCGGATGCGCCGAGGTCAAAGCGCCAGGCCGTCATGATATTTCGCCGGCGCGGCATGGCGCCAGGCCATGACGAGCGCGGATTTCAGGGTCGCCTCATCGCAGGCCCTGAGGTCAATCGAGGTCGCGCCCTTGTCACCCCATTTGTTGGGGATCCTGGCGAAGATGCCGGGCTCGGCCCCGGTCAGCATGGCCTGCTCGTCCGGGGTCAGGAAGACATTGCAGTTCGAGGCATCGCCCGCCAGCGTGCAGAAATTCTTTCCCTTCGGCACATCGACACGGAAGGCGATGCGGTCGAAATGCGGCTTCTCCAGCGTGTGCGGCAGGGCGAAGACGATCTTGCGGAATTTCGCGGCGGTGATCATGCCGCCTCCCAGAGGTACCTGACATCCGGTTCGCGCTCTTCATTGCGCGAACCATCCGTGAAGTCGATCGCCGCGAATCCGTGGGACTCATAGAAGGCACGCGCGTTCTGGTTGCGCTGGAAGGTCCAGCATGTGAGGTGCGGAACTCCCTCCCGGACAGCGGAAAGGAGCTGTCGGCCAAGGCCCCGCCCCCAATGGCCCGGGGCGATATAGAGGTGATCAAGCTCAGTCCCTTCGCGCGCCGCGAAGCCGACAAGGCCTTCACGCGTCTCCACACCCCACACCTCCGCTTGTACAAGCACGATGGACGTGAAGTAGCTGAGAACTTCAGCGGGCGTGTGCACAACCGCAAGCCACGGCATGGCGACAGCGCGGGCTTCGCGGTGAATGCTGGCAATCGCCGCCGCATCGGCAGGACCGGCCCGGCGGAGGGTTGCAGACAGGGTCATCGGTAGACAAGCGGCTTTTTCTGCTGGAAGCGGGTGCCGGCCCTCTGCAGGCGGGCATGGCCTTCCGGGCCGGCCAGTTCATATGTCCGCTCCCGGAGGAATTCCATCAGGCCGCGGCGCTTGCCGGCGGCGGAAAGATCGTCCGGCGACAATGTCTCGCCAATCTCGACGCGCAGCGACTTGCCCATGCGCCGGCGCACTTCCCGGAAGACCAGCGCCAGACGAAGTTCCAGCGAGACATGGCTGGCGAGCTGGAACAGGCGCGAATTCTGGCCGTTGAAAAAGATCGGCGTCACGCTGGCCTGCCCCTGCGTGATCAGTTTGGCGGTGAACGGCTTCCATTCATCATCCACCGCCGTGCGGTCAAAGGGGCGCGGCGTGGTGGCGACCCCGCCCGACGGGAAGACGATGACACAGCCGCCGGATTTCACATGGTCCAGCGCCGCCTTGCGCATGGAGACATTGGCGGCCACCGCCGCGCGCGTACCGGAAAAGTCCACCGGCAAGAGGAAGGGCCGCGCTTCCGGCACACCGTCGAGGGCGGAATTCGTCAGCACCCGGAAATCCATCCGGCGCAGGCCGATGAGCCAGCAGATGACCAGCCCGTCCAGCACGCCGAAGGGATGGTTCGCCACCACGACCAGCGGCCCCTCTTTCGGGATGTCCGACAGGCGCGAGGCGGAGAACTGGACGTCAAGGTCCAAGAGGCGGATCGCCGCCTCGAAAAAGGGCACGTCATTGGCAAGGTGCTGGCGGTAATGTTCGTAGAGCCGCTTCAGGCGCGGCTGGCCGGAGAGGCGCTCGACCGCGCGGATGAAGCGGCGCTTGACCGGGTCGTCGAAATAGGAGGCGTAGGAAAGTTCGGTCTCGGCCAGCGTCATGCCGGCCTCCGGCGGCGGGCAATGGCGGTGATGAGATCGCCCAGCCAGAGCGCCAGATTGACCGGCACCAGCGCGACATTCAGCGCCCAGACCGGCAGGAAAGCCGGCGGGTAGAGATAATACGCCGCGACCATGGCAATGACAGCGAGAGGCGTGAGCCAGCGCAGGACCGGGTACATTACAATCTCCACATTCTGGCAAGATTGTTCTTCTGCATATCGGACGAACCGCCGACGATCGGCATGCCCATCAGGTCGCGCACATTGCGCTCTATATCATAGGCATCCGACAAGCCATAGGCCCCGATCACCTGCTGGCAGGCGAGCGCAATCTCGAGCCCTGTGTCGGCGACATAGAGTTTCGCCATCGCCGTCTCCGCCGAGCAGGGATGGCCGAGCCCCGCGAGCCAGGCGGCATGGTAGAGCATGTGGCGGCAGGCGGCGAGTTTCGTCCGTGCCGTGACGAGCTTGTGGGCCACGGCCTGGTGCTTGCCGATCGGCTTGCCGAACTGCACCCGCTCCTGCGCATAGGCCCAGGCCTCTTCGAGGGCCGCGCGGGCGAGGCCATAGGTGACGGCGGTGATCTCGATCTTCTCGACATCCAGCGCCCGGCCGGCCAGCATCTGCCAGCCCTTGTTCCATTTCGCCGGCCCGCCAACTATGGCGCTTTCCGGCAGGCGCACCTCGTCCAGGAACACATCCATGGACAGCGTGTAACGCAGGTTCGCGTGTTCCAGCGGCTGCATGGAGACGCCCGGCGCATCGGTGGGCACCAGCACGAAGGTGAGATTGCCGTGGCGCTCGGCCGCCTCCCCTTCGGAGCGGCAGAGGCAGTAGATATAGTCCGACCAGTCGGCGCCCGTGCACCAGCGCTTGGCGCCATTGATGACGATCTCATCGCCTTCCCGGCGCACGCGCGTCTCGACCGCCGGCAGGTCGCCGCCGACATTCGGTTCCGAGAGGCCGTAACAGAGGAACATCTCCCCGCGCGCAAGCTTCGGCAGCAGGGCTTCCTTCTGTTCCGGTGATCCGTTCTCGGAGATATTGAGCCCGCCATAGAAGGCGGCATGGATGAACGGCCCGGCCATGCTGGGCCCGCCCTGGCAGAGTTCCTCGATCACGGCGGCGGCGGCATAGATGTCCTCCCCCTGCCCGCCATAGTCTTCGGGAATGGTCAGGCCGATCAGGCCCATGGCGGCGAGTTCGCGGAAGAGGTCCCGGTCCCAGGTGTGGGCGCGGTCCCATTCCCGGCGTTTCTCGCGCGGCATCTTCTCCGCCACCCAGCGCGACAGCTGGCGGCGCAGTTCCGTGACATGATCGGGCTCGGGCGCGAAAGACTGATTCATCACCCGCAAATTATCCCAGGCACACCGATCGGCAATGGCATTCGTCGGGCTGGCGTGCAGTCAGTGGTGATAGAAGGTGAACCCCTTTCCCGGCGCCTGAGTCAGCCACCGGAAAAAGCCGACCCGCACAGGGGCAGATTCCACCCGCCCGATGAAATGGCCAAGCCCGTAGCGCCCGAGTTCGTCACTCGCGTGCGCAATAGCCTTGTCGGCCGCTGCAATTTCGTCGGCAGACCATACCCAGCGCGTCGTGAATCCGCCTGCGACATGATCCGGATCGGCCGGCGCGGAACCATCGCCTGCATCCGGATTCTGAAACTCAAGGGTCACCAAAAAGAACGGCATCGCCCGCCCCCCGGCATGTTGTCATACAAGCTGCGAAAACCGGATAAGATAGCCGTCCGGGTCCTGCACCACGAATTGGCGCACGCGAATCGGATCGGCGTCGCGCATATAGGTCTTTTCCTCAAGATCGCAGAGAAACGGGACGCCCTTCTCCCGGCAGGTCTCGTGCAGGGCCGCGGCGTCTGACACGGCGATCTGGAAGTTCACGCCAACGCCGTGGGGATATTTCAGCGGCCCGGATAGCCAGACCCGGCCGATGGGCTCTTCCAGCATCAGCTCGGCGCCCTCGCGCCTGATGCAGGCGAAGCGCTCCGACGGGCGGTCATATCCGACATGAAAGCCAAGTGCGCGATAGAAGACGAGGCTGCGCCCGAGGTCGCTGACATAGAGTTCCGGAACCAGCGCCGCGCCCACGGCCTATCCCCGCCCGATTGCGGCGAGGTCATAGGGCGTGCCCTGATAGACCTGGTTCACCCAATTGCCGAACAGGAGGTGCGCGTGCGACCGCCAGCGATTGAGCGGCGGGCGGGCCGGATCGTCGCCGGGGAAGTAATTGTGCGGCACCGCAATGGGCACGCCCTGGGAAATGTCCCGGTCATACTCCTCCTTCAGGGAGAAGCTGTCATATTCGACATGGTTGAACATGAAGAGATTGCGCGCAGGGGCATGCTGCATCAGGCAGGGGC
>JAGQRO010000111.1:0-192 GCA_020425315.1 Hyphomonas sp. | reverse complement strand
CCGGGCAATCGACCAGCAGGTCCAGCTCCGGCCGGGCGCGCACATCGTCGGCATGAACCTCGGTCCAGCGTGAAACCGGGATGAGGAAATCGTCCGAAAAGCCGCTGAGATAGGGCGAAGCCGGAGCAAGGTTGCGCTGGCGGTAAACGCCGAATGCCTTCTGTTCGAGCTGGTATTTCGGCAGGCCGTGGA
>JAGQRO010000110.1 GCA_020425315.1 Hyphomonas sp. | reverse complement strand
CAAGGTGAAGGTCACCCTGCGCTTCCGTGGCCGGGAAATGGCCCACCAGCATCTCGGCATGCAGCTGTTGGAGCGGGTGAAGTCCGACTTTGAAGAGAACACCAAGGTGGAACTCGAGCCGAAGCTCGAAGGCCGCCAGATGACCATGGTGCTGGCGCCGAGATGAGGGTGGGGGCCGTCTGCCTGGCCGCTTTGGCCCTGATGGTGTCGGCCTGCGCCGCGCCGGCCAATGACGTGCCGCCTGAATCTGCACCGGAAACCGCGCCGGAAACGGCCGCCCCGGTGGAAGAAGGCGACGCCGCCGTCAAACCGGAATGGGACGCGCTCGACCGGGTGGACGATACGTGCGGGATCGAAGCGCTGAAGCCCTTCCTCGGCACGGCCGCTGCCGACCTGCCGGACGGCACGCTGAAGCCCGTGGACCGGGTGCTCGGCCCGGACTCGCAGGCGACCATGGACTATGTGCCGGAACGGCTGAACGTGCTGACCAATTTCGACGGGGTGATTATCGGCCTGAAGTGCGGGTAAGGGCAGGGGCACCGCCTCGACCGCAAACGGCCTGAGGGGGAGTCAGCATGTTCCTGCGCCGCGTCACGGCCCACGTCAAAACCCAGAACTGGTTCGCCGTCGTCCTCGACTTCGTCATCGTCGTGCTTGGCATCCTGATCGCCTTCCAGATCACCAACTGGAATGATGGCCGCAAGGCGAAGGCCCAGCTGGCAGAGGCCGAGACGGCCATCAAGTCCGACCTGTTCCTGAATTATGTCTGGGCGAAGGAGCGCCTGTCCCTGCGGACCTGCCGGGTCGAGCAGCTGGGCCAGCTGTCGGCGCGTCTGCTGGAGCCGGGTGAGACCTGGACCGGCCTGCCGAACGGCCGGGACGAACTGGGAGAGGCGCGTGCGATTGCGCAGGTGTTGCGGTCGCCAAACCGGCCATGGGGCGGGCGCATCTGGCAGGCCGAACTCGCCCGCGGCACCTTTATCGACATGAATTCGCGCCAGCGCGAAGACCTCGACTTCGTGTTCAAGCAGGCCGGGGATGTCGAAACCCACCAGACCCGGATCACGGACCTGCAGTCGCGCCTGAAAGTCCTGTCCAATTCGATGGAATTGTCGCGCTCAGACCGGCTGCGCTATTACGACATGGTTTCCGAAATCGATGAGAACAGCTTCTGGATGGAGCTGAAGGCGAGCCAGCTATGCTCGGTCATCGAGACGCTGGGCCTGTCCTATGACGAAGCGGAACTTGCGATCCTGAAGCCGCGCGTGGCGGAAATTCTCGATCTGGAGCTGAGACGGACGCAATATGGCGCCTGTGTGGAGCCGGTGACGATCACCCTGTTCGAGTCCCCCGGGTCCGAGGCGGCGGCCGGCCCGTCATCCTGCACGATTTCCGGCTTTAACTGACGGCGCGCGCTTTCCCCTCACCGCCTGCATTTCCAGCAGCTCAGACCCCTTGATTCCCCTCCCGCAATCCGCCATAAGCCGCCACTTCCGAGCGATGCGGGCGAACGGCATGCCCCCTTGCTCATGACAACCGGGCCGCCCGCAAGGGTGTGAGCTCCACCGAACAGGAGACTGAAATGCCGAAGATGAAGACCAAGAAGGCCGCTGCAAAGCGCTTCAAGATCACGGCCACAGGCAAGCTGAAGCATGGCGTCGCCGGCAAGCGTCACCGCCTGATCAGCCACAACGCGAAATACATCCGCCAGAACCGGGGCACGTCCCTCGGCGCCAAGGCCGATGAAGCCCGCGTGAAAAAGTATCTGCCGTACGGCCTCTGAGCCGATCCTCGCAGTCACACCGATCTTGAAAGAAGGAGGCTCAGATGCCCCGCTCCCGCGCTAAAGTACCCGCCCACGCCCGCCACAAGAAAATCCTGAAACAGGCCAAGGGCTTCCGCAACCGCCGCAAGAACACGTTCCGCATCGCCAACCAGTCCGTCTGGGAAGCCGGCCAGTACGCCTATGTCGGCCGCAAGGTGAAGAAGCGGAAATTCCGCTCGCTCTGGATCCAGCGTATCAATGCCGCTGTCCGCATCCACGACGAGAACATGAACTACTCGACCTTCATCAACGGCCTGACCAAGGCTGGCATCGAGGTTGACCGCAAGGTCATGTCGGACATCGCCATCAAGGACCCGGAGGCCTTCGGTGCCCTCGTGGCCCAGGCCAAAGCCGCGCTCGCCTAAGATATAAAGACCAGACAGGAACACTCCGATGTCGAAGTCCCCGAATTCCGTGCTGCACCCGGCCAAGAAGCCGCGCAACAAGCGCCGCAACGCAACCTGGCGTGCCAATCTCGGCAAGCGCGCGAAAGTCCGCGTGTTTGGCAACACCAAGCGTGCGCGTACCGCCCGCAAGAAGGCTGCCGGCAAGTAAGCCTTCTCGCGAGCCCCGCGCCGCCGGCAGAGGCCCGAAAGGGCGCCTGCCGACCCCAGTGAGCAAAGCCCGGCCGGCGTGCCGGGCTTTTCCATTTGAAGAATTGCATGATCCCGCGAAGCGCCTACAAAGCCCGCTGGACCAGATAAGGGGCAAGACCTTGTCCGAGATTACGACCATCGAGAAAGAGGCGCTGGCCGCCGTGGCCGCCGCCGGCGACCTTGAGGCGCTGGACGCGGTACGCGTTGCCGAACTGGGCAAGAAGGGCCGGATTTCCGGCCTGATGGGCTCGCTGGGCAAGATGAGCCCGGAAGAGCGCAAGGAAAACGGCCCCAAGCTGAACGCGCTGAAGACCCGCGTCGACGACGCCGTGAAGGCCCGCAAGGCCGAACTGGAAGCCGCTGCGCTGGAGAAACAGCTCGCCTCCGAGACGCTGGACCTGACCCTGCCGCCGTCGCCGGGCCCGAGGGCCGGCGCGCAGCATCCGGTGATGCAGGTGTTCGAGGAGATCGCGGCGATCTTCGGCGACATGGGCTTCACCGTGGCCGAGGGCCCGGACGTGGAAGACGACTGGCACAATTTCACCGCGCTGAACTTCCCCGAAGGCCACCCGGCCCGCGAGACCCACGACACGTTCTTCATGAAGGCGCTGGAGGGGAATCTGCCCAAAGTGCTGCGCACGCATACCTCGCCGGTGCAGGTGCGCGTGATGATGGAAGAGAAGCCGCCCATCCGTATCCTCGTGCCGGGCCGGGTCTATCGCAATGACTGGGACGCGACGCACACGCCGATGTTCCACCAGGTCGAAGGCCTCGTCATCGAGAAGGGCACCCATA
>JAGQRO010000002.1 GCA_020425315.1 Hyphomonas sp. | reverse complement strand
TGGAACTGGTAGACGAAGCCGATGCGCGAGCGGCGCATGGCCGTGCGGCCGGCATCGTCGAGCTTCAGGCAGTCAACGCCGTCGAGGAGAACGGCGCCCTCCTCCGGGCGCTCCAGCAGGCCGGCGGTGTGCAGCAGGGTCGACTTGCCCGAGCCGGACGGGCCGACAAGGCCGACGAGTTCGCCGGCTTCCAGCTTCAGGTCCGCGCCATTCAGCACGTTGAGCTCGCCCGCCGCGGTACGGTAGACGCGGTGAATGCCCGCAAGTTCGAGAACCGGCGCCGCCATCACTCGAACCTCAGCGCACTGACAGGATCCTGCCGTGAGGCCCACCAGGCCGGAATGATCGACACGGCCATGGACATCAACAGCGCATAGGCGCCGGTTGAGATGACATCCCACCAGTCGAGCACAGCGGGCAGATGATCAAGGCCATAGGTCTCCGCGTCAAACACTTTGCCGTCGATGAAGAAGTTGATGAAGGCTTCGATGGCACCGATGTTCAGGATGAACAGCACGCCGACGCCCATGCCAAGCAGCGCGCCCAGCGTACCGAGCACGGTGCCAACCATCAGGAACACCCGCATCACCCCGCCCCGGCCGAGGCCGATGGTACGCAGGATGGCGATGTCACGCGCCTTGTTCTTCACCAGCATGACCACGCCGACGATGATGTTGAGCGTGGCAATTGCCATGATCACCATGACCAGCAGGCGCACCATGGTGCGCTCCACTTTCAGGGCGTTGAAATAGGCCGCGCGCTGGCTCTTCCAGTCGAACGTGTAGAGGGCGTTGCCCGTCGCCTCGGCGATGCCGGCCATGGTCTCATGCGTCTTGTCGGGATCCTTCAGCCGGATATCCAGCATCTGGTAGTGGCCCTTCTGCTGGAACAGGATCTGTGCCTGCTCCATCGGCATGAAGATGTATGCCAGGTCGAGCTCGACGCTGCCGGTGGAAAAGATCTCGCCCACCGTATAGGTCTTCGAGCGGGGCGTGGCGCCCATCACGCCAGAATTGGTCTGCGAGGTGATGATCTCCACCTGGTCGCCGGGGCGCACGCCGAGGCCTTCGCGGCCCGCCGCCAGGAAGGCGCCCATCATGATGACATTGCCGCCATTCCTGCCTTCGCCGAAGCCGGCCTCGATGGCGTGTTCGCCGCCATCCTCCAGGAAGGGCAGCGCCTTCAGGTCTTCGGCCCGCAGCGCGCGCACGGCGGCGCCGGTCTTGCGGCCATTGGCAGTGACGAGGACATATTCCTCGATATAGGGCGACACGCTGGTAACGCCCGGCACGCGCTCGATCTGCCTTGCGAAATCCTCTGCTTCGGCTTCCGTGTACGAATTGACCACGGCATAGACATGCGGCTGGCCGCCCAGCAGCGCGTCCAGAAGGGTGGAGCGGAAGCCGCTCATGATCGACATGGTGATGATCAGCGCCGCAACGGCAAAGAAGATGCCGATGAAGGAGATGATCGAGATAAGGCTGGCCCCGCCATGCTCGCGCCGCGCGCGCAGGTAGCGCCACGCCAGCGTGCGCTCCAGCTTGCCGAAGGGGCCGGCCGCGCCGCTCATGCAGGCGCCACCTTCGCCAGTGCATCGGCCAGCGCCAGCTCGGACTTCTCGCCCGTCTTGCGGCACTTCACTTCCACAACGCCCTTCTCAAGGCCCTTGGGGCCGATCACAATCTGCCAGGGCAGGCCGATCAGGTCCATGCGGGCGAACTTCGCGCCGGCGCGGTCATCCGTGTCGTCATACAGCACGTCGATGCCGGCCGCTTCCAGCTTCGCATAGGCATCTGCGCATGCCGCGTCGCAGGCCGCGTCGCCCGCGCGCATATTGATGATGCCGACCTGGAACGGCGCCACGGCTTCGGGCCACACAATGCCGTTCTCGTCATGGCAGGCTTCGATGATGCCGCCGACAAGACGCGAGACGCCGATGCCATAGCTGCCCATCTGCACCGGCACCATCTGCCCGTCCGGCCCCTGCACTTCGGCCTTCATGGGCTTGGAATACTTGGTGCCGAAATAGAAG
>JAGQRO010000109.1 GCA_020425315.1 Hyphomonas sp. | reverse complement strand
GCAACCATGAAGTCATGATGCGCGGCACTTTTGCCAACATCCGTATCAAGAACCAGATGGTGCCGGGCGTCGAAGGCGGCGTGACGGTCCACTATCCGGACGGCGAACAGATGGCGATCTATGATGCCGCCATGAAGTACGAAGCCGAAGGCACGCCGCTGGTGATCTTCGCCGGCGACCTCTACGGCAATGGCTCCTCGCGTGACTGGGCTGCCAAAGGCACCGTCCTGCTCGGAGTCCGCGCCGTGATCGCCGGCAGCTTCGAGCGGATCCACCGCTCAAACCTCATCGGCATGGGCGTCCTGCCGCTGGAGTTTGCGGAAGGCGAAAGCGCCAAGGCCCTCGGCCTGACCGGCAAGGAGCAGGTGACGATCACCGGCATCGACGATCTGAAGCCCCGCCAGGCGGTGGACGTGACGATCACCCGCGAAGACGGATCGACCATAGTGGCCAAGACGGTTGTCCGCATCGATACCGAGAACGAGCTCGATTACTACCGTAATGGCGGCATCCTGCACTATGTGCTGCGCAATCTGGCGCGGGAAGCCGCCTGAGGCGCGCCGGAAATCTGTCCAATCAAGCCCCCGCAGCCCGCAGCTGCGGGGGTTTTTGCAGAGCTCACACCCCTGTGATTGTGTTGTGCACCCAAGGCTGATCTATAGAAGGACTACATGAAACGCTTGTCCCTCCTTCTCCTGGCCCTGCTCGGCTTCGCGCCGGCCCCGCTCGCGGCGGCCGAGTCGCCGGTCCTGATCGAGCTGTTCGCGTCGCAGAACTGCCGGGCCTGCCCGAAGGCGCATGACACGCTGAAAGAGGTCGAGTCCCAGCGCGATGACGTGCTGATCCTGACCTGGTCGGTCGATTATTGGGACTATCTTGGCGACAAGGACCCGATGGCGATGTCGGAATCCGAAGACCGCCAGCGCGGCTATGTCGACCGGTTCGGCCTGCGCGGCCCCTACACGCCACAGACCGTCTACAACGGCACGGCACAATGCGCCGGCAACAAGCCGGCCAAGGTGAACCAGACGCTGGACGAGATGAAATCGGGATCGGCGGGGGAAGTCTCGCTGGTGCATAAGGCGGGCGGTGCCGAACTCGATGGGCCGGTGCGCGGCCTCACCGATATCTGGTTCATCGATTATCTCGATGGCGAGGACAATACGACCGACATGATCCATCCGGTGACGCGCGTGAAGGAACTGGGCCCCTGGCTTGGCGGGCGCACCCGGCTCGACCTGCCCGAATGCCTGTCGCATTGCGTTCTGGTGGTGCAGGAGGCCGGTTTCGGCCCGGTCCTCGCCACCCTGCCACTGCAGCCCTGAGGGTTCCCGGCTTATTCCGACGGGGTAGCGGGCAGGGGCGGTCTCACAATAGTCGAGATGGCGGGCGTGAAATCGTTCCAGTCATACTCGGACACTTCAAAAGCCCAGCCTTCGGCTTTCTCATTGATCGTGCTGCCGCGCTGGGCCCCTTCGCCAGCTTCGATGGCGCGCAGCGTGACGAAGAAGCCGTCCGGCTCCCGATAGGCCTGAAGGTCCACTTCGAGCCCGTCATGGGTTTCGGTAATGTGGCGCCCGGCCGGACGGGTGGTCAGCTCGCTGGCGGGTTTCACGCCGATCGGCTGGAACCGCGTCAGCGCCAGCGCCGGGGTTGAGGCCGCGATCCGGCTGACCAGCCGGAAATCCTGATAGGGCGGGCCGGGCCGGAAATTGCGCTCGCTGGTGCCCACGGCGCGCTGCAGGTAGAGGCTTTCGCCGGAACGGTCATAGAGGCGCACGGCCGAGACGGCGTCCGGATTGATGTCGATGATATTGAGATCCAGCCAGGCGTCGCGATTGAACAGCGGCGGCAGGTCGCCGGTGACCTGGTAGGCCTGCATCTCATCGGGCCGCCGGGCATAGAGATGGTCTCCCTTGCGGCCGGTAATGATGGCGGCGGTTACGTCGCCATTCTCATTGGCGATCTCGATCAGGGCGCCAGTGCCTCCGTCTCGCGGATCGCCGAGGCCGATGCGGTTCAGCTTGCCGGGATCGCGTGTTCGCCCTTCGCCCCAGGTGAGGGCGCCGAGGCCCGAGGCGAGCTCTGCCAGACGGTCGGCGCGCACCGGGTAACCGCTTGTGCCATCCAGCGTCCAGCCATTGGCGCTGTTGATCAGCTTGTAGGATTCGTCCGCCAGCGTGATGCGGATCTCGGCGGCATCGGCCCTGACCGAAGCGAACTCCGGCAGCACCGACTGTCCCTGGCGCCCGAGGTCCGGCTTCGCCCGGCCGAGATCCAGCGACATGATGATTGCCAGAGCTGTCAGCAGGAAAGCGGCGGCTCCCATCAGCTGCAGCCGGCGCCGGCGCTGTTCGGAACGGGTATCCGTCGTCATGCCGGCCTCCGCGCCTTCGACCGCTGGCGGCGCCACACGAGCAGCCCGGCAAGTGCAACAAGCAGGGGCCCGCCCCAGATGTTGATCGCCTTGAGCGTGCCCTCCAGCCGGTCGATATCGTGCCTGTAGTCCCGCTCGATGGCGCGCAGGCGCCCGCGCAGCTCTACGATGCGTTCGCGCAATTCGGCGAGCTCGGCGCGTTCCTCATCGGTCAGGTCCGCCTCTGCATCGCCTTCGAAAAAGCCGTCTGTCGAACCGATCTGCTGGAGCTCGGACAGGCGGTCCTGGGCGGTCGCCAGGCTGGATTCGAGTTCCGCCTGCTGACGGAAATAGACTGCCTCGGCAGAGGCACGCATGTCGTCGATCCGGGACATCGGCCTGAGGCTGGGCGCGCGAGACCGCAGGCGCGAGAGTTCCCCGCCGCCGGCCAGCGCATCGAGCGCGTTCAGGACCAGCGCTCCATTGTCGGCCACGGCGATCTCGCGGCCGGGGATGATGTAGAAGTCGTTCGCGATGAAATCGACATCCGAGACGAAGACGAGCTCGGCATCGGTTTCGCTTTCGAAAATATGCGGCGGCGCAGTCGCGGCTTCTGCCCGCGCAAGTTCCGCCATGACGGGATCTTCCGGTTCCTCGAACGCCGGCGGGCCAGCCGGGAAGGCCGTCCTGAGATGCCCGGACAGGCGCCCGGCAAGCGTCAGGGGGGCCGGCTCTGTCTCGTAGGCCTTCAGGACATCCGAAGGCTTCATGTCACCCAGCGCCTCGGACGCGTCGACATAGGATGGGCTGGGACCGGTCTCGATCAGCCGCGACCAGATAACGCCTGCCGGATGATCAGATTCGAGCAGGGCGCCGGGCGCTCCGAAATTGATGATCCGTGTCAGGTCTGCCGTGATCAGATCATCCTGGTTCATGTCGCCGGCCGGCGCGCCGATGAACAAAGGGTGGGCCTGTTCCTCGACGCGGCCATCGCCCATGTCGACCGGCACGGTCAGGGCCCCGGCCGCATCCGCCACGGCGTCCTCTGACAGGGTCACGCCCCAGGTCTCGCCGAGCAGGCCAAGTGTGGAGGTGCCTTCAGCCATGCTGATGTCGAACGGGCCCTGTGCCACGGCGGTCTTGGCGGCAGGATCGACCAGGAAGACGGCCCTCCCCTTGCGCAACACATACTGGTCCACCAGCCATTCCTGCCGGCGCGACAGGGCCGGCGGGTGGGCGACGAGAAGCACGTCTAAATTCGTCGGCAAGGACTGGAAGTCCTCCGGCACCTGCACGATCTCGAATGAACGGGCGATGTCCTGCAGGAGCGTGTATCCTCCCTGGCTGTCAGGCGCGGCCATGCCCGGCAGGCTGGTCAGGATGCCGACGCGCGGCGGGTCCGGATCGTCGAGCCGTGCGATCATCCGTGTGAGGTCATATTCCAGCGTCACTTCGCGCTCCGGCGCGAGAAAGGGGATGATCCGTTCGTCGTCGATCGTATTGCGTCCGATGATGCCGAAATAGAGCGGGTCGTCGCCATTCGTGTCGAGTGCCGTGATGCCGGCGGCCAGCGCCTCGTCCTCGGCTGGGGAGAAGGGAGACGGATCGATCTCACGGACGCGAACCCTGCCGCCCGATCCGGCCTGGTAGGCCTGGAGCAGTTCGCGGATCCGCGCAGCATAGGCGCGTACGGCCGGATAGTCCTGTCCGACGCTGCGGGAATAGACCAGTGTCAGGTCAATCGGCTCTGCAATTTCGGTCAGGGTGTGGCGCGTCGCCTTTGACAGGGAGAAGAGCCCGTTCTCGGTGAAGTCAATCTGCGCACCCGCCAGCACTTTTTGCGTCAGCAGGTTTGCCGAGACGAAGATCACGCTCATCAGGACGGTGGCGCCAAGAAGATAGGTCCGCGACTTCATCTCAGCCGAGCCTCTGCCGGGATGCCCAGAGGCCGTTGAGGACAGCCCAGAAGGCGGTGAAGCCGAGGAAGAACATCACCGCCCGGAACTCCAGAACGCCGCGCTGGGCACCTTCGAACTGGGTGAGGAAGGAAAACTGCGCCACAAGGTCTGCCGTGGCGGGGCCGAACAAATTCTTCACGGTGGACAGGACAATCGGCCAGCCTGCAGCGGTAAAGGCGAACGCAATCACGACGCTGATGACAAAGGCGGTGACCTGGCTGCCGGTCAGGGCGGAGACGGCGGACCCGATGGACAAATACGCCCCGGCCATCAGCAGGCTGACGAGATAAGTCAGCAGGATGGCGGCATTGTCCGGTTCTCCGAGAAAATTTACCGTGATCCACATCGGGAAGGTGAGGACGAGGCCCACGGCAGCGACCGTCCAGGCCGCGCAAAGTTTCCCGAGAACGAGGCCCGGCATGCCGAGCGGCAGGGACAGGAGAAGCTCGTCCGTTCCAGCGCTGCGTTCATCCGCCCACAGGCGCATGGCGAGGGCGGGCAGGAAGATCATGTAGAGCCAGGGGTGCCAGACGAAGAAGGTCGACAGGTCTGCCGATCCCGTATCGAAGAACCGGCCGGCTTCCCAGGTGAAGACGCCGAGGGCCAGCAGGAAGACGGCGAGAAAGACATAAGCCATCGGCGTTGCGAAATAGGCGCTGAGCTCACGCCGGTAGGTCGCGCCGAAGCCGCCCAACTGGTCTTGCAGCACATTCATTCCGCATTCGCCTCCGCCTGATCGGTCAGGCGCGTGAAGGCGCTTTCCAGTGTTCCGTCCTCGGACTTGCGGGCAAGCTCGTCCGGTGTGCCGTCGGCAACGATGCGGCCCCGGTCGACCACGATGGCGCGCGTGCACATTGCCGGCACTTCGGTCAGCGTATGCGTCGAGATCAGGATCGCCTTCTGGGGCGCCATTCGGGCGATGAGGGCACGCACGGCCCGCTTCTGGTTAGGGTCGAGGCCATCGGTCGGCTCGTCCAGCAGCAGGACGGGCGGGTCATGCAGGATCGCCCCGGCCAGGCCGACGCGGCGGCGATAGCCTTTCGACAGTGATCCGATCTTCTGGCCCGAGACGGTGTTGATGCGTGCATCCGCAATGGCCCGCTCGACTGCATCCTTGCGCTGGCCGCGCTCGATCTTCCGCGCCGCCGCCATGAAGGTCAGGAATTCCGGCGGGGTCATGTCATCGTAGAGCGGGGCGCCTTCCGGCAGGTAGCCGAGGGCGGCCTGCGCCGCGCGGCGGTTTTCAACGATGGACTTGCCGTCGATCAGGGCATCGCCGGAATCCGGCTCCAGCACCCCGGCAATCATCCGCATCGTGGTGGACTTGCCGGCACCGTTCGGGCCGAGAAAACCGAGAACCGTGCCTTTCTCCAGCGTGAAGGACACGCCCTGCACGGCACGCTTGGCGTTGAAGGTTTTTTCCAGATTCCGAATGTCGAGCATTCTCTGGGTCAGACGCCTTGTGTTCCGGATACCCGATTCTGATACCGCCCTTCGACCGGCATGGCCAGCCAAGCGGCGGCGACGGTGTGCAGGAAATCAGGCCGCAAATCGGCGGATTTCATCCAGAACAGCCTGCGCGGCGACCTTTACAATGCGTTCACCATGTTCAGCAGTCGACTGCGTCGGGTCGGAGCCGATCCGGCCATCGGGAAAGTCGCGTCGGTACTGCACCGCGTCGCCGATGGTTCCGTTCGGCGCGATCTTCGGGCTCATCTCGACTTCGTAGCGGGCGCGGTCCGGATAGCCGTAATAGGTCACGGAGACTTCCGAGGCCGTCGCGTGGCTGCCATGGCCGACAGGGTAGAGCTCGTTGCAGAGCCTCATGACACCGGAAAAATCCCACCAGTCGCGCCGCTTCAGGGTGAGGCCGGGGCGGTTGTCGGCGCCGCGCAGATCGAAGCTGCGTCGGGCGTGGATTTCGGAGAAGGCGGCTTCGATCGTGGCGATGTTTCCGCCATGGCCGTTCAGCCAGTAGAGCCGTTGGAAGCCATGCCGCATCAGGCTTTCGGTCCAGTCGACCATCGCCGCGATCATGGTCGAGGGGCGCATCGTGATCGTGCCGGGAAAGCCGAGATGATGCTGCGCGCAGCCAACCGAGAAGGTCGGCCCGACAAGCACATCCTCCGGCGCAAGGCTTTCGGCGTGCCGGGCAATGATCTCCGGGCACAGCGCATCGGTGCCGATGAAGCCGTTCGGTCCATGCTGTTCCATCGAGCCGATGGGAATGAGAATGGTGCGGGATTTCTTCAGCCAGGAATCGATGTCCTGCCAGGTGGAAACGGGGAGCAGCATCGGGTCAGTCCTTCCGGGGCGCGAGGAGGCGAGTGATGTGGCCCATCTTGCGGCCGGGCCGGGCGTCGCGCTTGCCATAGAGCGTCAGCACGTCGCCGGGTTCAAGATGGCTGGGTGCAATCAGGCCGGCCTCGCCGATCAGGTTGACCATTTCGGCGTCGAACATCCGGAGCGTATCGCCCAGCGGCCAGCCGCAAATGGCGCGAATATGCTGCTCGAACTGACCGGTGCGGCAGGCTTCGGGCGTCCAGTGCCCGGAATTGTGGACCCGGGGGGCGAACTCATTGGCGAGCAGGGTGCCGTCCGGCAACACGAAGAATTCAAGCGCCAGCACACCGACATGGCCGAGCGCATCGACCAGCATGATGGCCTGTTCGCGGGCGTCATGTTCGATCTCCAGCGGCAGGCCGGAAGGCGCCGTGGAAGTCGCAAGGATGCCATCGAGATGCACATTGTGCGGCGGGGCCCAGGTTGCAGTTTCGCCCGTGCTGGAGCGGGCGACGAGAACCGAGATTTCCCGTTCGAAGGAAATGGCCGCTTCCAGGACGCAGGGCGCACCGCCGACACGTTCCCAGGCGCCGGCAACATCGTCGGGCGACCGGATCCATGCCTGACCCTTGCCGTCATAGCCTTCGCGGCGGGTCTTCAAGAGGGCCTTGCCACCCAGCGCCGCGAGGGCCGGTGCGATGTCGGCGTCTGAATCGATCAGCCGGTATTCGGCGGTGGCGATGCCGATGGAATTGAGGAAGGCCTTCTCTTCACCGCGGTCTTGGGAGACGGCGAGCGATTTCGCGCCGGGATGCAGCGGCGTGCCGGTAGCCTCGATGATTTCGACGGCAGCGACGGGAATATTCTCGAATTCGAGCGAGACGACATCGCAGGCACGCGCGAATTCCGTCAGCAGGGCGGCGTCGGCATAGGCACCTTTCCAGTGGCGCCGGCATACACGGGTCGCCGGGGCGTCTTCTTCCGGGCAGTAGATGTCGACGTCGAAACCCAGCCGCTGGGCGCCATTGGCCAGCATCCGGCCGAGCTGGCCGCCGCCGAGGATCCCGATCACGCTGCCGGGGGCGATGAGGCTCATCCCTCCGGCGCCTGGGCTACGCTTTCGGTCTGGCTGCGGCGGAAATCGTCGAGCCGGGCGGCGACGCCCTCGTCTTCAAGCGCCACGATGGAAGCGGCCAGCAGGCCGGCATTGGCGGCTCCTGGTTCCCCGATGGCCAGCGTGCCTACCGGCACGCCCTTCGGCATCTGGACAATCGACAGCAGGCTGTCGAGCCCCTTCAGGGCCTTCGACTGGACTGGCACGCCCAGCACCGGCAGGGGCGTCATGGACGCGGTCATCCCTGGCAGATGCGCCGCGCCGCCGGCACCCGCGATGATCACCTTGAAGCCTG